>NZ_LIIN01000030.1 GCF_001634385.1 Rathayibacter tanaceti | reverse complement strand
CGCGTCCAGGTGCGGCTCGACGGTGCGGGCGACGCCGAGGTCGTGCCGCGCGAGCCGCTGTAGCAGAGCGTGCAGCTCGGCCGTCCGCCCGGTGCCGGGCCGGGGAGCGTCGGTGCTGAGGGTGCGCGCGAGCGCGAGAGCCCCGGCGACGTCGTCCGGGAGGGACGCGGGGAGAGAGGCGGGTGCGTGCGGATCCATCGACTCCGAAACTACGCAGTCCGAGGGCCCGCAGCGGCCGATTGTCCCCGGCTCGGGGGGATGCTAAGCGTCAGATGTCGAGGGCGTTGATCCGGTGAAGGAGCTCGGCGAAGAGCTCGACCTCCGCGAGGTCCCAGCTGCGTAGCTCCTCGTGCATCAGCGCCTGGTTCGAGCTGCGGATCTCGCGCAGCCGTTCTGCTGTCTGCGGAGTCACCGAGAGGATCGTCGCGCGCCCGTCGCGCGGATCGGGGGCGCGCTCGAGGAAGCCGAGCCGGTCGAGCGCCGTGATCTGGCGGCTGAGCGCCGACTTGTCCATCTCGAGCAGCTCGGCCAGCGCACCGGAGTGCACGGGGCCGCGCCGTTCGAGGGCGGAGAGCGTCTTGTACCCCAGCGGGGTCAGCTCGGGATGCAGCCGTTCGGCGTACGAGCGCATCGCCGCGCGCACGCGGTTGAACAGGGTGCTGAGCTCACCCTCCACGGCGGCGACGGCGGAGTCGGCATCGGAGGAGCGGGACGGACCGGTCATGCCTCCAGCATCGCGCCTCAGGACCGTCAGGCTCGACTTGCGCCCGCGCGCCGCGACGCCGTACTCTGTCCGAAGCCAAAGACCGCCGGTTTCCGGTGAGCGCACGAGCAGGGCCCCGGCCCCGCGGATCGCCGCCGGACGAAGGATTCGCGAAGCGAACGGCCCGCGCAGGTGCAAGAGGTTCAGTTCCGCGATCATCGCGTCTCCCGAAGCTCCGTGCGCTTGCGCCGGAGCTTTTTTCTTTGCCTGCCTTCGGGCTACCGGCACGAGAATTCACAGGAGTAGCCATGGCGAACAAGGAAGCCTCGGTTGCCGAACTCACGGAGAAGTTCCAGAGCTCGACGGCCGTTCTGCTGACCGAGTACCGCGGTCTCACTGTTGCTCAGCTCAAGACGCTGCGCAAAGACATCAGTGAGCACGCAACCTACGCCGTGGTGAAGAACACGCTGACCAAGATCGCGGCGAACAACGCCGGTATCTCGTCCTTCGACGACGAGCTCGCTGGCCCCTCGGCCATCGCGTTCGTGCACGGCGACCCTGTCGCCGTCGCGAAGTCGCTGCGTGCCTTCGCCAAGGCAAACCCTCTCCTCGTGGTCAAGGGCGGTTACTTCGACGGTAACCCGCTGACCGCGGAAGAGGTGGGCAAGCTCGCCGACCTCGAGTCCCGTGAAGTGCTGCTCGGCAAGCTCGCCGGCGCCTTCAAGGCCTCGCTGTTCGGTGCCGCATATCTGTTCAACGCACCGCTGTCCAACGCCGTTCGCACGGTCGAGGCGCTGCGCGAGAAGCAGGAGTCCGCGAGCTGACGTCTTCCCCATCCGGGAAGCAGTGCGCACGCGGTTCGTAGACAAAGAAAAACAAGGAGAAAAATCATGGCAAAGCTCACGCAGGACGAGCTCATCGAGGCCTTCAAGGAGCTCACGCTCATCGAGCTCTCGGAGTTCGTCAAGAAGTTCGAAGAGGTCTTCGAGGTCACCGCTGCCGCCCCCGTCGCGGTCGCCGCGGCCGGTGGCCCCGCCGCCCCCGCCGAGGAGGTCGAGGAGAAGACCGAGTTCGACGTCGTTCTCGAGGCCGCCGGTGACAAGAAGATCCAGGTCATCAAGGAGGTGCGCGCGCTCACCAGCCTCGGCCTCGGTGAGGCGAAGGCTCTTGTCGACGGTGCCCCCAAGGCCGTCCTCGAGGCCGTCAACAAGGAGGCCGCCGACAAGGCCAAGGCTCAGCTCGAGGCTGCCGGCGCGACCGTCACCGTCAAGTAGTACCCGCCGGCTCCGGCCGGCACCCGTCAGGGTGCTGCCGATCCGCCTCCGGGCGGTCCGTGCACGCGCAGGGCGCTGTCTCCTCGGAGGCGGCGCCCTGCGTCGTTCCGGGCCGCCGCCCTCCCGACCTGCGCCGGTGCTGGCCCCGCGTCGCGTCGCCGCTACCGCCGCGCCCTAGGATCGAACGATGACCGCTCCCGATCCGCTCGCCGGGCTCCCCGCCCGTGACGTCCCGCCCAGCGAGATCTCGCTCAGCGAGCTGCTGAGCGACTTCGTCTCGGTGACCCACCGGATCACGCGGCTCGCAGCCCGGGCGACCGGGAACCAGGAGTCGCAGGCCGTGTGGCGCACCCTCTCGGTGCTCCTCTCGATGGGGCCGATGCGACTGGGGGAGCTCGCCCTGCAGAGCCGCGTCTCGCAGCCGACCATGACCAAGATCGTCAAGAACCTCGTTGAGACCGGCTGGCTCGACCGCATCGCCGACCCGATGGACGCGCGCGCATGGCAGATCCGCCTCGCCCCCGCCGGAGCCGAGGCGCTGAACGCCTGGCGGTCCGACCTGGGCGAGGCGCTCACGCCGATCTTCGCCGATCTCACGCCGGAGGACCGGACCGTCCTCGAGCGCGCCGTCGAGATCATGCACGAGCGGCTGGTGGTCGGCCCGCGCGAGTGAGCGCGGTCGTCAGGAGGCCGACTGCGGGACCGCGAGCTCGCCGGTCAGGTACTGTGCCCTGCCGAAGCCGAAGGACCAGTCCTGCGGTCCGTTCTCGACGTAGCCGATGAAGACGTCGCTGCCGGCGATTCCGACCCCGCCTAGGCGCTCGGCGATCCGGGAGTAGAGGCGCTGCTTGATCGAGTCGTCGCGGCCGCGCTGGGTGAAGACGTGCACGATCACCACCTCGTCATCGGTCCTGTCGAAGCCGAGGCCCGCGTCCTCCGCGATGATCTCGCCGGGGTCGTGCTGGGTCACGATCTGGAAGCGGTCGCGCGGGGGGATGCCGTAGGTCTCGACGATGGCCTCGTGCACGGCGTCCGCCAGGGCGCGGACCTCGGCAGGGGTACGGCCCCGGGTGATGTCGATGCGGACGAGTGGCATGGAGTCTCCTTGTCGGTTATGTACTGACATTCTAACCAAGTACCTCGCGCATAAGAAGACGCCCCGGGGCGGGAACCCCGGGGCGTCTCGGCGGAGCGGTGCCGCGGTCAGCCGACTGCTGCGGCGATCAGCTGCTCGATGCTCTCCCGCTGGGAGCGGGACGTCTCGTCGGCGGTCTCGTCCTCGGCGAAGACGTTCGACACGATGATCGAGTCCTCGCGCTCGAGGAATCCGTTGGTGGCGAGAGCGGTGAACAGTTCGGACCAGTCGACATCGCCGTCCCCGATCCGCAGGTGCTGATGCACGCGGGCCGCGTTCCCCGGCGGGTTCGAGATGTAGCGCAGCCCGTGCGAGCGGTGGTGGTCGAAGGAGTCGGCGGCGAACACGGCACCGAGCCGGGAACCCGCCGCGGCCACGATCCCGGGTGCATCGTCTCCGAGGTGGAAGCTGTGCGCGCCGACATACACGAAACCAATGCTCGACGAGTTGATGCCGCGGAGCACCCGCAGGGCCTCCCGCCCGTCCTCGACGAAGTCGTCGGGGTGCGGATCGATGTTCATGGTCAGGCCCTCGCGCTCGAGGATCGGGACCAGCTCCTCCATCGAGCGGTAGAACGAGTTCTCGGAGTCCTCCTGCGCCTCAGGCCGCCCGCTGAGCTCGGTGTTGATCACCGGAACGCCGAGCTCGACCGCGATCTGGAACACGCGCTTCGCGTGGCTCACCGCGTGCTGGCGCACCGCCTCGTCGGGCGAGGACCAGCGCAACACCGGTTGGAGCGCGCAGATGCCGATCCCCGCGTCGGCCACCGCCTTCTTGAGGGCGCGGACCAGCTCGTCATCGGCCTTCGGCCGGCGGTGGAACGGGATGAAGTCCGGATGCGGTGTGAGCTGCATCCACTCGTAGCCGAGGTCGGCGACGACCCGCGGGAACTCGAGGAGCTCGTGCGAGTGGTGGAACGGGGTGGGGTCGAGTGCGATCTTCACCATGACTGTGCTCCTCAGGCGTAGAAATCGGGGCGATCGATGTACTCGACCGATTCGAGCGTGCCTGCGGTGATCGCGCGCACGCCGGCCTCGGCGGCGACGGTGGCCAGGTACCCCTCCCAAGCGGAGGGGCCGCCCAGGCGTCCGGCCAGGGCGCCGTCGACCCAGGCCTGGAACTCGGCGTCGTAGGCGGCGCCGAAGCGCTCCTTGAACGACGGGTTCTCCGCCTGCGAGATCCGGCCGTCGGCGCGTTGGACGAGCCCGCGCGTCGCTCCGATACTCGCGATGCCCCGCTCGAAGACCGCCTCGGTGCTCACCTGGTAGCCGAAGCGCACGTTGACGTTCATCTCGACATCGGCGAGGACCCCCGACTCCGTGGAGAGGAGAGC
This sequence comes from Rathayibacter tanaceti, assembly GCF_001634385.1. Taxonomy (GTDB): domain Bacteria; phylum Actinomycetota; class Actinomycetes; order Actinomycetales; family Microbacteriaceae; genus Rathayibacter; species Rathayibacter tanaceti. The sequence continues at coordinate 20,525 of NZ_LIIN01000030.1, read as the reverse complement.
GAGGATCGGGTCGTTGAAGCCCGACGCGTTCAGCGAGTTGCGCTTGAGGTTCTTCACCTCGATCCCCACGATCTTCTCGCCCGTGAGGAAGTTGACGATGTCGATCTCGTGCACGACCGAGTCGCTGATGAGCATCGAGGTCGTGTACGTCTCGGGCACGGCGGCGTTGCGGTGGCGGTGGTGCGTGCCGAGCAGCGCGCCGAGCTCGCCGCCGCGGATCAGCTCCCGGAGCTGGATGTGCTCGTCGTCGAAGCGGCGCATGAAACCGACCTGGATGTAGGGGCGGTCGAGCTTCTGCTCGGCCTCGAGGATCCGCAGCGCGTCGTCCGAGCCCTCCGTGAGCGGCTTCTCGCAGAGGATCGCGAGCTTCGCTTCGAGCGCGGGCAGCAGCACCGGCACGTGGTACGGGCCCGGAGTGGCGATGACGACGGCGTCGATGAGGTCGCGATCGATCGCCTCTTCGAGAGTGGCGACGCCGACGGATCCGGGGCGAGGGCGGATGCGGCCTGAGCCCGCTCCTCGAAGGGCTCGACGATCGCAGTCACCGTGGCGTTCGAGATCTTCTGCGTGATGCGGCGGACGTGGTCGGCGCCCATCATCCCTGCGCCGACCACGGCGACTCGGAGGTCGCCTACGGGGGAGGAACTGTCGGTGGGGGACATGGTGTGATTCTCCTTCGAAACGGGGGTGTCGGCGTCAGCGGACGCGGGCCATCGCGGTGCAGCCGAAGATGTGGTGGAACGTGCGCTCGGCGATCGGCCCCGGCAGGTCGATGTCGACCCCGTACATGTCCTGCTCGACGATCGCGAAGATCTGGGGGTCGATCGCGGCGACCGCCTCGATGATCGGCGCGAACGCAGGCACGCCGTGGGGCGGCTCCGTCATGACGCCCTGCGCGACCGCGGTGGCGAACGGAGTGTCGTTCTTGAGTGCGGCGGCGAGGATATCGGGCTCGACCTGCTTGAGATGGAGGTAGCCGATCCGCTCCGGGTAGGCCTCGATCAGCGTCACGGCGTCGCCCAGGTAGTAGGCGAAGTGGCCGGTGTCGAGGCAGAGGTTCGTGTAGGCCGCGTCGGTCTCGCCGAGGAAGCGCTCGACCTCGCGGTAGGTGCCCACATGGCTGTCGGCGTGGGAGTGGAACTGCTGCTTCATCCCGAACTCCTCGAGCAGCGCCTTGCCGAGCTGGTCGTGGCCCTTCGCGAGCTTCGTCCACTGCCCGTCGTCGAGGGTGCGCGATTCGAGGACCTCGGTCGTCGCGTCCGAGCGCCAGAGATCCGGGATCACGACGAGGTGCTCGGCGCCGAGCTTCGAGGCGAGACCCGCGACGTCGAGGGCCTGGTCCCACGCGCGCTTCCACTGGTCCTCGCCCTTGTGGAAGCCGGTGAACACGGTGCCCGCCGAGAGCTTCAGCCCGCGCGAGCCGAGCTCGTCCTCGAGCTGGTGCGGATCGGTGGGCAGGTAGCCGAACGGACCGAGCTCGATCCACTCGTAGCCCGCCGCGACCACCTCGTCGAGGAAGCGGCGCCACGGGATCTGGCCCGGGTCGTCCGGGAACCACACGCCCCACGAGTCGGGGGCGGTGCCGATGCGCAGGCCCTGCGCGGTGCCGGGGGCGGTCGAGTCGGTGCTCATGGAACGACGGTGTCCTTCTGATTGGGGTGGAGTGGAGTGGGCCGAGCGGTCAGGGGTGGTCGGGTCAACCGAGCAGCGGGCGCTGGAGGCGGCGCTGCTCGACGTAGGCCTCGCGGGCCGTCGTCGTCGAGTCGAGCGTGGCGACCTCCGACACGGGGACGTCCCACCAGCCTGCGCCGTCGGGGGCGTAGAGAAGCGGGTCGCTGTGGATGTGGATCAGCGTGGTGGTCTCGGAGGCCTTGGCGGCGGTGACCGCCGCGCGCAGGTCCGCGATCGCGTCGGGTCCTGGCTGCACCTCGATGGTGTCCACTCCGTAGCTGCGCGCGTTCGCGGCGAGGTCCACGGGCAGGACGTCGTTCCCCTGGAAGAGTCCGCGCTCGTCCTGGTACCGGTACCAGGTGCCGAAGCGCTCCGATCCCACGGTCTCGGAGAGGTGCCCGATCGAGGCGTAGCCGTGGTTCTGGATGAGCACCACGATGATCTTCAGCCCCTCGGCTACGGCGGTCACCAGCTCGGTGTGCAGCATCAGGTAGGAGCCGTCGCCGACCATCACGATCGCGTCGCGGTCCGGAGCGGCACGTCGCACGCCGAGGCCGCCGGCGATCTCGTAGCCCATGCACGAGAAGGCGTACTCGACGTGGTAGCCGAGGCTGTCGCGCACCCTCCAGAGCTTGTGCAGGTCGCCGGGTAGCGAGCCCGCCGCCTGGATCACGACGTCGCGCGGGTCGGAGGCCGACTGCACGGCGTGGATGATCTCGGTCTGGCCGGGCAGGTCGGCCCCGGAGGGCTCGAAGGCGCGGTCGACCACGGCGTCCCACGCCTCCTTCTCCGCTGCGGCCCGCTGCGCCCAGGCTGCAGGCACCCGCCAGCCGTCGAGCGCTGGCAGCAGCGCCTCGAGCGTCTCGCGGGCGTCGGCGATGACGGGCAGCTGCGAGCCGTGCTTGTAGGCGTCGAAGGAGGCGACGTTGACGTTCACGAAGGTGACGTCCGGGTTCTGGAAGGCGGTGCGGCTCGCGGTCGTGAAGTCGGAGTAGCGGGTGCCGATCCCGATGACCACGTCGGCGTCGGCGGCGAGACGGTTCGCGGCGGTGGTGCCGGTCGCGCCGATGCCGCCGAGGTACTGCGGGTGGTCCCAGTTCAGTGAACCGCCGCCGGCCTGCGATGTGCCGACCGGGATCCCGGTGGCCTCGACGAGGGCGCGGAGAGCGTCCTCGGCGCCGGAGTACACCACTCCGCCTCCCGCGACGACGATCGGGTTCTGCGCCGAGCGGATCGCCGCGACGGCGCGCGCGAGCGGGCCCGCCTCGGGCAGAGGGCGGCGGATGTGCCACTCTCGCGGGGCCAGGAACTCCTCGGGCACATCGAGCGCCTCGGCCTGGACGTCCTCGGGGAGGGCGACGGTCACCGCCCCGGTCTCGGCGGGATCGGTCAGCACGCGCATCGCGGCGAGGGCGATCGAGAACAGCTTCTCGGGGCGGTCCACTCGGTCGAAGAAGCGCGAGAGCGGACGGAACGCGTCGGTGACCTGGAGGCTGGTGTCGTGCGGCAGCTCGATCTGCTGGAGCACCGGATCCGCGACGCGGGTCGCGAAGGTGTCGCTGGGCAGCAGCAGAGCGGGGAGGCGGTTCGTGGTGGCGAGGGCCGCTCCGGTGAGCATGTTCGCTGCCCCCGGTCCCACCGAGGCGGTGCTCGCGAAGGTGGCGCGGCGCCGGCGCATCCGCGCGTAGCCGACGGACTGGTGCACCATCGCCTGCTCGTTGCGGGCCTGGTGGTAGGGCATCGCTCCGGGGTGCTCGGCCTCGTACTGCTTCAGAGCCTGGCCGATCCCGGCGACGTTGCCGTGCCCGAAGATGCCGAACGTGCCGGCGATGGTGCGCTCGCGGTGGTCGCCGTCGACCGTCCACTGGTTCGCGAGGAACTCGATCAGCGCCTGGCCGACCGTCATCCGCCTCGTGGTGCTCATGTGCAGGGTGTCCTTCTTCGTCGAGGGTGGGGGAGTCAGCGGTCGCCGGAGCGGCGCTCGTACGGGAGACGCGGATCGATGTCCTGGCCCTCCCAGGTGGCGCGGATCCAGCCGTGCGCGGGATCGTCCGAGATGTTCCAGACCCGGTCCGGGTCCGGGCCCGCCATCACGTTGAGGTAGTAGAGGTCGTAGCCGGGAGCGGCGACGCAGGGGCCGTGCCAGCCGTAGGGGAGCAGGGCGATGTCGCCGGTGCGGACCTCGGCGAGGACGTCGATCTCCCCTGCCGGGGAGGAGTAGGTGCGGAGGAAACCGAACGGGTCCGCCTGCACGGGGGCGTCGAGGCCCTTCGAGACCGCGGTCTCGAAGTAGTAGATCTCCTCGAGCCGCGACTCCTTCCCTGGGATCAGCTCGTCGTGCTTGTGCGGCGGGTAGCTCGACCAGTTCTCGGCGGGAGTGACGACCTCGCAGACGATGAAACGGCCCGCCTCCAGGGCCTGCGGGGTGCCGAAGTTGTGCACCTGCCGGCTGGAGCGGCCGGCTCCGCGCAACTCGACGGGCACCTCGGAGCGCGCGATGTGGCGGCTCGGGTGCACTTCTGTCGTGGGCGCCTCGGCGACGGCGACGCGCCCACGCCCCTCGAGTGTCGCGGAGGCGAGGCTCGAGAGGTAGAGGACGTCGCTCGGGCCGTCGAAGACCGAGTCCCGACCCTCCAGCAGGGTGGTCTCCGACGGGCCCGAGCTCTGGTGCCGGACCGTGAACGATCCGGACAGGGGGACGACGAGCCGCTCGACCCCGGCTGCGGGGAGTGCGAGCTCGACGCCGGGCGCGAGGTCGGCGACCCGCAGCCCCGTGTGCTGCCACCCGGGCACGGCGTCGTCGACGACGGACTCCCATCCGTCGCGCGTGAGCGTCCCCTTCGGGAACACCCACTCGTTCTGCGTGCTCATCTGCGTCCTTCCGTCGATTGTCCGAAGTCCAGCGTGGTCGGAGATCCGATTCCGCCCCTCCCACAGCCCTCCCAGCTGTTCGCCTACAGGGCCGAGCCGTCTCGCTCGCCCTCCGGGCCTCGTTCGCCCACAGGGCCGAGCCGTCTCGCTCGCCCTCGCGGGCCCGCTCGCCCGCAGGGCCGAGCGCCACCGGCGATCCGCGTGCCAGCGGATCGTCGTGCGCGGACGCAGGACGCTCTGCGGAACGCCACCTCCCGCCCCCGCCGACCGCGGCCGATCGACGACGACGCAGGAGGAGGAGGAGAGAGGCTCAAGAATTCTGCGGGAAGCCCAGGTTGATGCCGCCGTGGCTCGGGTCGAGCCAGCGGGAGGTGATCGCCTTCTGCTGGGTGAAGAAGCGGACTCCTTCGGCTCCGTGGGCCTTGGTGTCGCCGAAGAGGGAGGCCTTCCAGCCGCCGAACGAGAAGGTGGCGACCGGGACCGGGATGGGGACGTTGATGCCGATCATGCCGACCTGCACCTCGTTCTGGAACCGGCGGGCTGCGCCTCCGTCGTTGGTGAAGATCGCGGTCCCGTTGCCGAACGCGCCGTCGTTGACCAGCGCCACACCCTCCTCGTACGACTGCACGCGGACGATGGAGAGCACCGGGCCGAAGATCTCCTCGGTGTAGGCGCGGGAGGAGGTGGGGACCTTGTCGAGCAGGGTGGGGCCGAGCCAGAACCCGTTCGGGTCGCCGTCGACCTCGATGCCGCGGCCGTCGATGACGACCTCAGCGCCGTCCTCCTCCGCGATGCCGATGTAGGAGGCGACCTTGTCGCGGTGGGCTTCGGTGACCAGCGGGCCCATGTCGCAGCCGCGGCGGCCGTCGCCGATGCGCAGGGTCGCGGCGCGCTCCTGGATCTTCGCGATCAGCTCGTCCGCGACGGGCTCGACGGCGACGACGACCGAGATCGCCATGCATCGCTCGCCGGCCGATCCGAAGCCCGCGTTGATCGCGGAGTCGGCGACGAGGTCGAGGTCGGCGTCGGGGAGGACCAGCATGTGGTTCTTCGCGCCGCCCAGAGCCTGCACGCGCTTGCCGTGCTTGGTGCCGGTCTCGTACACGTACTGCGCGATCGGCGTGGAGCCGACGAACGAGATCGAGCGGACGTCGGGGTGCGTCAGGAGGCCGTCGACGGCCTGCTTGTCGCCGTTGAGGACCGTGAACACACCATCGGGCAGACCCGCTTCCTTCCAGAGCTTCGCGAGCCAGATCGCCGCCGTCGGATCCTTCTCGGACGGCTTCAGGATCACGGTGTTGCCGGCCGCGATCGCGATGGGGAAGAACCACATCGGCACCATCGCGGGGAAGTTGAACGGCGAGATGATGCCCACCACACCGAGCGGCTGCTTGGTCGAGTAGACGTCGACACCCGTCGACACCTGCTCCGAGTACTCGCCCTTGAGGTGGTGCGCGAGCCCGGTCGCGAACTCCACGACTTCCTGGCCGCGGGTGATCTCGCCGAGCGCGTCCGAGACGACCTTGCCGTGCTCCGAGGTGATGATCTCGGCGAGATCGTCCTTCTTGGCCTCGAGCAGCTCGCGGAAGCGGAACAGGATCTGCTGGCGCTTGGCAAGCGACAGGTCCCGCCAGGCGGGGAAGGCGGCCTTCGCCGAGGCGATCGCGGCCGCGATCTCGGCGTCGTCGGCCAGCGCGACCTCCTTGGTGGCGACTCCCAGAGCCGGGTCGAAGACCGGAGCCGTGCGGCCCGACGAGGACGGCGACTCGCGGCCGTCGATCCAGTGCGGGACGACGGGGAGCTGGTGGATCGGGGCGGTTCCCGTGGTTTCGGACATGGTTCCTGCTTCTCTTCTCGAACGGGGAGGGATCAGCCGTGCACGAGCGCGGCAGCGGTGTCGACCGCGGCGGCGACATCGCCGTCGGCCGGGTAGAGGAGGGTGCGGCCCACGACGAGTCCGCGGACCGCCGGGAGGGCGAGTGCCGACCCCCAGGAAGCGTAGGTCTCGTCCGGGCTGCCGGAGGGGTCGCCTCCGAGCAGGAGGGTCGGCAGCGTCGTCGACGCCATCACCCGCTCCATCTCGGGCACGACGGGCAGCTTGAGCCACGAGTACGCGGAGGTGTTGCCGAGGCCGGCGGCGATGGCGATCGAGGTGATGACCGCCTCGGGCGAGAGGTCGTTCTGCACCACTCCGCTCGACCACCGGCTGAGGAACGGCTCGAGCATGATCGGCACCCGCGCCGCCGCCGCGGCGTCGACGGCACGGGCGGAGGCTTCGATGGTGGCGGCCGTCGCGACGTCGGCGAGGTTCACCCGGATCAGCAGCTTCGCGAAGTCGATGCCCGACGCGACGATGCTGGGCACGTCGTACCCGGTGAAGCGGTCGTCCATCTCGAAGCGGGCGCCCTTGAGGCCGCCGCGGTTCATCGATCCCACGACGACCTTGCCCTCCAGGGCGCCGAGCAGCGCGAGGTCCTCGATGATGTCGGGAGTGCCGAGGACGCCGTCGACGCCGGGTCGCTCGAGAGCGGTGACCAGGCGGGCGAGCAGCTCGTAGCGGTCGGCCATCGCGGTCGGATCGTCGCGGACGCCGAGCGCGCCCCGGGCCGGGTGGTCGGCGGCGACGATGAAGAGGCGGCCGTCGTCGGCGAGTAGCGGGCGCCTGGCCCGGTCGCGGACCCGCGGCAGCACGGTCTCGGGAGCGGTGGTGCGGATCTCGCGCAGCGTCTCGAAGTCGAGCGCGGTGACGGTGTCAGGCAGGGACATTCTCGATGCTCCTCACGATCTCGGCGACCTCATCGGTCGAGGGCATGGCGGTCGAGCACTCGCGCCGGCCGGCGACGATCGCTCCGGCGACGTTCGCGAAGCGGAGGACCTCCTCGAGCGACCAGTCCTGCAGGAGGCCGTGGCAGAGGGCGCCGCCGAAGCTGTCGCCGGCGCCGAGGCCGTTGACCACGTCGACGGGGTAGGGCGCGACCTCGACGGTCTCGTCCTTCGTCTTCGCGAGGACTCCACGCGGGCCCTGCTTGACGATCGCGAGGTCGAGCCCGCGGTCGAGCAGGGCGTCGGCGGCGCGGTGCGGGTCGGTCTCGCCGACCGCAATCTCGCACTCCTCGCGATTGCCGACGGCGACGCTCACCCGCTCGAGTGCGCGGGAGACCTCGCGGTGGGCGATCTCGGGCGACTTCCAGAACATCGGGCGGTAGTCGAGGTCGAGGATCGTCAGCGGGCTGCGGCCGCGCGCCTCCCACGCCGTGTGGTGGGCCGTGCGGCTGGGATCCTCCGAGAGGCCGGTGACCGTGGACCAGTAGATGCGGGCGCGGGCGATCGAGTCGAGGTCGAGCTCGTTGACGTTGATCACGAGGTCGGGCGCCTTCGGGGCGCGGTAGAAGTAGAGCGGGAAGTCGTCTGGCGGGAAGATCTCGCAGAAGGTGACGGGCGTGTTCAAGCCGGACACGGTGCTCACGAAGCGGGCGGAGGCGCCGAGGCGCTCGAGCTCGCGCGAGACGAAACGGCCGAACGGGTCGTCGCCGGTGCGGGTGATGATGCCGGCCTTCAGCCCGTGCTTCGCGGCGGCCACGGTCACGTTCGCCGCGCTGCCGCCGAGGTACTTGCCGAAGGTCTCGACGTCCTCGAGCCCCACTCCGTCCTGGAGCGGGTAGATGTCGACACCGGAGCGGCCAATGGTGATCAGGTCGAAGGGGGCGCTCGTCGGAGACGCGGCGCTGTGCTCGGTCATACTTCTCTGTACAACTTCCTGCCCGGGATCGCTCCGGGCGTCTCGTCGTCGTCGTCGCGCTGCTCGCGACGGGATGGTGCCGTCAGCTCATGTGCTGACATATGAACAACGTAACAGTAGATCCCGGTGCTGTCACCCGGCCGTCGCGGTCACTGCCGGCTGCGCCGCCGCTCGCGGCGAGAGTACCCCGTTTGCTCATGGCAGCGACTCCTTCTCGACGAGCGGGCTCGGGGAGGGACCCGCCACTGCACACCGCTACTTTGTTCGGACAATCTGACGTCAAGCGATAAGGTGGAAGAGTCCTGCCCACTCGGGCCCAGCGCCGCACAGCACGGAGAAGACCTTGAGCGACACCTCGACCACGTCCACCACCGTCCTCCCGCTGCGTGCCGCAGCCGAGGGCAGCCCCACGAGCCTCTGGAACGACTCGGCCGACCCGATCGAACTCGGCCGGTCGCTGACCTTCGGCGCCGTCGGCGCGACCTGCAACCCGGTGATCGCCTTCACCACCATCCAGCGCAACCTCGACATCTGGGGTCCGCGCATCGCCGAGCTCGCACTCGAGCACCCGACTGCAGGAGAGAGCGAGCTCGGCTGGCTCGCCATCGAGGAGCTCTCGGTCCAGGCTGCCTCGCTGCTGCTGCCCGCCTTCCGCGAGAGCGGTGGCCGCAACGGTCGCCTGTCGGTCCAGACGGATCCGCGTCTGCACCGCGACGTCGATGCGCTGGTGGAGCAGGCCGTCCACTTCTCGACCTGGCCGAGAACATCATCGTGAAGATCCCCGCGACGGCGAAGGGCATCCAGGCGATCGAGGAGGCGACGTACCGCGGAGTCAGCATCAACGCGACCGTCTCCTTCACGGTCGCGCAGGCGGTCGCCGTGGCCGAGGCGATCGAGCGCGGCCTCGACCGCCGTGCCGCAGAGGGACAGCCCGAGCGTGAGTTCGGCAGCGTCGTCACCATCATGGGCGGCCGCCTCGACGACTGGCTCAAGGCGAGCGTCGCCGCGAACCGCATCCTCGTCGACCCGGGCGTGCTCGAGTGGGCGGGTGTGGCGGCGCTGAAGGAGGCGTACCGCATCTTCCAGGAGCGCGGCTACCGCTCCCGCATCCTCTCGGCGGCATTCCGCAACCACCTGCAGTGGTCCGAGCTCGTCGGCGGCGACCTCGTGGTCTCGCCGCCGTTCGAGTGGCAGGTGCTCATCAACGAGAACGAGCTGCCCGTCGATCTGCACCGCATCGACGTGCCGGTCGCTCCCGAGATCCTCGACACGCTCCTCGAGCGGGTCCCCGAGTTCAGCCGCGCCTACCGCGAAGACGGTATGACGGTCGAGGAGTTCGACGACTTCGGAGCGGTGCGCCGCACGCTCCGCCAGTTCCTCGACGCCGACGCGAAGCTCGACGCGCTCGTGCGTGACGTCCTGCTGCCGGCCCTCTGACCCGGCGCGCTCCACGGCTATGGATCGACACGCGGGGGCCGACGGGCACGACATCACCTTCCGCTCCCGCCGCTGGGTGCGTCCCGAGGACCTCAACGCGAACGGCAGCCTCTTCGGCGGCAGCCTGCTGCGCTGGATCGATGAGGAGGCGGCGATCTATGCGATCCTCCAGCTCGGCAACCCGCGAGCGGTGACCAAATTCATCTCCGAGATCGACTTCGTCTCGTCGGCCGTGCAGGGCGACCTGATCGAGATGGGCCTGCGGGCCACGGGCTTCGGCCGCACCTCGCTCACGATGCGGGCGGAGGTGCGCAACATGGTCTCGCGCCGCAGCATCCTCGCGATCGACCGGATCGTCTTCGTCAGCCTCGACGAGAACGGGTCGCCGGTGCCGCACGGCTACAGCACCATCACCTACGACCGCGACCGGCTGCCCCGGCACCCCGCCGAGGGATCCGGTCGACCGGCCGGCGGCTAGGGCTCGTCCGGCAGCGTCTGGCGGTGGCGAGTGCCGCGTCGTCAGTCGTGGTCGGCTGCTCAGAGAGCGTCGATGGAGGAGCGGGAGTGCGGTCCATCGCTCCGCCGGGAGCTGCTCGCAGCGGCCCGCGCCCGTGCCGCGCTGACGTGTGAGGACGAGGAGTCCGCTGCACAGGCCCGTCTGTCCGGGTGTCAGCTCTCGTCGCTGGATGTCCACGGTGCGAGCCAGAGCCCGGTGATGGCATCCACCAGGCCGGTCGCCGCGGCGGACCACGTGGTTCGGGGTGTGGGGCGGCCGTTGGCCAGAGCTCGCTCGCGGTCCGCGACGGTGTGCACTATGAGCTGACGGGCCATGTCGTCGCGCTCGATGCGCACGTCCGCTGGCAGATCGGGTCGGCAACGCTCGAGGCCCTCGAGGACTCGTTGCAGCGATCGGGTCTCCAGTGCCTCCTGCTGAACCACCTCGGTGAGCGCTGGATCCGTTATCAGCTGCGCCACGAAGCGGCCGTACCAGGTGGGCTGCTCGAGTGAGTCGAGGTGGTCCGTCGTCGGGCGGACCATGCAGTCCACCCAGTCGCGGACGTCGGTGGAGCCTGCCGCGCGCACTGCCATCTCTTCGCGCCTGTGGTCGATGTCATCCGTATGACGACGGGCGACGGCCTGCACCAGGTCAAGCTTCGTGCCGAAGTGGTATCCGACGGCACTGTTGTTGCCCTGCCCCGCTGCCTCGCTGATCTGACGGTTGGACACGGCGACGATGCCGTGCTCGGCGAAGAGTCGCTCGGCGGTCGCGAGCAGCGTAGTGCGACTCTGCGCAGCACGCCCGGTCGCCTCGTCACGAGGCCGCTCGGCAGGGGAGTCCACAGTGGATGGTCGACGAGTCGGGGATGTGTGCCTTGGCATGAAGACAGTCAAGTAGCGCGCTTGCATTCAGTCAAGCAACTGACTTATATTTCCTGCTACGCAGCGTCGCGTCCGCATCCCACCGGAGGACACGCATGAGCGCTCCCGCAGACAGCACCAGCACACCGACCGCGAGGTCGACGGTTCCGCCTTCCTCTGTCCCGCCCGCACGGGTCGCGGTAGGTCTCGCCGTCGCGGGGATCGTCGTGTCCCTCAGGCAGAGCCCTCGTTCCGCAGCTGGTGGATGCGTCGGCTGCGGTGCGACGTGGACGGTCACCGCCACGCCCGCGGTCCCCGTCCCCGCCGGTCGGTCGGCTCGGCGACATCTCCGGCAAGCGCCGCACACTCCTGCTCCGCATCGTGTTTCTTGCGCCCGGCCGGTCGTCGGAGCCGTGGCCAGGAGCCTCGTGCCGACGACCGCGGCCCGCGCCCTGCAGGGTCTGGCGGCCGGTGTCATCCCGCTCGGCATCAGCGTTATGCGTGACGAGCTCCCGGTCGAGCTGCTCGGCGGAACTGCCGTGATGAGCGCTTCGCTCGGCGTCGGTCGGGCCTCGACTGCACGACGCCGTCGACGGGGTCGTCGTTGCCTGAACACTTCAGCCGTACCCGCATCCCACACGAAGGAGAAGACATGCACATCGCCGTCGATATGACCACGTGCCAGAGCTACGCGCAGTGCGCGTTCCTGGCACCCGACGTCTTCCGGTTCGAGGGCGATGAGGCCCTCGTCTACGACCCCGACCCGCCAGACGAGTTCCGGTCTCGCATCGAGCAGTCCGCAGCAGCGTGCCCCGTGCAGGCCATCCGTCTCACCGGGGAGCAGCGGAGGCCGCTTCGTCAGATGTCGACCCCTTCGGCGCTGACGGAGACCGATCACGTGGTCGTGGTGGGAGCGTCCTTGGCCGGTCTGACCGCGGCGGAGACCCTGAGATCCGAAGGGTTCACCGGCCCGTTGACGGTCATCGGCGACGAAAGAGACGAACCCTACGACCGTCCGCCCCTGTCGAAGCAGGTCCTGCTCGGGACCGCGTCCGCTGCCGGCACCCGCCTCCCTCGCGCTTCCGGCCTGGACATCCAGTGGCGACTCGGTGTGGGCGCGACCGGCCTCGATGTGAGCGCGCGCCAGGTCGTCCTCGCGGACGGGGAACGAGTGCCCTACGACCGGGTGCTCATCGCCACCGGGACCCGAGCCCGACCGTGGCCCGTGGCCCATGAGGCGGCCATGGATGGTGTCCACACCCTCCGGACCGCTGACGACGCGGCACGTCTGCGTGCCCGTCTCGCCGCGGGCCCACGGCGTGTCCTGGTCATCGGCGGAGGATTCACCGGTTCGGAGATCGCCTCGGCCTGCCGACGCCTCGACATCCCCGTCACTCTGGTCGATCGAGGCTCCGCGCCTCTCGCCCGAGCCCTCGGCGACACCGTCGCTCACGTCCTCGCCGACGTGCAACGCGAACACGGTGTCGACCTGCGGTCGCACGTCACCGTCTCGAGTCTGCAATCGGACGCGAAGGGGGCGGTCACTGGTGCCGTGCTCTCGGATGGGACAGAGCTGAGCGTCGATGTCGTGGTCGTCGCCATCGGCGCCCTGCGGAACGCAGAATGGCTCAGCGGGTCGGGGCTGTCCGTCGGACCGCTCGGAGTCGACTGCGACGCCTCCTGCCGTGCGCTGGCCAGCGACGGCAGCATCGTCGACGGTGTCTTCGTCGCCGGCGACGTCGCGGCCTTCCCGCACCCTTCGGGCGATGGCCGCCGGATCTCCGTCGAGCACTGGGGGAACGCCGTCGGCCAGGCCACCATCGCTGCCGGCAACATGAGGACCGACGGGCAGGCTCGTCACGAGGAGATCCCCGTGTTCTGGTCGAATCAGTTCGGCCACGTGATCAAGTCGGTGGGGACGCCTGAGACGGCGGACAGCGTGGTGATCGCGCAAGGGTCCCTCGGTCAGCGCGCGTTCGTGGCCGTCTACGGCATCGGCGACCGGATGGTCGGTGCCACGGCCCTCGACCACGTGAAGTGGCTCGAGCACTACCGGCGCCAGATCGGCGACGGGGCGGCATTCCCGCCGACGGGCCGGACGATCGACACTCCGTCTGGCGACGACCGAGGGGTCCGCCCGCATTCTCGCTCCGTCCGCCCTGACACCGTCTCCAGCAACTCCGATGAGAGGACGAAATAGTGAACACGTCTCCCGAACCCGGCTCGGTCTGCCCCGTCACCGGAGGCTCCTCCGCTGCGACCGCGACGTGGAACCGTTTCCTGGACCACGACAGTCGACCCGATCCTTACCCGCTGTACGCTCGCCTCCGCGACGCCGAGCCCGTCCAGCGCCTCGACGACGGAGCCTTCCTCATCACCGGCTACGACGAGATCCTCCAGGTCGTCCACGACCCCCGCATCAGCTCCAATCTGCTCGCGGGTCGTGACGGCGACGCCGACCCCGGACTCACCTCCGCGTTCGTGATGCAGGACCCGCCCGACCACGACCGGCTCCGCCGCCAGACCATGAGGCACTTCGGGCCTCCGAATCACGCCGCTACGTCGACTCCCTCCGCGACGACATCACGCGGACGGCGACCGCCCTCATCGACGCGTTCCCGGCATCCGGCACTCTCGATCTCGTCGAGGCGTTCGCCTACCCGCTCCCCGTCGTGATGATCTGCGACGTCCTCGGCGTCCCGCACGAAGACGAGCCGCGCTTTCACGCCTGGAGCATGGCGATCATCGCTCCTCCCGAAGCGACGACCCCCGAAGAGGCTGATGCTCTCCAGGAGGAGGCGTCCGCGGCGACTTGCGAACTCGGCGCCTACCTGACCCGCCTCGCCGAGGTCCGTCGCGGAACGCCGCAGGGAGACCTGTTGTCCGGGCTGGTCAACGACGACGGCCCCGACGGGACGATGTCGTCCAGCGAGATGATCAGCACGGCCATCATGCTGCTGATCGGCGGGCACGAGACGACGGTCAACATGATCGCCAACGGCGCGCTGACGCTCCTTCGCCACCCGGAGGCGCTCTCACGGCTCCGCGCGGATCCGAGCACCATGCCCCTCGTCTTCGAGGAGCTGCTCCGACTCGAGCCGCCAGCCCAAGTCACACCGAAGTACGTCGCCCTCGACGATGTGCGCGTCGGCGACGCGACCATCACCAAGGGGTCTCCGGTCTGGATCGCCTGGGCGGCGGCGAACCGTGATCCGCGCCACTTCGCCGATCCTGACCGGTTCGACCCCACCCGCGAGAACAGGGACCACCTCGGATTCGGAGCCGGGATCCACTCATGCTTCGGAGCACCGCTCGCCCGACTCGAGACCCAGATCGCCTTGGCGGAACTCTTCTCCCGACTCGAGAACGTGCGCCTCGTCGACGACCCTCCTCCTTACCGCCGCAACCCTCTCCTCCGAGGTCCCAGCCGTCTGGACATCACCTTCGACCGCGTCCGGCCGCTCTGAATCTGCGACCCGGTCGCTCGGCTCCAGAGATCATCCGGTGAGACGGTGCCCTCGACCAGCACCCCGCTGGGCCGAGAAGGGCCGCCCCGCCCGAGCCGGGAGCAGCTCTTCGATCAACGCCCGCTGAGCGTCCGACAGCGACTGACACCGCGACACGGCTCAGCACTCCCCACCGCCAGACATTGTCAGACGCGCGCCAGCGCGGCACCCTGGTCGCGTGCAGATGCGACTCGAGCTCGTCCCCCTCCCCGTCGACGACGTCGACCGCTCGGTCGCGTTCTACACCGGGGTTGTCGGTTTCCACCTCGACCACGACGTGCGCCCGTCGGCGTCGGTGCGCGTCGTGCAGCTCACTCCGCCCGGCTCCGCCTGCTCGATCGTCGTCGGCAGCGGCATGGGCCCCGGCCCCGAGGAGGGGGTCGTCCGCTCCCTGCATCTCGTCGTCGACGACATCGCCGCCGCGAGGGAGGAGCTGGTCGGCCGTTCGCTCGACGTCGGCCCCGTGCAGGACCTCGGCGGCGTGAAGTACGCCTTCTTCGCCGACCCCGACGGCAACACCTGGGCGCTGCAAGAGATCCCGGCCGCGGCGGCTCTGCCCGCCTGAGGTCAGTCCTCCGGCCAGCGGATCCGGGCGTCGACATCGGGGTGCTTGCGCAGCCACGCCGCGATGAAGGGGCAGCGCGGCACCACGGTGCCGCCCGCCTCCGTGATGGTGAGCACGGCGGCGCGCGCGAGGACGCTGCCGAGTCCGTGTCCCTCCCAGCCGTCGTCGATCACGGTGTGGGTGATCACGACCTCGTCGCCTCGGCGCTCGTAGGCGGCGAAGCCGGCGGTGGTGCCGCCGACCTCGATCTCGAAGCGCGATCGCTCGGGCACGTCGCGGACGGTGGGCTTCTCGGAGTCGCTCATGCTCCGATTCTTGCGCCCCGCGGCGCCGACGTGCTGGTGCGGATCACCAGAGAGGCCGGGATCAGCGTGTGCCGGGCCGGGGGAGGGGACTCGCCCCGCGAGAGGGCGGCCAGCGCCTTGAGGACGAGCGCGACGGCGAGCTCGCCCTGCTCCTGCGGGTCCTGGCGGATCGAGCTCAGCCCGAACAGCTCGGCGAGCGGGTGGTCGTCGATGCCGATGATCGAGACGTCCTCCGGCACAGAGAGGCCGAGCTCGCGCGCGGCGAGGATGATGCCGATGGCGATCTCGTCGGAGGCCGCGAAGATCGCCGTCGGACGCGTCCTCGGATCGCCGAGGACCTGCCTCCCGGCGCGATGGCCGCCCGGGATGTCGAACCGCGTGGGCACGACGTCGTGGGGGCCGGGCTCGAGGCCCGCGGCTCTCAGTGCCTGACGGAACCCCTCGCGGCGCTTGGTGTGCACGTGGAAGTCCATCTCTTCTTCGGCGAGGCCGCCGATGTGCACGACGCGCTCGTGGCCGAGTGAGAGCAGGTGCTCGGTGGCGAGCCGGGCGGCGGCCACATCGTCGATGCTGAAGGTGGGGATGCCGGGGAGCTGGCCGCCGATGCCGACGATCGGTTTGCCGAGGGCGAGGAGCGCCTCGGTCTCGTGCGGCGAGATCTCGAGGGTGACGGCGACGATCGCGTCGACGCGCTTGCGCACCAGGTAGTACTCGAAGACGCTGCGGCGAGCGTCGAGGTGCTTGTCGATGTTGTAGAGCAGGAGGTCGTAGCCGGCGGCGAGCAGCGCGCGCTCGATCCCGTCGATGATTCCCGCGAAGAACCACTGGTTGATGACCGGGATGATGACCGCGATGTTGTTGCTGCGTCCGGTCACGAGGCTGGAGGCGTTGGCCGAGACGACGTAGCCCAGGCTCGTCGCGGCGAGCTCGACCCGCTGCTTCGTTCCCGCCGAGACGTACCCCCGGCCGCTGAGGGCGCGCGAGACCGTCGCCTTCGACACTCCTGCGAGCTCGGCCACCTCTTCGATGCCTGGCACGGCGTTCCTCCCGATCCGTCCGGCGTCGATGCTGGAAACGGTTCCAGGAAGTTATACCCCGCCGGTCGGCCGATCGTCGCCCCGAGATCGGCTCGGAGGCGGACTGAGAGCGCCGGATCGGCGGTTTGACGCCGAATCGTTATCGGAGAGAGCGCTCTATCGTCGACGTTGTGCTTTTATCGTTCTTGTGGAAAGGTTTCCCTCCGTGGGAAGCCCACCCACATCAATCCGGTGATCCGCTCGGAGTTCCTCCGATCGTCGCCACCACGAGCATCCGAGTCGTCGCGACACGCGCTTCGAGCCGCCACAGCCCCCCGACCCCGGTCGGCGGGGAGCGGCTCACTCGGCTGGTTCACCACTCAATGAGGAGGAAGCATGCGGTCATCCCTGCACCGCCGTATCACCGTCCCGGTCGCCGTCCTGGCAGCAGCCGGCATCGCACTCGCGGGCTGCTCCGGCAGCAGTGACCCCAACGACCCGAACGCCGGAGGCGGCGGCTCGGCCGGCTCGGTCGGCACCGCCGACGGCGTCGTCAACGTCTACGGCACCATCAACGGCGATGAGGCAACCCTTCTCGAGCAGTCCTGGGCGGACTGGGAGAAGGAGAACAACATCGACATCAAGTACACCGGCGACAAGGAGTTCGAGAAGCAGATCGGCATCAAGGTCCAGGGTGGCGACACCCCCGACCTCGCGATCTTCCCGCAGCCGGGCCTCCTCGCCGACACCGTCGCCTCGGGCAAGGTGCAGCCGCTCCCGGACGGCGCTCTCGCCAACGTCAAGGAGAACTGGTCGGAGGACTGGCAGAAGTACGGCCAGGTCGACGGCACCCAGTACGGCGCGCCGCTGATGGCGTCCGTCAAGGGCTACATCTGGTACTCCCCGAAGAAGTTCGCCGAGTGGGGCGTTTCGGTTCCCAAGACCTGGGACGAGATGGAGGCGCTCGGCAAGACGATCGCCGAGAAGACCGGCGGCCCCTCGTGGTGCGCGGGCTTCAACTCCGGTGAGGCCTCAGGCTGGCCGGGCACCGACTGGATCGAGGACGCCGTCCTCCGCGAGGCCGGCGCCGACACCTACGACTCGTGGGTCGCGGGCGACACCGAGTTCACCGACCCGAAGATCAAGGCGGCGTTCGACTCCGTCGGCTCGATCCTCCTCGACCCCACCCTCGTCAACGCGGGCTACGGCGACGTCAAGTCGATCAACTCCACTGCCTTCGGCGACGTCGCGCAGAACGTGGCGAACGGCAGCTGCGCGCTGACCCACCAGGCCTCGTTCTTCGAGGGCTTCCTGATCTCGGCCGGTGCCAAGGTGGCCGAGGACGGCGACGTGTGGGCCTTCCTCACCCCGCCGGCCAAGGCCGATGACGCCCAGGCCGTCACGGGTGGTGGCGAGATGGTCGCCGCCTTCTCGAACGACGCCGACACCGCGAAGGTCCAGGAGTACCTGCCAGCGCCGACTGGGCCAACAGCCGCGTCAAGCTCGGTGGCGTCATCTCGGCGAACAAGGGCCTCGACCCCGAGAACGCCGGCAGCGACATCCTGAAGGACTCGATCGGCATCCTCCAGGACGCCGACACCACCTTCCGCTTCGACGGATCGGACCTCATGCCGAAGTCCGTGGGTGCCGACAGCTTCTGGAAGGGCGTCGTCGACTGGGTCGACGGCACCAGCACCGACCAGGTTCTCGAGGAGATCCAGGCGGGCTACACCTCCTAGCGGTCAGGCAGGAGGGCCGCGGCTCCACGGAGCCCGGCCCTCCGACCACGCTCCGCCCCGGCGGGTCCGCAGCAGCGGGCCCGCCCGGTCGGGGCTTCAGCTGAGTTCAGAGTCGCACTCGAAAGGGCGTCCATGTCTCCCATCACCATCTCGGGGTTCTTCCAATGGCTGGCGGGGATCCCCCCCTCGCGCAGATCCCGATCATCC
The DNA here is from genome assembly GCF_001634385.1 of Rathayibacter tanaceti. GTDB lineage: Bacteria > Actinomycetota > Actinomycetes > Actinomycetales > Microbacteriaceae > Rathayibacter > Rathayibacter tanaceti. The sequence continues at coordinate 2,110 of NZ_LIIN01000030.1, read as the reverse complement.
TCCTGGTCTTCGCGGCCGTGGTCGCGCTCATCCTCTTCTTCGTGGAGGTCGCCCCCCGGCGCGGCACCCCGTACACCGTGCTGCGCCTCGCGGTCGCGGTGGTGCTCCCGGTCGTCCTGCTCCTGGTGTTCGGCCTCTACAACTCCGTCATCTGGGTCGCAGTCGTCGCCGCCGTCCTGGGCGGCGCGCTGTTCCTGCTCGACTTCCGATCCCGCAAAGGTGCGGGTTACGGTCTCCAGTTGGTCGCGTTCATGGCACCGGCCGCGTTCTTCATCCTCATCGGTCTGATCTACCCGACGATCACGACCGCGTTCAACGCGTTCATGAAGAACGACGGCTCCGGCTTCGCCGGGATCGACAACTTCGTCTGGGTCTTCACAAGCCCCGACGGCATCACCGCCTTCCTCAACACGGTGGTCTGGGTGCTGCTCGCCCCGATCACCGCCACCGCCATCGGCCTCGCCTACGCGGTGTTCATCGACAAGAGCCGCGGCGAGAAGTTCTTCAAGCTGCTGGTCTTCATGCCCATGGCGATCTCGTTCGTCGGCGCGTCGATCATCTTCAAGTTCTTCTACGCGTCCGCCAGGGCGAGCAGATCGGCGTGCTCAACGGCATCCTGACGGCGTTCGGCGGCACGCCCGTCGACTGGCTGGGCCTCGAGCCGTGGAACACGCTGTTCCTCGTGATCGTGCTGATCTGGACCCAAGCCGGCTTCGCGATGACGGTGCTGTCCGCGGCCCTCAAGGGCGTCCCCACCGAGCAGCTCGAAGCGGCGTCCCTCGACGGCACCAACGCGTGGCAGTCGTTCTGGAGCGTCCAGGTCCCCGGCATCCGCTCCTCGATCGTGGTGGTCCTCACGACCATCTCGATCGCCTCCCTCAAGGTCTTCGACATCGTCTCGGCGATGACCGGCGGCCGCTCCGACACGACAGTCCTGGCCTTCGAGATGGTGCGCCAGTTCCAGCTCGGAGCCCGCAGCGGCTACAGCGCGGCCCTCGCGGTCATCCTGTTCCTGCTCGTTCTCCCGATCGTCGTCTACAACGCCCGCCAGCTCGCCAAGCAGAGGGAGATCCGATGAGCGCCACGCCCACTCCGATCCAGGTACCGGTCGACAGCGCCACCCAACGGCGCCTCGCCCGCGGGGAGTCGAAGATCGAAGCCGCCAGCGGCAAGGTCAAGAAGGCCACCACCTCGCGTGGCGCCACACTCGCCGCGCTGATCATCGCGGTCATCTGGACCATCCCGACCCTCGGCCTGTTCATCTCGTCGTTCCGTCCCGCGAACGACATCAAGACGACCGGCTGGTGGACGATCTTCGCCAACCCCGGCTTCACCCTCGACAACTACACGAACGCGCTCAACTCGGGCGACAGCCTGACCCTGGGCAAGGCGTTCGTGAACTCGCTGGTCATCACGCTGCCGGCGGCGCTCATCCCGATCACCATCGCGAGCCTCGCCGCCTACGCCTTCGCCTGGATCGACTTCAAGGGGCGCAACACGCTGTTCGTGCTCGTGTTCTCCCTCCAGATCGTGCCGATCCAGATGGCGCTCGTGCCCCTGCTCCAGCTGTTCTCGGACGGCCTGCGCATCGGGGGGCTCTACGTCCTCCCCGGGCTCGGGGTGAACGGGTTGGACGGCTCCTACGCGAAGGTGTGGATCGCGCACACGATCTTCGCGCTTCCCCTCGCGATCTTCATGCTGCACAACTTCGTCTCGGAGATCCCAGGAGAGGTCATCGAAGCGGCCCGCGTGGACGGAGCAGGCCACGGCCAGATCTTCTTCCGCATCGTGCTCCCCCTCTCGGTACCGGCGATCGCCTCCTTCGGCATCTTCCAGTTCCTCTGGGTGTGGAACGACCTCCTGGTCGCGACGGTGTTCACCTCGGGAGCAGGGCTGCCGATCACGAAGGCGCTGCAGGACCTGTCCGGCTCCTACGGCCAATCGTGGGAGCTGCTCACAGCCGGCGCGTTCATCTCGATCATCGTGCCGCTCATCGTGTTCTTCAGTCTGCAGAGGTTCTTCGTCCGCGGCCTCCTCGCCGGCGCCACCAAGGGCTGACGGCCCGCGGGGGTGCCGTGGGCGGCGTTGTCGTCGTCGGCAGTAGCTCCGC
>NZ_LIIN01000029.1 GCF_001634385.1 Rathayibacter tanaceti | reverse complement strand
CTGCCGCGCTGAGCGCCCCGACGCCGACGATCAGCCAGGGGGAGCGGCGGCGGGGGCGCGTCGTGCGCGCGCCGGTCGCGATCGCGATGTGCTCCGCGAGCTCGTCGCGGCTGAGCGGAGGGAGGCTGCGCGCAGGATCGACGGCTCTCAGGAGGCGGCGGGCGTCCTCGTCGTCGGTTCCGGTCATCTGGCCCGTCGCTTCGGGCGGGTGCGGATCGAGGGAGTCATAGAGCTCTGCGAAGCTGCGCCGCGCACGGTGCAGGCGGATCGAGACGGTGTCGGCCGGGACGCCGAGGACCACCGCGATGCCGCGGACGTCGAATTCCTCCCATGCCCAGAGGTGCAGCAGCTCGGCGTCCGAGTCCCGCAGGCGCGCGAGCACGAGGCGTGTCCGCTCGTCGGCAGTGGACGCGCCTTCGGCGTCGTCGATCTGCACCTGCGGAGGATCGACGACGGCGATCCGCTGCGCCAGCATCACCTGGCGACGCTGCATCCGCCGAGCGTTCTGCAACTCGAGGCGGGCCACGCCGGTCGCCCACGGGACAGGGTCGTCCTCGGGCAGGTCGTCGCTGCGGCGCCGGAGCGTCGAGAGCGTCGCGGTGAGCGCGTCGTCAGCGGTGGCGGAGTCGGTGCGCCGCCAGAGGTAGCGGCGCACGGGATCGGCGACCGCGGCAGCGACCGCGGCGAACCGGTCGGGACCCGCGAGGGGAGCTGGCATGTGCCTCATGTTCCCTCCTGTTCGTGAGAGGTGCCCGCCTTTCACCGGCGCGTTGAGCTGTGATTCCGCCCAGGGCGCCGCCACGACGCGGGCGCCGCGCCGACTCCGACCGTCAGGGGGAGGAGACTCCGACGAGTTCCAGCCAGCCGGCGACGAACGGCTCGATGTCGTCCACCTCGTCGAACGCGAGCGCATCGAGGTCGACCCCGCGGCACTCGACGGTGAGCACGTGCCCCCGCACCGAGGCGGCGGCGCGCACGGCACCGGCGCCCTCCCACACCTCGAACGGCTCCGGGGCGCCGTCGACCGGGATCTCGGCGATGCGGGTCGGCGCGGGTAGCGCCTCCGGCTGCATGAACGAGACCGGAGCCTCCTCCCGGCAGCACAGCAGCGCCACGTCGTGACGCGGGTCGCCGAGCGTCGTGCGCGTCTGCACCGAGGGCAGCGCCGCGCCCGGCAGGGCCGCACCCGCGAGGAACGACAGGCCCCTCGGCCCGCCCGCGAACACCCACTCTCCGAGCAGCCTCGGCCCGCTCCAGCCGGACACCGCCCAGAGGGGCAGATCGCCGAACGACCCGCGGATCCGCGCCGCCCACTGGTACAGGCGCACGGCGGACTGCGCCTCGTCGAGCCGACCGGTGCCCTCCATGGCCCGATCGTAGGACGGCCGCCCTCGACGGGCCAGGCCCTCGCTACCCTGAACCTCGACCCCCGCCTCTCTTCCCCGCCGAGGAGCCCCGTGCCCGACGGCGGGCCTCTCCCGGCGATCGGCCGGCTCGGCGGCGACCCGCAGGAGCACTGACCGCCCGGACGCGGCCTGCTCTCGGGACGCGGCAGGCCCGCGGCGCCTCCCGAGCATCACTGCGCCTACCACTTTTGGGGGAGGCCGCAACCCGGTGCGCTCCCAGGCGGCTCCCGCCTAACGTCGAGCACGACGACCGCAGCAGCGGAACGCCGCACACCGAGTGAGACAGCAAGGAGCACCACCGTGCCGCAGATCATCGAGACCGTCGACGTCAACGTCCCCGTGTCCGTCGCCTACAACCAGTGGACCCAGTTCGAGGAGTTCCCGCGCTTCCTCGACGAGGTCGAGTCGATCCAGCAGGTCACCGACACCCTCACCGTGTGGAAGGTGAAGGTCGGCCCGGTCGAGCGCGAGTTCGAGGCCAACATCACCGAGCAGCACCCCGACGAGCGCGTCGCCTGGAACAGCACCGGAGGCGAGACCGACCACGCCGGTGTCGTCACCTTCCACAAGCTGTCCGCCTCCGAGACCCGCGTCACCGTGCAGCTCGACTGGGAGCCCAAGGGCTTCCTCGAGACGCTCGGCTCGCTCGTCGGAGCCGGCAGCCACGCGGTGAAAAAGGACCTGGACAACTTCAAGGAGTACATCGAGAAGCAGGGCACCCCGGACGGCTCCTGGCGCGGCGACGTCGAGGCCTGAGCTCATGACGGACAGCATCCCCGCCGACTCCGACTCGGAGGGCGCGAAGAAGCCCGGCGGCCTCGGCGGCGACGCCACCATCCCCGACTCCGAGGATGGGCTGGCGGTGGGCGTCTCGGGCGACTCCCACTTCAACCCCGAGGAGGACGCTCCCGAGGAGCCCTCCGAGAGCTGACCGCTCTGCCTCAGCGAGATGCCACTTGTGCGCGCGAGACGCCGTGAGGCCTGCGCACAAGTGGTCTCTCGCTGTGGAGGCTCAGCCCCAGGCGCGGGTGTACTGCGGCGGCACCGGGAGCGGCGCGCCGAGTTCGCGCGCCATCCGCACCGGAGCGTTCGGGTCGCGCAGCAGCTCGCGCGCCAGCAGCACCACATCGGCGTCGCCGTTCGCGACCACGCCCTCCGCTTGCTCCGCCGTGGTGATCAGTCCCACGGCTCCGACCAGCGCACCCGTCGCCCTCCGCAGGTCGCGGGCGAACGGCACCTGGTAGAGCGGGGCCACCGGGATGCTCGCGTGCACGAGGCCGCCGGTGGACACGTCGAAGAGGTCGACGCCCTCGGCGCGCGCCCACTCCGAGACGGTGATCGTCTCCTCCAGCGTCCAGCCGCCCTCGGCCCAGTCCGTCGCCGAGAAGCGCACGAGCAGCACGAGGTCGCCGATCTCGGCGCGGATCGCGCGGACGACCTCGAGCAGCAGGCGCGCCCGGTTCTCGAGCGGGCCGCCGTAGGAGTCGTCGCGCCGGTTCGAGAGCGGCGAGAGGAACTGGTGCAGCAGATACCCGTGCGCGGCGTGCAGCTCGATCACGTCGAAGCCCGCGTCCACGGCGCGGCGGGCGGAGGAGCGGAAAGCCTCGACGAGGCCGGGCAGATCCTCTGCGGCGAGCTCCCGCGGCTCGGCGTAGCCCTCGAAGGCCACGGCCGACGGGGCGACGGTCGGCCAGCCGCCGTCCTCCGGCGGCACGGAGCCGCGTCCGCTCCATTCGCGGTAGGTCGAGGCCTTGCGGCCGGCGTGAGCGAGCTGCACTCCCGCGAGTGCGCCCTGCCCGTGCACGAAGTCGACGACCGGCGCCCACGCGTCGCGCTGCTCGTCGTTCCAGAGTCCGGTGTCCCACGGGCTGATCCGCCCCTCCGGGACGACCGCGGTGGCCTCCGCGATGACGACACCGACTCCGCCGCGCGCGAGGGAGCCGAGGTGTACGAGGTGCCAGGGCGTGGGCACGCCGTCCTGCGCCTCCACCGAGTACTGGCACATCGGAGCCGCCCACAGGCGGTTGCGTGCCGTCCTCGAGCGGAGCGTCAGCGCCTGGAACAGTGCGCTATCAGTCATGGTCTCTCCTGTCCTGCTGCCCCCAGTGCACCCGCGCCGCTGCGAGATGCCACTTAGGTACGCGACGCGCCGGGGAAGGCGTACGCACGTGGCATCTCGCGGAGGGGGGGCACGTGCTGCAACCGGGCCCGGGGCCCGGGTATGCCCGGGTCAGCGTGGCCAGGTCGATCCGGGCGCGTCCTGCCAGACGGTGCTCGGCGGAGCGAGCGACTCCAGCTCCTCGAACAGCGCATCGGGGATCTCGAGCGCGTCGTCGGCCACGAACGAGTCGTAGTGCTCGGAGGAGGTGGCGCCGACGACCGTCGTCGTCACGCGCGGGTCGCGGGTCGAGAACTGCAGCGCGGCGGCGGCGAGCGAGACGCCCGCCCGGTCGCAGGCCGCTCCCATCGCGGCGACGGCGTCGACGATCTCGCGGGGCGCGGGCTGGTACGCGTAGGAGGCGACCGGCTCGGGCCAGCGCGCGAGCGCGCCTCCGCCGTAGACCGCCGCGTTGACCACGATCACGCCGCGGTCGACGGAGGCGTCGATCAGCTCCTCGGACGAGCGGTCGACCAGGGTGAAGCGGTTGTGGGTGATCACGGCGTCGAACAGCCCCGTGTCGACGTAGTGGCGCAGCATCGGTGCCGGCCCGCCCGAGATGCCGATCGAGAGCGCGACGCCCGCCTCCTTCATCGCCACGAGCGCGCGGACGGGGCCGTCCTCGGCGAAGGCCTCGTCGTACGAGATCCGCTCGGGGTCGTGCAGGTAGAGCAGCGGGAGGACGTCCATCCCGAGCCGCTCGCGACTCTCGTCGAGGCTGCGCCGCATCCGCTCCGCCGAGTAGCTGCCGGTCGTCGGGTCGCGGTCGAGCTTGGTGACGACGGTGATGCCCTCGGGGACTCCGCCGCGCGCTTCGAGCGCCTCGCCGATCAGGCGCTCGCTGTGACCCTGCGTGTACTCGTTCGAGGTGTCGATCACCGAGACGGGGCGGGAGCCGGGGTCGGAGTCGAGGACGCGCTCGAGCGCCGGCACCCGGTCGAGGTCGGCGACGCGCTCGGGCCGCCACGAGGTGCCGAGGGTGAGCCGGGTGACGCTGGCACCCGACGGGCCGAAGGGTCGGAGGCGGGAGGGCTGCGGAGTCATCCGCCCAGCCTGGCAGCGCCGGGGCCTCCGCCGCATCCTGACAGGAGGTGAACGGTCGGTGGACGGGAGCGGTCCGCCTCGACATCGCTTCTCCCGCTGTCGGCCGAGAAGCGTCATGAGCGTCCAGGACGAACGCGCGTGCTGACCGAGGGAGGCTGGCAGAAGTCGCCCTCTCACGTCCGCCGACGTCCCGGCCACCCCTCACACCTCGCGCGCCCGCGGGATCCGCAGACCGAGCAGCGCGCTCGCGCCCAGCAGCACGAAGGCGGAGGCGAACGCCGCCGCAGGCGAGGCGGCGTCGGCGAGTGCGCCCGCGAGCAGTGGCCCGATCACGCCGCCGAGGTCGGACGCGGCCTGGAACACCGATACCGGCTTGCCGCCGCGCTCGCCCGCCGCATCGCCGACCAGTGCGCCGGGCGCCGTGCCCATGAAGGCGGCCGCCGCTCCGTAGACGCAGAGCAGCACGACGAGCAGCCACAGCTCCGAGACGAACGGCATCGCGAGCATCGCCACCGCCGCGACCGCGAAGCCGCCGATCAGCGCCGGCCGCCGCCCCACCGTGTCCACGAAGCGGCCGGCCGGAGCGAGGGCAATCGTCTGCACGACCGCGGCGATCGCGAACGCGATGCCCGTCCAGGCGGGCTCCCCGCCCAACCCCTCGACGACGAGCACGGGAACGAGTGTCGCCCGGACGCCCATCGCCGACCAGCCGAGAGCGAAGTTGGCGAGCACGGCGCTCTGGTAGCGGCGGTCACGGGCGACCTCGCGCAGCGGGCGCACGGCACCGCGGACTGCGGGTACGGCGTCGCGCTCGGGACGCCGCAGCAGCACGAGACCGACGAGCCCGGCGATCGCGAGCGTGCCCGCGTAGAAGAAGAAGGGCGCGGTCAGCGAGATCGCCGTCAGCACGCCGCCCACCGCAGGCCCGGCCATGCCGCCGAGCAGGAACCCGCCCTGGTAGAAGCCGATCGAGCGGCCCCTCCGCTCCGGGCTGGCCGTGCGCAGGAGGAGCGTCATCGCCGCGACCGAGAACATCGCGGAACCGACTCCGCCCGCCCCGCGCAGCACGAGCAGTTGCGGGTAGTCGGCGGCGAGCCCGACCAGCGCGCTCGAGAGCGCGACGATGCCGATGCCGGTCGCGAGCACCAGCCGCTCGCCGAACCGGTCGACCACCGGCCCGACGAAAGGATTCGCGATCAGCCGCATCAGCGCGAACGCCGACACCACCGCGCCGACCGCCGTGTAGTCGACTCCGAAGCTGCGGACGTAGGTGGGCAGCACCGGCACGACGACGCCGAAGCCCAGCATCACGAAGAACGCGACGACTCCCAGCACGAGGACGTCGCGCGGCAGCGTCTCGCGGTCTCGGGACCGCCACGGAAATCGCACCCGACGACGCTACCCCGTGCGCCGCCTCCTGCCCGCCTCCTCCCTCTTCTGTCGTGACGTCCCGCGCTCTCCCCGGCCGGGAGCGGCGCGTGAGGGCAGCGGGCGGCCGAGCGGGCCCCGTTCCGTGTCCTCTCGCCAGGTGGCCGTCAGTCAGTGGGAGGAGGCCGTGCTCGGTCCGGCGCCGATCGACCAGACCCGTGGCGGCACCGCGCCGGTGACGGCGTGGTCGCCCACGATCCGCGCCTTGAACACCCAGGGGTTGTGGCTCGCGGCCGTGCGGGCGTTGCGCCAGTGCCGGTCGAGGTTCTTGCGGGTGCTGACTCCGGAGGCGCCCAGCGCGTCGAAGATGTCGGAGGTTGCGCGGGTCGCGAGCTGTGTCAGCACGATCTGCGCCTGCGCCGACTCCAGCTCTGCCAGGTCGTTCAGGCGCTCGTCCTCCGCGGAGTCGTCGCCGAGGGCCGCGTCGTGCGCGCGCTGCAGCGCCTGCGCCGCCCGCTCGACGATCGCCGACCCCGCGTACGCCGCCGCCGAGACCTGCCCCACCACTTGCAGAATCTGCGGATCCGCCGCGAAGGAGTCGGCGTTGCCGTGCGAGAAGATCCGCCTGCGATCCCGTACCTCCGCGGCGATCTCACGCTCGGCCCCCGCGATCGATCCGGCGAGGACCGCGAGCAGCACGGCCTGGTAGAAAGCGGTCTGGTAGCGGAACCGCGTGGCGAAGTCGATGACGTCCTCCGCGGCGACGACCGCCTCCGTGAAGGTGGTGGTGCCCGAGCCGGTCGTGCGCTGCCCGAATCCGTCCCAGTCGTCGGCGTGCTCGACCCCGCCCTGGTGTGCGTCGACGATCGCGATGACCGTCTGACCGGTGTCGGTGCGCTGCGCGAAGGTGTCGATCCAGTCGGCGAAGATGCTGCCCGTCGAGTAGTACTTGGCTCCCGTGACCGTGAAGCGAGTCGGGTCGCCGTCGACCGGGACCAGCTTCGTCTGCACCTCGCCGATCGCGACCGTGCCGATCTCGGTCCACGCGTTCCCGCCGAGCTGTCCGTCGGCGAAGCGGCGGAGCCAGCGCTCGCGGGTCCCGTCGGTCGCCAGCAGCCGGTCCTCGACCAGCGCGAAGTGTCCGCGCAGCGCCTGCGGAATGTTGGAGTCGGCGGCGGCCAGCTCGGTCAGCAGCCGGAAGAGCTGCGGGAGGGTCGCCCCGGCGCCGCCCGCTTCCACCGGCACGCGCACCGCGCCGAACCCCGCAGCGGCCAGCGCCCGGATCTGCTCGACCGGCAGTTCGCGGTTGCGCTCCCGCCCGGCAGAGCCGGCGGCGATCTCGGCGAACAGCGGGCGGAACCTCGCCGCCAGCTCCTCGTACTCGGGAGCCGCTTCGACAGCGGGCTCTGCTCGGGTCACGGTCATGATCGGCTCCTCTCGCGCTGCGCCCGGCCGGGCCGCACGCCACGACGGTATTCGCGACGCCCCGGCCTCGCGCGGTCTGTGTCCCTCCGTGACATCGAGGAGCCTCCGCCGCGCGGCCGGACGCGGGAATGCTCCGCCCCGAGCAGCGTTGGCTCTGGGGATGGCTTCTTCCGCACACGTCCACCCGTCCGACTCCCGCCGTGCCCTCGTCGTCGGAGCGACCGGCATCGGCGGGTCCGCCCTCGTCGACCTGCTCACCGAGCGGGGCTGGGCGGTCAGCGCTCTGTCGCGGCGTCCTCTCGCCGAGCGACCCGGTGTCACTCCGCTCGCCGCCGACCTCCTCTCGGCCGACGACCTCGCGCGGGTCCTCGCCGACCAGCGCCCGACGCACGTCTTCTTCACCGCCTGGTCGCGGCAGGCGACGGAGGAGGAGAACATCGCCGTGAACGGCGGCATGGTGCGCGACCTGCTCGCCGCCCTTGCGCACGCTCCGGTCGAGCACGTGGCCCTGGTGACCGGGCTGAAGCACTACCTCGGTCCGTTCGAGGCCTACGGTCAGGGCGCGATGCCCGACACTCCGTTCCACGAGGAGGAGGAGCGCCTCGATGCTCCGAACTTCTACTACGCGCAGGAGGACGAGCTGTTCGCGGCGGCCGAGCGCGCGGGCTTCGGCTGGTCGGTCCACCGCTCCCACACGGTGATCGGGTACGCAGTGGGCAATGCGATGAACATGGGGCTCACCCTTGCGGTCGCCGCCTCGATCCACCGCGCGCAGGGCACCCCGTTCGTGTTCCCCGGGTCGCGCACGCAGTGGAACGGCCTGACCGACATGACCGATGCGACGGTCCTGGCCGAGCAGATGGTCTGGGCCTCGACGTCGGAGGCCGGGCGCGACGAGGCGTTCAACGTCGTCAACGGCGACGTGTTCCGCTGGCGCTGGATGTGGTCGCGGATCGCGGAGTACTTCGGTGTCGAGCCGGTGGGTCCGGGGGAGGAGCCGCAGCCGCTCGAGCAGCAGATGGCCGGGGCGGGCGAGACGTGGGATCGTCTGGTCCGTGAGCACGACCTCGCCGAGCCGGACCTCGCGAGGGTCGCCTCCTGGTGGCACACCGATGCCGATCTCGGGCGCCGGATCGAGGTCGTCACCGACATCGGCAAGTCGCGGCTGGCCGGATTCACGACCTACCACCGCACCGTCGACTCGTTCACGGCGCTCTTCGACCGCTACCGGCAGGAGCGTTTGATCCCGTAGCCGCGCTACGCCACAGCCGGGCCCTCCTGCTGCACCGGCATCAGGGCCTCCGGGGACAGCTGGTGCCGGACGAAGCGGAGCGTGAAGCTGCGACGGTCGCCGCTGGCGATCCTCTCTGCGAGGACGCGGATGCCGAGCACGGCGACGACGCGCCACTGTTCGGGTTCGTGTCCGACGACGGCGTAGAAGACGTCGCCGGGCCGGACGGGCACGGCGACGGTCGTGGGGATTCTCGTGCCGCTGGTCATGACGCCGACTCCTGGAGCTGGCGGACCTCGCGAGGGCGCGGGTGCTCCGCGCGGCCGTCCGCCGATCGCTCAGGAGGGGGGCCCGAGCGACCGGCGTCCGGTCATGCACGCGACGCAGAGGTCGAGCCCGCCGAAACGACCTCGCGCCGCACTGGCAGTGTAGAGCTGTCTTCCTGACGATCGCACGGAATGTCAACCACTTGCGAACGCGCTTATCGGCGTCTGAGAACGTTCGGAAACGACAGAACCCGCCTCCCAGGTGGGAGGCGGGTCGGGTCGTGCTGCTGCGGCAGAGGCCGATCGAGTGCCTACTCGGTCGGGGGACGTCAGGCCGCGGGCTCCGCTCGGCGGAGTGGGACGGCGGCGGTCGTGGTCGGTTCGGCCACGATGCGCAGGCCCGCACCGCTGTTCGCCCGCTCCATCAGCGCTTCGACCCACTCGGGGTTGATCGTGGGCTGGCGGCTGCCCTTGAACTCGAACTGGATCGGGATGGTGGGGTGCATCCAGATGCCACGGCGCCCGGTCCCGGCCTGGGGGCTGGCATCGAGCGTGAGAAGGAAGCGCTCGTCGCGGCGGAACTTGTTGATGACGACGATCTGGAGATGGGCGAGGGCGCGGTCCTCGACCTCGATGGCGGCAGGAGGCGTGCCGTACAGGATGGTGCCCATGGTCTTCTCCGATCTGACGAGCGAGTGGCTGACGGAGCCGACCCTATATCGCTAGAAAGACTGGCCACTAGTTGAGCTAGCTACTGAGGTCTGGGACTGCGTTTTCTGTCCATCAGCCTCGGACGAGGCCTCGAGATCACGCCCGTTCTCAGCCTCGGACTCCGTGCGGCCGAACTGCTCTGAGTGGACGCTCAGGGTGGGAGCGACGGGAGCGACTCAAGCGCGGCGCTGCTCGGGCGCGTCGTCCGCTGACGCGAACTCGTCCTGCGACACCGCGGGGACGAGGAGCGGATCGGCGTCGGCCGGACGCTCGACGATTCCGCGCAACGTCTCGAGGAAACGCACGACGACGCCCGTCTCGGCCGGGCTCAGAGCCTCGGCGGCCTCGAGCATCCGGCGGTGCATCTCGTCGAGGGTCTCGCGGACCTCGCGGTGGGAGGTGGGGGTCGCGACGATGCGGATGGCGCGGCGGTCGCTCGGGTGCGGCTCGCGCACGACGTGGCCGCTCTTCGCGAGCCGGTCGATGAGCACTGTCGTCGAGGCGGAGGAGATGCCGAGATACGCCGCCAGATCCTTCGGGCTGACATGCCTGCCCTTCTGCTGGCGGCGCATCAAGAACTGGACGGCCAGCAGATCGTTCTCGCCCATGCCCATGGAGCCTCGGGTCCGGCGGCGCATCGCCGCCTCGGCCGTGCGGAACGAGCGCATCGCAGCGAGGACCTCGACGGCTCCCGGCTCGGACGCCTCGCCCGAGTGCGGGGCAGCCCCGTGTCGCGTCGGCGTCGCCTCATCCATGCGGAACAGTCTAGACAGACGTATAGCACGATGATCTAGCGAAGCCACGCTCGGCGTCGACGCGTGTCCGCGGCGCTTCCGCTCCGCCACGAAGGAGGCCCGCCAGTGAGACGAGCCGGCAGGTCGGGAGGAGCCGACGCGCTCGCGCACCTGCACGCCCACAGCATCCTGCACCGCGAGGTGAAGCCCGGGAACGTGCTCTCTGGCGCGGAGCCGCGTGCGGTCGCCCGGGTGTGCAGCGGTTCGTACACCTGCACGCCCACGGCCTGCTGTAGCGCGATGTGAAGCCCGAGAACGTGCTCGTGCGCTCGCGCGCGACCCGCTGCTCGTCTGCTTCGCGCTGACGCGCCTCCGACGACCCTCCGACGCCCAGGCTCCTCCTCACACGCCTCCCGTAGGCTCCTGGCAACCCTCGAACGACACCGCGCCGCGCCGCCGCGGCCCCGACCGGAGCCGATCCCATGACCCCGCGACGCCTCTTCCGCCTGCTGTCGATCGTGGAGGCGGTGACATGGACGCTCCTCATCGTGGGCATGCTGCTCAAGTACGTGGTCGGAGTCGGCGACTGGCCGGTCAGCGTCGCCGGGCCGATCCACGGGTTTGCGTTCCTCGCCTACGGTGCCGCCGCTCTGGTCCTCGCGGTCAACCAGCGCTGGTCGGCAGGTGCGACCGCGCTCGCGGTCGTCAGCGCTGTCGTGCCGTACGCGACCGTTCCGCTCGAGCGGGGGTTCGAGCGGAACGGGCTGCTCGAGGGCGGGTGGCGGCGCGAGGCCACCGCCGACCCGCGCGACGGGCGCCCGACGAGCCGCCTCCTCGCTGGGCGCTCGGGCGACCGGTGCTCGCTGCCGCGCTCGTGCTCGCGGCGGTCGCGGTCGTCTTCGTGGCTCTGCTGGTGGTCGGGCCGCCCGGGGGCGGCGAGGTATGAGCGCGGTAGGGGGAGGCTGCGGTCACCGCGTCCGGGTGCGGCGACCGGGCCCGTTCAGGCGGCGAAGGCGCGCGTCTCGGCGTCGATGAGGACCTCGGCCGCGCGACGCGCGTGCAGAGCCGCCTCCGGGCTGCCGGCGATGGCCGCGGTGGTCTGGGCGCCCTCCGCCAGGATCGCGAGCTGCGCGGCGAGTTCGGCGCCGCCTCCTGCCTCCCCCGCGAGGTGGGCCAGGAAGCGCTGGAACGAGTCCTTGTGCTCACGGGCCAGCAGGGCGACGGCGGGGTGCGACGAGCCGAGCTCCCCGAAGGCGTTGATGAAGCCGCAGCCGCGGAACGAGTCCTCCGAGAACCAGTCGAAGAGGAAATCGTAGATGGCGAGCAGCTTGCCACGCGGCCCGTCGGCGGCGGCGACCCGCGCGCTGACTCCGATGGTCCACTGCTCGTGGCGGCCGTGCAGGACCGCGACGATCACCGCCTCCTTGCTCGGGAACTCGGCGTAGAGACGCTTGAGCGAGACTCCTGCCGCGGTCCGCAGCTCGTCCATGCCGACCGACTGGATGCCACGCTCGTAGTAGAGGCGGTCGGCAGCCGCGAGGATCGCCTCGCGGGGAGGGCTCTCGTCGAGGATGCTCGGGGACATCCCTCCATGGTAGGTGGTGCGGGAACGGGCGTTCTCGGGCCGTGCCCGTGCGAGGTGCAGCGGATGCACGGTGAACGCGCGCCGGGAGGCCGTGACCCGTGAACAGCGGCGCTAGATGACGCCGTTCCGACACCGCATCATGACGCCATGCCTCCTTACCCGCTGAGCCGAGAGGCGCTGTGTTGCAGTGGGGGCTACGACTCAGACCCTTCTACACATGTGGGAACCGCGAACGCGGACTTTGGCTAGGCGGGGGAACACGCGTTGTGCGCGGCCGCCGCCTTGAGGCTCTGAACGTCCCGACGGCGGAGGTAGAGCGTCGCCCTCGTCACGGGCATGTCGCGCGACGTGCGCGGCCGGCTCGCCGATACCCATCGGTCGGGCTGCATGTTCGACCCAGCTGCTGGTGGAGGCCCGACTCAGGCCGACGAATCCATCCCTGCCGCGCGATGCTTCGACACCGAACCGGTGATCGACTCCCGCGTCATCTCGAGCTCCACCTGCGCCAACGCCGCCATGCCGACGAACGACATCTTCATACGAGGCACCACCCAAGTGGACACTCGGTGTCCGCTTGTGCTACTTTGAAGCCATGGACGACACACCGGGCCTCCGGCGAGATGCTGAGGACAACCGAATGAGGTTGCTCGCAGCAGCTCGGGAGGTGTTCGCCGAGCATGGAACCGGCGCCACGCTTCACGATGTCGCCCGCCATGCCGGAGTCGGTGTGGGGACGGCCTACCGCCGGTTCGCCAACAAGCAAGAACTGCTCGAAGCGGTGATGGTCCAGCAGGTCGACGACATCGAAGAGATCCTTCGCACGTCGTTGGCGAATCCTGATCCGTGGCAGAGCGTCGTGGACTACCTCGAATCGGCGTTGGAGATCCAGGTGCGTGACCGCGCGCTCGGTCAGATCATGGCTGCACAAGAGCGGACCCCAGCTCAGCTCGACACACAGCGCGACCGTCTTGCTCCCCTCGTGGATGCTCTGATGGACCGGGCGATCGAACATGGGGTCGTTCGCCCTGACGTCACAGGCACCGATCTGGTGTTCGTCCAGATCGGACTTGTCTCGATCGCAGCGACCACCCGACAACACGGCCCCGACTCTGATTCACCAGCGGCCGAGCTGTACCGCCGTTACCTCACGATCTTCCTCGACGGCCTCAAACCGAAGGAAACTCTCTCATCACTCCCGGTCAGGGCCCTGACCTCGGATGAAGTGCACCAACTCCTTCGCCGAACCCTCCAAGACGTCCGCCGCTGACAAGCAACACCACCCGACTAAGACGATCACTCTCAACAACAGCGTGATCAGGTCACTCACCGGGCTCGGTGTGCGCCAGCGCGCCCTCGAACAGCCCCTGCTGGCTACGACAAATCACTGACGACCGTTACCGCGGCCACTGACACCCAGCTTCGGCTCTAACCAGCTTCTTTCTTCGTCCTCGAAAGGACTCACTTCGTCATGCCCACTACCCAAAAGCTGCCGCCCGTCGCGGCAGACCAGAATGGCGTCCACACCCCAGAGCGGCAGCGCCTGCCCATGGTCGTCTGGATGCTCGGCGTCGTCGCCTTCGTGATGGGCACCACCGAGTTGATCGTTGCCGGCTTGCTACCTCAGGTCGCCGCATCGCTAGACGTCTCGATCGCTCAAGCCGGTCTCCTCATCACCGTCTTCGCGCTCGGAATGGTGATCGGAACACCCGTCATGGCCGTTGCGACCCTCCGCCTTCCCCGGAAGGCGACGCTCATCGCGGCCCTGCTGCTGTTCGCCGTCGCGCACGTCGTCGCGGCCTCCACGGACGTGTTCGCGGTCGTGCTCGTTGCCCGCTTCGTCGCCGCCATCGCTACCGGCACGTTCTGGGCGATCGGCGCAGTCGTCGCAGCCGCTGCGGCCGGACCCGAGGCCGGAGCGAAGGCCATGGGAATCATGGTCGGCGGTGTCACTCTCGCGACCGTTCTCGGCGTCCCCATCGGCACGGCCGCCGGCCAGGTGCTCGGCTGGCAGGGTCCCTTCTGGGTACTCGCCATCCTCGCTGCAGGCTGCGCCGTTCTGCTCTGGAAGGTACTTCCGAGAGCTGAGAACGCCGAACCCGGAGCGAACCTCCGCGCCGAGTTCCGCCGACTCCGCAGCGCCCGCCTGTGGACCATCTACGCAGCGACCGCCCTCATTCAGGCATCCTTCATCGGCGTCTACAGCTACATCGCCCCGCAACTCACTGAGCGCGCCGGCATCGCCCAAGCAATCGTCCCCATCATCATGATCGCTTACGGAATCGGAGCCCTCGCCGGCACCACCCTCGGCGGCCGGTTCGGTGACCGACACCCGTACACCGTCATCGGTGTCACGGTGAGTGGCCTGATCGTGACGATGGCCGTGCTCCTGGTCGGGGGCGGAAACCCCG
This sequence comes from Rathayibacter tanaceti, assembly GCF_001634385.1. Lineage (GTDB taxonomy): Bacteria > Actinomycetota > Actinomycetes > Actinomycetales > Microbacteriaceae > Rathayibacter > Rathayibacter tanaceti. Next base: position 10,805 of record NZ_LIIN01000029.1, on the reverse strand, counting down.
CCATCGCCACCGTGTTCTTCACCTTGATGGGCCTCTTCGGCTTCGCCGGAACCCCCATCCTCGTCTCCGAAGCCCTGCGCACCGCAGGTCCCGACGGAGTGCTCCCCATCGCCCTGAGCAACTCGTTCTTTAACGTCGGCATCGCGATCGGCTCCGGCCTCGGAGGCGTCGCCCTCGCCTCAAGCTTCGCCGAGCAGGGGGTACCGGGAATCGGCCTGATCCTCGCCGCCGCCGCCGCCGTACCGTGCATCGTCCTAGCCCTCACCGCAAAGAAGGCCACGCAATCCGCCGCAGCGCTGAAGAGCTAAGCACTCCCGTCTCACACTCGGAGAAAGAAGAGTCCTCATGACCGCATCCCCCCTCCTCACTCTCAACAACGGCGTCGAGCTTCCGGCCATCGGCCTGGGTGTCTTCCAGACTCCCCCCGCTGAGACCACCGCCGCCGTCACTTCAGCGCTCCAGAGCGGATACCGCCACATCGACACCGCCGCCGCCTACGGCAACGAGAAGGAAGTCGGCGAAGGCATCCGCTCCTCCGGTGTCGACCGTGCTGACGTCTTCGTCGAAACGAAGGTGTGGATCAGTGACTACGGCTTCGATGCCACCCTGCACGCCTTTGAGAAGAGCGCGGCCAAGCTCGGTCTCGACCACATCGATCTGCTCATCCTGCATCAGGCCCTGCCGAGTCGGTTCGACCTCACCATCGAGGCCTACAAGGCCCTCGAGAGCCTCCTCGCAGACGGCCGGGTGCGGTCGATCGGGGTCAGCAACTTCATGCCCGAGCACCTCACCGCGCTGCTGGAGCAGACCAGCATCGTGCCGGCCGTCAACCAGATCGAGCTGCACCCGTACTTCCAGCAGAAGGAGCTACAGGCATACGGCACCGAACACGGCATCCTGACGCAGGCATGGTCACCGATCGGCGGCATCACCCACTACCGCGACTCAGACAAGAGCGCGCTCGAAGACTCCACCATCCTCCGGATCGCGGAGGCGCACAGCAAGTCCCCGGCGCAGGTCATGCTCCGCTGGGGCATCCAGGCAGGCCGGTCGGTCATCCCCAAATCGACCAAGCCGACCCGCATCGCCGAGAACTTCGACGTCTTCGACTTCGAACTCACCACCGAGCAGCTCTCCGCCATCAACGACCTCGACACCGGCACACGCGGCGGTCCGGCACCAGAAGCCGTGACCCTCGAGGCCTACAGCCGCGACATCCCCGAGGCCTGAAGCCTCACAACCGAAGCAAGCCCCACAGACGCTCCGCTCCCGAAGTCCACGACTCCGAGAACCGGACGCCTCCCCGTTCCATCACCTGAAGGAGAAGTCATGCGAGCAGCACTCATGTACGGCGCCGGAGACGTGCGCATCGAAACCGTCCCCGACCCCAAGATCCTCGAACCCACCGACGCGATCGTGAAGATCGTCGCCGGCTGCATCTGCGGCAGCGACCTGTGGCCCTACGCCTCCAAGGAGCACGACGGCGAGCCCGCCCGCATGGGACACGAGTTCGTGGGCGTCGTCGAGGAGATCGGCGCGGACGTCACCGGCGTCGCCGTTGGCGACTTCGTCATCGCCCCGTTCGTCGCTTCCGACGGCACCTGCGACTTCTGCCAGGAAGGCCTGCAGACCTCCTGCCGTCACGGCGCCCACTGGGGCTCCGACGGCGTCGACGGCGGCCAGGGCGAGAAGGTCCGCGTGCCCCAGGCCACCGGCACCCTCGTCACCGTCCCCGCCGGCTTCGACGAGACATTCGTCCCGTCGCTGCTGAGCCTGTCCGACGTGATGTCGACCGGCTACCACGCCGCCAAGATGGGTGGCGTCAGTGCAGGCAAGACCGTCGCCGTGATCGGTGACGGGGCCGTGGGCCTCTCCGCCGTCCTGTCGGCGAAGTTGCTCGGCGTCGAGCGGATCATCCTCCTCGGCCGCCACCAGTCCCGCACCGATCTCGGCCGCGAGTTCGGCGCCACCGACGTCGTCGCCGAGCGCGGCGACGACGCCATCGCCGCTGTGAGGGATCTCACCGGCGGTGACGGCGTCCATGTCGTCCTGGAGGCGGTCGGGCTGAAGCCCGCCCTCGAGACCGCGTTCGCGATCGTCCGCGCCGGCGGCGTCATCAGCCGCGTCGGCGCACCACAGTTCGAGGATGTCCCCTTCGGCTTCGGGCCCTTCATGGCCAACGTCACCCTGACCGGTGGCGTCGCGCCTGCCCGTGCCTACATCGACGAGTTGCTGCCCCTCGTCCTCGACGGCAGAATCGAGCCTGGCAAGGTCTTCGACCGTACCGTCGACCTCGATGGCGTGCCCGCCGGCTACCAGGCGATGGCTGACCGTGAGGCACTCAAGGTGCTCGTCCGCCCCTGAATCCTCCCGCGGAATCACCGCCCCACGCTTCCGGACGTCCGGACCGGTTCACAACTCATTTCTGAACCGGTCTGGGTTTCTGGCCAGACGCTTTGACCCCCGGCCAGTCCAGCCGAATTTGTCGTCGGCGGCCTGCGGTTGAAGTATGCGGTCATGGACCCTGGGCCCCGATGAGGGCCAGACGTTGCTCGTCTACGAGCCCGCTCCCGGGACCCCGCACGAGGACGCGATCCGCCTCCTCGCCACCTGGCAGGTCACCCCCGCCGGGATCCCCGCCGACACGGACCACTGCCCCAGAAAGGCACAGATTCCTGAGATGGACGGAACTATGAAGCATCGCGCATTCGAAGGCTGCGCTCGGCGGCACAGGTCGGACCAGGACTAGTTCAACGAGATCGTTCCCGCGATGCCGGGGTTGGCTCTGGCAGGCAGGCCGACGGGGGTGAGGCCGGCTGCGACGGCGAGTACGGCGACAGATGCCGCGGCTGACCACGCTTGCGGTCGGCAGGCGGCCGGGTAGGGCACTGCTGCCTTGAAGGAGTACGCGGAGTCTCCGGAGTGCAGCTCGGGGACTCGGTAGTCGAAGCTTTCGGCGGCAGCGAGAAGCCCCTGCGCGAGGGTGGCAGCCTCTCCGTCGAACCCTTCACGGGCGAGGCCGGTGATGGCGATCGCGGTGTCGTGAGTCCAGACGGAGCCGCCGTGGTAAGAGAGTGGCCAATATCCGTCGCGTCGGTGGAGAGCGTACGGAGCCCGAAGCCGGAGTTCATCTCTGACGAGACGAGCAGCTGTGCGACGCGCGCGCTCTGCTCGGTGGTGAGGATGCCGGTGCCGAGAAGGTGGCCAATGTTGCTGGTGACGGTGTTGACGGGACGCTTGTGTGCGTCGAGCGCGATCGCGGGATACCCGCCGTTGCCGTCCTCGATCCAGAACGCGTCCGCGAAGCGCGCCTTCATGGCGGCTGCGTAGTCGGTCCACTCGCTACCGGGGCGTCCGAAGTGCTCAAGGAGCTCGGCGGCGGCGAGGGCCGCCTCGTACGCGTACGCCTGCACCTCACAGAGGGCGATCGGGCCTTCGGCGAGAGTCCCGTCCTGCCACTGGATCGAGTCGCCGGAGTCCTTCCACCCTTGGTTCGCGAGGCCATGGCCGGTGGTGTCGATGTACTCGAGGAACCCGTCGCCATCGCTGTCGGCATGATCGCGGAGCCACGCGAGTGCGGCGTCGAGGTGGGGCAGGAGTGCTTCGACTTCTGCGTCGGGCAGGCCCCACTTCCACGCTTCGTGCAGGAGCGTGATCCACAGCGGAGTCGCGTCGACGGTGCCGTAGTAGAGCGGCGGTAGCGAGACGTCCTCGCCGGGGATGGTGAGCACCTGGGGGCGCAGCTCGTGCATGATCTTGCCGGGCTGCTCGGCGGTCTCCGCGTCGGTCTCGGTGCCTTGAAGCCCAGCGAGGACCCGCAGTGTGGAGGCTGCGAGGTCGGTGCCGAGGGGAAGGAGCATGCGCGCGGCCCAGAGGGAGTCGCGCCCGAAAAGGGTGAAGAACCACGGTGCCCCAGCAGCGAGGAAGACGTCGTCGGGGCGCGCTGTGGTGACCATGCGCAGGCCGGTCAGGTCCTCGAGTGCCGTGTGCACCCATCGCGCGAGGCGGAAGTCGCCGCTGGTGACCGAGACGTCCTGCCACTGGGGTGTTCCGGGAGCCGCTGCGACGACGGACTCGCGGTCCTCGACAGTGATGCCCCAGTCGAGCCGGATCGAGTCATGTGCGGGAATGGTGATCGGCCACGTCAGAACCAGCTCGGCTCCGTCGATGCTCATGTCCGCTCCGATCGCGTCCACGCGCGCGTCGGTACTTGCCGTACGCCAGGTGACGGATCCGGTCCCGCGTACCGCCTCGATATCGATGTCCTCGACGAGGCCGGCCTTGACGATGTGCATGACAGAGAAGTCCGCGCGCAGACGCACTTCCACGATCGTGTCGACAGCTTCACCGCGCGCGGACTCCACCGTGAAGGTCTCGCGCAGCGAGGTCCCATCGACGTCTCGGCGGCGCACAAGCCGCATTCGGGGATCCGCGACCTCGTCGTCGAGGTGGCGCAGCAGCGACACGTAGGTCTCGGTCGACGCGGAGTCGCGGAACGCGGCGACGTGTTCTCCGCTGCGGCCGCCGACCGTCGCTTCCAGCGAGGACACGATGCGAGTGTCTCCGCTGTAGAGGCCGTGAATGGGAGCGCTGCCCACCTGCCCGTCGGCACTCGACCAGATCTGCACCGGCGCGCACAGCAGCATCGACTCCGCGTGCAGCAGAGGCTGCAGCGTCTCTCCCCGCGAGACGTCGGCGGGATCGGTCATCAAGACGGAAACGGTGTCGTTCACAGTCGACTCCTCAGTGAATCGTGGGCGCGGCGAGCCGTGCAGATGGATGACGGGGGTGGCGAGAACTGTCTCGACCGCGACAGTTGACACCCGCCGCTCGACAGGTAACATAACATTTGATCGATCCAAACCGCAAAGGTGGATCGGATCACTTCACCAAAGTGCCCCGTCCACCACTTGGCTTGATCGTTCTAATCAAGCGTTCATCGCCGAGCGAATTCTTCTCGGCTCCACTCTGGAACTCGAGGAGGCTCTCGTGGCCGGTCTTCCCACCGTCTCCGACGTCGCAGCTCTTGCCGGCGTGTCTCGACAGACGGTCTCCAACGTTCTCAACTCCCCGGACATCGTCCGGCCCGCTACACGAGAGCGCGTCATCGGAGCGATCCAGGAACTCGGCTACCGTCCGGACGCGTCGGCTCGTCGCCTGCGCACTCGGCGCTCGGGCACGATCGGAGTGCGCTTGGAGCCCGTCCTCGACGGCATCTCGGGGACTCTCTTGGATCGCTTCCTGCACGCGGTCACGGAACTCGCCGCACAGCGCGGCCTTCGCGTCCTTCTGTACACGGCGGCATCGCCGGCAGAGGAGATCGCGGAGCTCGCGCGGCTGCGGGACGGCGCCGACGTCGACGCGATCATCCTGACCGCCACCTACGCCGGCGACGAGAGAAGTCGTTGGCTGATCGAGAACGCTGTTCCCTTCGTCGCCTTCGGCCGACCCTGGGGAGCGGACGATGTCAACAGCCCGCAGCACCTGTGGGTGGATGTCGACGGCGCCGCCGGTGTCCGTGCCGCGACCGATCAGCTGCTCGGCGAGGGTCTGCAGCGGATCGCCTTCCTCGGCTGGCCGAGCGATCAGGGCACCGGCGATGACCGCCGCACCGGATGGTGGGCGAGCATGACGGAGCACTCCGACCTGGACTCCGACGCTCTTGAGGCGCTGTCGGTGACAGCAACCATCGACATCAACGATGCACGCCGAGCGACGTCGGAGCTTCTGGCCGTGCACCCCGACCTCCAGGGCATCGTGTGCGTCTCCGATTCCGCCGCGCTGGGCGCTTTCATGGCCGCCACTGCACTCGGCCGCGCCGACGTCGCGATCACCGGCTTCGACAACACCCCGGTCGCCGCTGCCCTGGGCCTGTCCAGCGTCGAGCAGAACATGGACGAAGTCGCCGCAGGTGCCCTCGAACTGCTCCTGGGACCGTCCGGCGCGACCGTGATCCCTCACGACCTCACCGCCGGGGAAGCGCACCGTCTGATCGCCCCTCAGCTCATCACACGGTCCCCGCTGCACATCGAACCCGGCTCGGCCACTCCCACCACTCTTCCTTCCCCCTGACACCCCGGTCTACTACCGGCCCCTCCCCATCGATGAAAGGTCAGCCATGAACATCACCCGTACGGCACGTTGGAGTGCCGCACTCGTCGCCACAGGCATGCTCGTCACCCTGACGGCCTGCTCCTCCGACTCCTCCAGCGACGGTGCCAGCGGCTCCTCTGACGGCCTCACCGTCCTCATCGCCTCCTCGAGCGACGCCGAGGGCGCGGCGGTCACGGCCGCCAACGACGCCTGGGCGACGGAGAACGGCACGACGGTCGACACCGTCATCGCCAGCGACCTCACGCAGCAGCTCGGCCAGGGATTCTCCGGCGACAACCCGCCGGACCTCTTCTACATGAGCTGGGACCAGTTCCAGACGTACGCGAGCAACCGCTACCTCGAGCCCTACGCTCAGGACGCCGAGAACGCCGACGCGTTCTACCCGGCCCTCAAGGACGCCTTCAGCTACGACGATCAGTTTTACTGCGAGCCCAAGGACTTCTCGACGCTGGGGCTCGTCATCAACACCGATCTCTGGGCGGCCGCCGGGCTGACCGACGCCGACATCCCCACCGACTGGGACTCCCTCGAGTCCGCGGCGCAGAAGCTCACCACCGACACCGTCGCCGGCCTCTCCTTCGGACCCGAGTACGCGCGCATCGGCACCTTCATGAACCAGGCCGGCGGCTCCCTCATCTCCGAGGACGGCACCACCGCCACCGCGAACACCCCCGAGAACGTCGCCGGCCTGCAAGAGGTCCAGAAGCTGCTCTCCGACGGCGTGCTGAGGTTCCCCGCCGACATCGACTCCGGCTGGTCGGGCGAGGCGTTCGGCAAGGGCGCCGCCGCGATGGTCATCGAGGGTCCGTGGATCAACGGCGCCCTGAAGGCCGACTACCCGGACGTGAAGTACACCATCGCTGAGCTGCCCGCCGGCCCGGGTGGCAAGTCGACCTTCACCTTCAGCAACTGCTGGGGCATCCCCGCCGGCAGCGACACCGCCGAGTCCGCCGAGTCCCTCGTCTCCTACCTCACCAGCGATGAGCAGCAGCTCGCATTCTCCGACGCATTCGGCGTCATCCCCTCGACCGAGACCGGCGCCGCTGAGTACGCGACGAAGTACCCCGAGAACGCCGCCTTCGTCGCGGGCAACGACTACGCCGTCAGCCCCGTCGCCTTCGCCGGCGCAGCGACCGTGATCACCGACTTCAACGCGTCGCTCGAAGGCATCGCCACCGCCGACCCCGAGGCGATCCTGGAGACCTTCCAGACCAACCTCCAGGACGCTCTCGACACCGCCAACGCGAAGTAAGCCAGGAGACACCCCATGAGCAGTCCAGCCGCAGCGGGTCGCCCCGCACCGAGCACCCCTCGCCGCACCGGCCGCGGAACCTCCGGAACCGGTGCCCCCGGCCCCGGGATCCGCGGCTCTGAGGCCCGCTACGGCTGGCTGTTCACCCTCCCCGCGATCCTCCTCGTCGGCGTCTTCCTCGTCCTCCCGATCGTGCTCGCCCTCTGGGTGAGCCTGAGCAACTGGAACGGTCTCGGCTCACCCATCGGTGGCACCGCTCAGTTCGTGGGCTCCGATAATTACCAGGCTGTCCTCACCGAGCCGGGCCTGGCGCAGAAGGACTTCGGCACCGCCATCCGCAACAACCTCTACTACGTCCTCCTCGTCGTCCCCCTGCAAACCGCGCTGGCCCTGTTCCTGGCCGTGCAGGTCAACCGACGGATCTTGCGCGGCCGCGGCTTCTTCCGCACCGCCTTCTACTTCCCCTCCGTCACCTCCTCGATCGCGATCACGGTGATCTTCCTGTTCCTTTTCAGCGCCTCCGGCGTCGTCAACGCGGTCCTCGGTTGGTTTGGGGCCTCCGGCCCCACCTGGATGGCCGACTCCTCCGGGATCCTCCACAACCTCCTCGGACTCGTCGGAGTCGACTCCGCCCCGGGATGGCTCACCGGCGCCGCTCCCCTCGGGCTCACCTGGTGGGACTGGGTCTCCGGCCCCTCGGTGGCGATGTGCGTGCTGATCGTCATGGCGATCTTCACTACCTCCGGCACCTTCATGCTCCTCTTCCTCGCCGCACTGCAGAACGTCGGAGGCGAGATCGAGGAGGCCGCGCTGATGGACGGAGCGGGGGTCTTCCGGAAGTTCTTCTCCGTCACCCTCCCGATGCTCAGACCCACGCTGTTCACCGTGCTCACGCTTGGCCTGATCGGCACCTGGCAGGTGTTCGACCAGATCTACCTCACGGGAGGAGGCGCCCCCGGCAAGACGCTCCTCACGCCCGCCTACCTCGCCTACGAGTCCTCGTTCCGCGGACTCCAGTGGGGCCAGGGTGCGGCCATCGCCTTCATCCTCTTCTTCATCATCGTGGTCCTCACACTGCTCCAGCGCGCGCTCCTCCGCGAGAAGGGCGAGTCGAAGGGCCGGCGCTCCCGCCGAGCAGCCCGCGCCGATGCCGCGACGACCCTCACCACCGGAGGTGTGCGATGAGCACCCTGATCGACACCGCACCCCGCACGGCACCCGAGCCCGAGCCGGCGCCGCTCCCGCACCGCAAGCGCGTCCTCTCGGCCCGCACCCGGGCCTCCGTCGCCGCCGGCTACCTGATGTTGATCCTGCTCGCGCTGGTCTACATCTACCCGTTCCTCATCTCGATCGCGTCCTCGATGAAGACCGACGCCGACGCCACCGGGAACCCGCTCTCGCTGCTGCCCGCCACGTGGTCTTTCGCCGCGTACGAGCGGCTGTTCACCGACGTCCCGCTTCCGCGGTGGGCGCTCAACTCGACGATCATCACCCTCTGCGTCACCTTCGGCCGGGTGTTCTTCGACTCCCTCGCCGGATACGCGCTCTCGCGTCTGCGCTTCCGCGGCCGGAACCTGCTCTTCGCCGGCTTCATCGGCGTGATGAGCGTGCCCGCCGTGGTGCTGCTAATCCCGCGCTTCCTGATCCTCAAGCAGCTAGGCCTCTACGACAGCTACGCCGGGATGATCATCCCGCTCCTCGCGGACGCCGCCGGGATCTTCATCATGAAGCAGTTCTTCGACTCGATCCCCGCCTCCATCGAGGAAGCGGCGCGCATCGATGGTGCCGGCATCTTCCGCACCTTCTGGTCGATCGTGCTGCCCATGGCCCGACCGGCGGTCATCACGCTGCTGATCCTCTCCTTCCAGGGGTCGTGGAACGAGTTTTCGCACTTCGTCGTCTCGCGGCAGAGTCCGGACCTCAATACGCTCACCACAGGCGTTGCCTCCCTTGTCTCGGGGCAGCTGGGTGCCGGGAACCAGTACCCACTCCAGCTAGCTGCCGCCGTGCTGATGTCGATCCCGGTCGCAGTCCTGTTCTTCGTCTTCCAGAAGCGGATCATGAACACCACCGAAGGCGCGGAGAAGGGCTAAAGGGCGCGGACCATCGGTCCCGACGCGCCACGGAGCGATCACAGAAGGCCGCCGCTGAACGGGCAACTCCACAGCATCAGGATCGAGGACCACCAGCGCACGATCGGGAAGATCACCGGCACCGGTGGCGATTCACGCCGGTGGGTCGAGCTGCTGATCATCGACGAAGCCGAACGCCTCACACCCACCGCGCTCGAGCTCCTGGGCGATCGGCGCGACCGCGAGCACCTCGCGATCATCCTCATTGGCATGCCCGGCATCGACCAGCGATTCCGCCACTACCCCCAGCTCTACAGCCGCCTCGGCTTCGCCCGCCGCTACCGCACCCTCGGCCAAGACGAGCTCCTCTTCGTCCTCGACCGCCACTGGAAACGCCTCGGCCACACCCTGAACCCCGACGACTTCACCGACGCCCAAGCCATCGCCGCGATCCAACGCATCACCCGCGGTAACTTCCGCCTCCTCGAACGGCTCTTCCCGCAGATCCAGCGCGTGCTGAAGATCAACCAGCTCGAGACCATCACCGACGACGTCATCGAAGCCGCCGCCAGCATCCTCGTCACCGGATGACGACATCAAGCGGCAACGGGACTGCGCCATCGAGCGGCGCTGCCCACAGCCGTGACCCGTGCCTGCTAGCGTCGCGCTCGGGCGCGTCGGCGCCGGGAACGGGAGGCGGGGCACATGGTCGTGGCGATGCAGGCCGAGGGGTTCGACGGGCCGGAGGCGCTGCGCGCCGTCGAGGTCGATCCGGGGGAGCCGGGGGCCGGGCGGGTGCGGATCGCGGTGCGGGCGGCGGGCGTGAATCCGGCTGACGCGAAGACGCTCCGCGGAGTGTTCGGCCGGGGCAGGCTGCCGGTGCGTCCGGGCAGCGAGGTCTCGGGAGTCGTGACGGCGGTGGGCGAGGGAGCGGAGGGGCCGCTCGGCCCGCTGCGGGTGGGCGACGAGGTGGTCGCGTTCCGGGTCTCCGGCGGCTACGCGGCCGAACTCGTCGCACCTGCGAGCGCTGTGCTGCCCAAGCCGTCCGGGCTCGGCTGGGAGGCGGCGGCAGGGCTGCTGCTCGCGGGCACCACCGCGGCGCACCTCGTCGAGGCGACGCGGGTCGCCTCCGGTGAGACAGTGCTCGTGCACGGGGCGAGCGGAGCCGTGGGCACGCTCGCAGTGCAGCTCGCGCGCTCGCGGGGTGCGCGCGTTCTCGGTACGACGAGCGAGCGCGGCGAGGCCGTCGTCCGCCGACTCGGCGCCGAGCCGCTCCGCTACGGGCCGGGGCTCGAGGGCCGGGTTCGGGAGGCGGCACCCGAGGGCGTGGACGCGGCGCTCGACACGGCGGGCACTGCGGAGGCGCT
>NZ_LIIN01000028.1 GCF_001634385.1 Rathayibacter tanaceti | reverse complement strand
GTTCTCGATCGCGCTGCGCGCCTCCCTCGTCGTGCCGGCTCCCGCTCCCCCGCTCGGCCGCCGTCGGCCGCCCCGCGGCACAGCCTGAGCGGCCGGAGCGGACGGCGAGCCGTCTATCCTCGACGGGTGCGTCTCGTCATCGCGCGCTGCTCCGTCGACTACACCGGCCGTCTCAGCGCCCACCTCCCGCTCGCCACCCGCCTCCTCCTCGTCAAGGCCGACGGAAGCGTGCTGATCCACTCGGACGGCGGCTCCTACAAGCCGCTGAACTGGATGAGCCCGCCCTGCACGCTGGTCACCGGTGAGCCCGACGCGGAGGCGCGCGCGGCGGGCGTGACGCAGCAGTGGACCGTCGCGCACCGCAAGACCGGAGACGCGCTCGTGGTCTCGATCCACGAGGTGCTGCACGACTCCGCGCACGAGCTCGGCATCGACCCGGGGCTCGTGAAGGACGGCGTGGAGGCGCATCTGCAGCGCCTGCTCGCCGAGCAGATCGAACTGCTCGGAGACGGGCACACGCTGGTGCGCCGTGAGTACATGACGGCGATCGGGCCGGTCGACATCCTCGCGAGGGATTCTTCAGGAGCCGCAGTCGCCGTCGAGATCAAGCGTCGCGGCGAGATCGACGGAGTCGAGCAGCTGACGCGCTATCTCGAGTTGATGAATCGCGATCCGCATCTCTCGCCCGTGACCGGAGTCTTCGCCGCGCAGGAGATCAAGCCGCAGGCGCGGACACTCGCCGAGGACCGCGGTATCCGTTGCGTCGTGCTCGACTACGAGGCGATGCGGGGAACGGACGATTCGCACACCCGCTTGTTCTGAACGATGCCATGCCGAAGGCCCCCGGGGATTCGCTCCTCGGGGGCCTTCGGCGTCTCGGGCGGATGCCCGAGAGGTCTTACTTGTGCGCGGCCTGGTAGGCAGCCTGGACCTCGGAGGGGATGCGTCCGCGGTCGGAGACGGGGTGACCGTTGGCGTTGGCCCACTCGCGGATCGCCTTGAGCTGCTTGGGGTCGCTCTTGGTCGAGGAGGAGGCGGTCGAGGCGGCAGCCGGACGCGAGCCGACGCGGCGGCCGTTCGAGACGAACTTCTCAAGGACCGAGTGGAGCTCGGCGACGTTGTCGGCGCCGAGGTCGATTTCGTAGTTCGCTCCCTCGATGCTGAACCGGACGGTGCCGCCGTCACCGGAATCGATAGGCGTTCCGTCGATATCGTCGACAAGCGTGATCTTCTGGGCCACTTTTCCTCCTGGAGTGATCGGGACCGGACGGTAGTGGTCTGGGCCGTGAGAGACATTACTCGGTCTCAGAAGGCAGTGCATCACCGATGGCGCCTTTCGCCCCATTCTTGCGCCACGTTCAGGGGAATGCCCAGGATAAGGGCGTCTATTCCGGCCTGAATCCAGGCCGATGACCCTCAGTCGTGGCAGAGGCGGGGCAGTAGACACCCGCGAACGCTGTGATTCCGGACAGGAAGGGATCTTCGTTAGCGTGGAGTCATGGCACGACGAGGCGGACCCCCTGCACGCCCGGCGCGACCCGGGCCCTACCGCAATGAGGAGGCGCGGGAGGCGCTGGAGGCGCTCGTCGCCGCGCCCACGCCCGAGGCGGTCGACCGCCTCCTCGCCGCCTGCCTCGCAGGCTCGCTCGTGGTGGATGTCACCGGCTCCCAGCCGGGAGGTGTGCCGCACGTGCGGACCGTCGCGACGACCACCGGCGAGCAAGTGCTTCCGCTGTTCACCTCGACCGATGAGGTGCGCACCGCCGTCCCACGCCAGCAGCACCCGCGGGTGCAGATGCTGGTGCTGCCAGGGCGCGAGGCCTTCGCCCTGATCGGAACCGCCGACTTCGTCGCCGTGCAGCTCGACCCCGGCTCGATCGCCCAGGTCGTCGCCCGCCCGTTCGTCGAGAGGGCTCTCGACGGCGAACGGCCGTAGAGTATGGGCCCGCGCGATCGCACCACCCGAGGTCAGGAGCCCGACATGTCCGATACGACCCTCGCCGCCACCGGCCTCGACGAGCGCGCCGGCACCTGGTCGTGCATCCTGTTCGACCTCGACGGCACGATCACCGACTCCGCCCCCGGCATCACCGGTACGCTCGCCGAGACCTTCGTCGAGCTCGGCCGGCCCGTGCCTGCTCCGGCCGAGCTCCTCGCCTACGTGGGCCCGCCGCTGCTCGAGGCGTTCCGCGAGCTCGGCGGGATGAGCGTCGAGGAGGCGCAGGCAGCGCTCGTCGTCTACCGCCGCCGCTACAACGCGGGCGGCCTCTTCGACTCCTCCGTCTACCCCGGCCTGCCCGATGTGCTGACGCGCATCGCCGAGGCCGGCGTGCCGCTCTCGCTCGCGACCTCGAAGCCGGAGTCCGCGGCCACGCTGATCCTCGAGCACTACGGTCTCGCGCAGCACTTCACGGTCATCTGCGGCGCCTCGGAGGACGAGGTGCGCAGCGCAAAGGCCGACGTGGTCGAGGAGGCCCTGCGCCGGCTCCGCGCTCTCGGCGTCGACCTCGCGACGCCGGTGATGGTGGGCGACCGCGAGCACGACGTGCTCGGAGCCGCGGCGCACGGGGTGCCGACGATCATGGTCGAGTGGGGCTACGGGTCGCCCCTGGAAGCGGTCGGCACGATCGCCCTCGTCTCGGCCGCGGACGAGCTCGCGGACCTCCTGCTGCCGTGACCTGCGTACGATGAGGGCATGACTGGTCTGGGCGTCGTCCTCTCGTTCGTGCTGTTCCTCGGCGGGATCCTCGTCCTCGGCAACTCGTTCCTCCTGCCGGACATCGCCGGCTTCCTCTTCGTCGGAGGCATCCTGATGATCTCGGGATCGCTCGCGATCGCCTTCCACGTCCTGCCGAAGTCGCAGTAGTCCGGCCGGTCCCCGCCCTCGAGACGAGCGCACCCGCGGACGCAGCTCGCGAGAAGTTGCGGCTAGCCCAGGGTCCTCGCGTCGAGGTTCACGACCGAGCCGATGTAGACGGCCTCGCCCGCGCCCGCCACGGTGGGGTTCATCCGGAGCAGCTGCTGAACCGGGATCCCGAAGCGCTGGGCGATGTCGAAGAACGTGTCGCTCTGCACCACCGTGTAGCTCACGATCTCGCCCGCACCGTCGCGGGTCGGCTCGCCGGCCGCACCGGGCACCGCCCCACTGTCGACGGCGAAGGCCGTTTCGGGGATGTCCGGCGTGGGGTTGGGCGTGAAGGTGACGGTCGCCTCCGGTGCCGGCGCGTAGACCGTGGCGGTCGACTGCGGGAGCGCCGCGGTGACGGTCGGATCGGGGCTCGGCGGCGTGGGAGTGGGAGTCGCGGTCGCGAAGACGGTCACCGTGACAGTGGGAGCCGGCGCCGGCACCGCGCACCCCGTGAGCGCCAGGACGACGACCAGCGTCGTCGCTCCGATCATGGCCGTGTCGCGCATGTGATCCACCCTCCGTGCACCGGGGGTGCTCGCTCCCACCCTAGGAGTACCCGCGCAGGCGCCGCTGCCGGGCGCGGAATCGCCCTAGGCGGCCGGTTCGGGCAGGATCCGCAGTCCACCGCCGCTGTTCGCTGCGTCCATCAACAGTTCGACCCAGCCGGGGTTGATCGTGGGCTGCCTGCTCCCGGCGAAGTGGAACTGCAGTGCGATGGTGGGGTTCATCCAGAAGGAGTGCCGCCCGCGTGCCCCCTCGGGCATCGAGTCGAGAGTGAGGCTGAAGCGCTCGTCGCGGCGGAACTTGGCGTAGACGACGATCTGGAGGTGGGCCAGAGTCCTGTCCTCGATCTCGAGGACGGCCGGCGGAGTGCCGTAGAGGAATTGACCCATGCGGCCACCCTAGAGGCTTCTGGGTCGACTGCTAGATCCTCTAGCTAGTCCGTCAGGTCCGCAGAGTGTTCGGCCTCGTCGTCGCGGGCGTCGATCTCGTCGACCGCGGTGCCCATCCGGCGGAGGAAGTTCACGACGACCTCTGCCTCGGCGGCGTCCAGGTCCTCGGCGATCTCGAGCATCCGGCGGTGCATCTCCTGCAGCGTCTCGCGGACCTCCTGGTCGCTGTCGACAGTCGCCTCCACGACGATGCCCCGGCGATCGGCGGGGTTCGGCCGGCGCACGAGGTGGCCGCTGCGCACGAGCCGATCGATCAGCACCGTGGTCGACGCGGACGAGATCGAGAGGTGGCCGGCCAGATCCTTGCCCGTGACGAGCTCGCCCCTGCGCTGCTGGCGCAGCAGGTACTGGATCGCGATGAGGTCGGTCTCGCCCATCGCCATCCGCTCGCGGGTGCGCCTGCGCATCGCGACCTCGGCGACCCGGTAGGTCCGCATCGCGCTGAGCACCTCGACCGCGCGGCGGGTCGACGACTCGTCGGGGTACCAGTACCCGGCACCGCTGCGAAGGGTCGCGTCGCTCATTCGGCCATCCTAGACCGGCTGGTAAAGAGGCGGTCTAGCGATGTGGAGCACACCTACGCTGGAGTGGTGACCGCCACTCTCGTCGCCAAGGGCCTCTCCGGAGGCTACGCGCACCGCACCCTCTTCGACGGACTCGACCTGACGGTCGCCCCCGGGGACGTGGTCGGCGTCGTCGGGCCCAACGGCGCGGGCAAATCGACGCTGCTGCGGATCCTCGCCGGCGAGACGCCTCCGCTCGAGGGCGACGTCGTGCTCGCCCCCGGCGACGCCTTCGTGGGCTGGCTGCCGCAGGAGCACGAGCGCCGCGAGGGCGAGACCGTCGCCGGGTACATCGGCCGCCGCACCGGATGCGCCGAGGCCTCCGCCGAACTCGACGCCGCTGCCTCCGCCCTGGCCGACCCCGACCCGGACGGCTCGATCGCCGACCGCTACGCCCTCGCCCTCGACCGCTGGCTCGCCAGCGGTGCCGCCGACCTCGACGAGCGGACGCCGGTGGTGCTCGCCGAGCTGGGACTGACGCTGGCGCAGGGCGCAGCGGTCTCCGCCTCCTCGACGATGACCTCGCTCTCGGGTGGTCAAGCGGCACGGGTCGGCCTCGCCGCTCTTCTGCTCTCGCGCTTCGACGTGGTGCTGCTCGACGAGCCGACCAACGACCTCGACCTCGACGGGCTCGAGCGGCTCGAGGCCTTCGTGCGCGGACTCCGCGGCGGCGCGGTGCTCGTCAGCCACGACCGCGAGTTCCTGGCCCGCAGCGTCACCCGCGTGCTCGAGCTCGACCTCGCACAAGGCACCAACCGCGTCTACGGAGGCGGCTACGACGCGTTCCTCGAGGAGCGCGAGACCGCCCACCGCCAACGCCGCGAGAAGTACGAGGACTTCGCCGATCAGAAGGCCGACCTGGTCTCGCGCGCCCGGACGCAGCGCGAGTGGTCGAGCCAGGGCGTGCGCAACGCGATGAAGAAGGCTCCCGACAACGACAAGATCCGCCGCAAGGCTCGGTCGAGTCGAGCGAGAAGCAGGCGCAGAAGGTGCGTCAGATGGAGAGCCGCATCGCGCGCCTCGAGGAGGTGGAGGAGCCGCGCAAGGAGTGGCAGCTCGCCTTCACGATCGGCACAGCGCCGCGCTCGAGCTCGGTGGTGTCGACACTGAACGGGGCGGTCGCGCGGCGGGGCACGTTCACGCTCGGCCCAGTGTCGCTGCAGGTCGACGCGGGTGACCGCATCGGCATCACGGGGCCCAACGGCGCGGGCAAGTCGACGCTGCTCTCGCTGCTACTCGGCCGCTCCGAACCGGAGGAGGGATCGGCGTCGCTCGGCGCCAGCGTGGCGATCGGCGAGATCGACCAGGCCCGCGCGATGCTCGCCTCCGACCGGCCGCTGGCGGACGCTGTCGAGGCGCTGGTGCCCGAGTGGCCGACCGCCGAGGTCCGCACCCTGCTGGCGAAGTTCGGGCTGAAGGCCGACCACGTCTCGCGCCGCGTCGGCGAGCTCTCGCCGGGCGAGCGGACTCGCGCGGCCCTCGCCCTCCTCCAGGCGCGCGGAACGAATCTCCTGGTGCTGGACGAGCCGACCAACCACCTCGACCTGGCCGCGATCGAGCAGCTCGAGCAGGCGCTCGAGGCCTACGAGGGCACGCTGCTGCTGGTCACCCACGATCGGCGGATGCTCGAGACCGTGCAGCTGACTCGCCACTGGCGGGTCGACGGCGGCGTGGTCACGGAGGCGTGAGCAGGGCGCCTGCCTCCGCTGCCGCGACTGGCGGGACCACTGTTCGGCCCGGGCCGGAACGCCTCCCGGGGCCGCCGCGACCGGCGGGCGTCACCGCACCGACCCGGGTGCTCCGCGCGCGCCCGTCTCAGGCGGCGCGCAACGCCCTGAGCAGGGCCAGCACGACGACCGCCGAGCGATCGGCCGCGTCGTCGACGTGCGCCTCGAACTGCCCCGGCGCGCAGAGGTCCGAAATGCCGCGCACCGACACGAACGGCACGCCGTGCACGTGCGCCGTCTGCGCGAGCGAGACCGACTCCATGTCGGTGGCGAGCGCCTGCGGGAACGCTCCGCGCACCCGCTCGACGTGATCGCCCGAGACGAAGACGTCTCCCGAGACGATGAGACCGCGACGCACCGGCACGGCTCCGGCCGGCACCTCGACGCCCAGCTCGACCTCCAACGCGGGAGCGTGCCCTGAGTAGCGCGCCGGCATCCCTGGCACCTGGCCGAGCGCGTAGCCGAAGGCCCGCGCGTCGGCGTCCGTCTGCACGTACTCGTCGCCGACGACCACGTCGCCGACCCGCACGTCCGCTCCCAGCCCACCCGCGGAGCCGGCGCTCACGACGAGCGGCGACGGGTCCTGGAGGATCGCGGCCGTCAGCCCGCCGGCGGCGTTCACGAGACCCACTCCCGTGCGCACCAGCAGCACGGAGCCGCCGTCGACGGTCAGGTCCCACTGCAGGGCGTTGCCGACGCCGCGCGGCTCGGAGGCGCGCTCGGACCTCTCGAGGAACGGCTCGGCCTCCTCGTCCATCGCCACCAGGACGATCGCGTCGCTCACGCGGTCACCGTCTCCCACTCGGAGCGCTGCGCGAGGAACGTGCGCGCCGCCTCCTGAGCGCCCTCGAGCGAGTGGTTGGCACCCCACCCGCACTGGGTCTCGTTGGCGGCGGGCACGGCATCGGCCTCGGTGATGTCCCGCAGTGTGTCCTCGACGAGCGAGAGCACCTCCGGCAGCTCGGGCTCGCCCGAGAGGATCAGGTAGAAACCGGTCTGGCAGCCCATCGGCGAGAAATCGACCACCCGGTCGGAGTGGTTGCGCGACTTCTCGGCGAACAGGTGCTCGAGCGAGTGCACGGTCGGCATCTCGAGGTGGGCGCGGTTGGGCTGCGTGAAGCGCACGTCGTACTTGACGAGGTGATCGCCTCCGGGCAGCGTCTTCGCGTCGGCGAGGCGCACATACGGCGCGGCGACGGTGCGGTGATCGAGGTTGAACGACTCGACGTTCATGCGCGGCTGATCCACGGTGGTCTCCTTCGCTGGGGTGCCTCCATTCTGCTCCGCCGACGAGGGAACCCCGAGGGGTTCCCTCACTCCCCCGGGACGAACCGGTAGCCCATGCCCGCCTCGGTGAGCAGATAGCGCGGCTGCGCGGGGTCGGGCTCGAGCTTCTTCCGGAGTTGCGCGAGGTAGAGGCGGAGGTAGCCGGTGTCGGTGACGTGCGCGGGGCCCCAGATCTCGGCGAGCAGGGAGCGACGGGTCACCAGCTTGCCCGCGTTGCGGATCAGGATCTCGAGCACCTGCCACTCCGTCGGGGTGAGCCTCACCGAGGCGCCGTCGCGCGTCGCGCTCTTCGCCACCAGGTCCACGGTCACCTCCCCGATCACGACCAGCGGCTCACCCTCGGCCGGCTGCACGCGCCGAGAGAGGGCCCGGATCCGCGCCAGCACCTCGTCCATCGAGAACGGCTTGGTCACGTAGTCGTCGGCCCCCGCATCGAGCGCCCCCACCTTGTCGGCGGCCCCCGTGCGCCCCGAGACCACCAGGATCGGCGCGCTCGTCCAGCCGCGCAGGCCGTGGATCACCTCGACTCCATCGAGCCGCGGCATGCCGAGGTCGATCATGTAGAGGTCGGGGTGCTCGTCCACCGCCCGGTTGATCGCCTCGGTGCCGTCACCGGCCGTCACCACGTCGTACCCGCGGGCGGTGAGCGTGATGCGCAGGGCGCGGAGGATCTGCGGGTCGTCGTCGGCGATCAGGATCTTCATGCGGCTCCTCCGGAGTCCTCGTGCGCAGTGGCGCTCGCGCGGGTGTCGGGAGGCGGCGCCAGCGGCAGCGTCACCACCATCGTCAGCCCTCCGCCCGGTGTGTCCTCCGTCTCGAGCGTGCCGCCCATCCCCTCCGTGAAGCCCTTCGAGAGCGCGAGGCCCAGTCCGAGCCCGGTGAGGTTGTCGTCGTCGCCGAGGCGCTGGAACGGCAGGAAGACCTCGGCGCGGCGCTCCTCCGGGATCCCCGGGCCGTGGTCGACGATGCGCAGCTGAGCGTTGCCGCCGAAGGCGCTGGCCGAGACCCGCACCCGCGTCCCGGGCGGGGCGAACCGGACCGCGTTGGCCAGCAGGTTGACCACCACGCGCTGCAACAGCACTGCGTCGGCCAGCAGCGCCGGACCCTCGGGATCGAGATCGAGGTCGACCTCCCCGGGGCCGAGCCCGAGCTCGTCGAGCGCGGGCAGCACCACGTCGGCGGCATCGAGCGGAGCCGGCGCCACGGCGAGCGCCCCCGCCTCCAGCCGGGTCACGTCGAGCAGATCGGTGACCAGCGCGGCGAGCACGGTCAGGCTCTCGTCGGCCGTGGCGAGCAGCTCCTCCCGGTCACTCTCGCTCCAGACCACCTCGGGCGAGCGCAACCCGCTGACCGCCGCGGTGGCCGCGGCGAGCGGGCGGCGCAGGTCGTGGCTCACGGCCG
Source organism: Rathayibacter tanaceti (assembly GCF_001634385.1). GTDB lineage: Bacteria > Actinomycetota > Actinomycetes > Actinomycetales > Microbacteriaceae > Rathayibacter > Rathayibacter tanaceti. Next base: position 16,448 of record NZ_LIIN01000028.1, on the reverse strand, counting down.
ACAGCAGGGCGCTGCGCACCCGGTCGGTCTCGGCGAGCGGAGCCAGCGAGCTCGCCGTCTCGCTGAGCGCCGCGTTCTCGAGCGCCGAGTCCAACTGCGCCGCGACCACCCGGAGCAGCCGGCGCTCGCTCCCCTCGAGCTCGCGGCCGTGCAACTCGAGCACCGCGCCCTCCCCGACCGCGATGCGCGCGGGGTCGCCGTCCGGCTGCGGTTCACCGTCGGCGGCGACCACCTCGCCGTCGCGCAGCAGCCGCACCCCGGTCAGACCGAACGCCTCCCGCGAGCGCTCGAGGATCGCCTGCAGCGCCCCCTGCCCGCGGATCACTCCGCCCGCGATCGTCGCGAGCAGCTCCGACTCCGCTCCCGAGCGCTTCGCCGCGCGCGCCCGCCGGGCCGCACGGTCGACCACCGCGCTGACCAGCGCCGCGTTGAGCATGTAGAGCACCAGCGCCAGCGCGTGCAGCGGCTCGTCCACGGTGATCGTGTAGAGCGGATCCACGAAGAAGAAATCGAGGGTCAGCCCCGAGAGCACGGCCGCGAAGAGCGCAGGCCAGAGCCCGCCGACCAGCGCGACCACCACCACCAGCAGCTGGTACGAGAGCACGTCGCTCGTGATCGACTCGTCGCTGCGCAGGCTCGAGAGCAGCCAGGTCACCAGCGGACCGCCGGTGAGTGCGAGCACCATTCCCAGGACTCGGCGCCGCAGCGTCAGCGCACCGTCGAGCCTCGGCAGCACCGCGGTGCGGCCGGCCGCCGCATGACTGACGATGTGCACGTCGATGTTGCCGGACTCGCGGATCACCGTCGCTGCGGTTCCCGGAGTCAGCGCCGACGCGAGCCGGCCCCGGCGGCTCACCCCGATCACGAGCTGCGTCGCGTTCACCGAGCGGGCGAATTCGACCAGCGTGCGCGGCACATCCTCACCGACCACCTGGTGATAGCTGCCGCCGAGCTTCTCGACCAGCGCGCGCTGCGCCTCCAGCACGTGCGGCCGCGGGGCGCGCAGGCCGTCGGGCGTCACCACATGCACAGCGAGCAGGTCGCCCCCGGAGGCGCGGGCCGCGATCCGTGCGCCGCGCCGCAGCAGAGTCTCGCCCTCCGGTCCGCCCGTGAGGGTGACCACGACGCGCTCCCGCGCCTCCCAAGTGCTGTCGATGCCGTGCTCGACGCGGTAGTCGCGCAGGGCGCTGTCGACCTCGTCGGCGAGCCAGAGCAGCGCGAGCTCGCGGAGGGCGGTGAGGTTGCCGAGGCGGAAGTAGTTGGAGAGGGCAGCGTCGATCCGCTCCGGCGGGTAGACGCGGCCGTCGGCCAGGCGGTCGCGCAGGGCCTGCGGTGCGAGGTCGACGACCTCGATCTGATCGGCGGCGCGGAGGACCGCGTCGGGGATCGTCTCGCGCTGCGGCGCTCCGGTGATCGCGTGCACGACATCGTTGAGCGATTCGATGTGCTGGATGTTGACGGTCGAGAAGACGGTGATGCCGGCGTCCAGGAGCGTGCGCACGTCCTCCCAGCGTTTCTCCTGACGCGAGCCGCGGGCGTTGGTGTGCGCGAGCTCGTCGACCAGCGCGATGTCGGGCCGGCGGGCGAGCACGGCGTCGAGGTCCATCTCGTCGAGGTGGACTCCGCGGTGCTCGCGCGTGCGACGGGGCACGACCTCGAGACCCTCGACCATCGCGGCCGTGGCGGACCGGCCGTGCGTCTCGACCACGGCGACCACGACGTCTCGACCCTCGGCGGCGAGCCGGCGGCCCTCCTCGAGCATCGTGTAGGTCTTGCCCACCCCGGGCGCGGCTCCGAGGAGCACGTGCAGGCGGCCCTTCGTCATGCTCCGGACCTCCCCTCGTGCTCGCGGCTCCGAGGCACCTCGGGATCGCGGGATCGGCGTCGGCGCGCTCGATCGGGCGATCTCGACGGGCCGAACGCGAGTCTACGAGCCGGAGGTGCCGCGGGAGCCGTCACAGCTGCGAGAGGGCGGCGTTGAGCTCGAGCACGTCCACGGTCGGCTCGCCGAGGTAGCCGAGCTCGCGGCCCTCGGTGTGCTCCTCGACCAGCGCGCGCACGGCGCCCTCGTCGAGCCCACGGGCGGCGGCGACCCGCGGCACCTGCAGCAGCGCGTACTCGGGGCTGATGGCCGGGTCCACTCCAGAGGCGGAGGCGGTCAGTGCGTCGGCCGGCACTGCGGCCGGGTCGACTCCCTCGAGCGCGGCGATCGCCGCCCGCCGCTCCTCGACGGACGCGACCAGGTCGGGGTTCTCCGGCCCCAGGTTGCTTCCGGTGGAGGCTCCCGCGTCGTAGCCCGCGGCGGAGGGACGCGACTGGAACCACTCCGGCAGCGCCGCTCCGTCGGGGTCGGTGAACGACTGGCCGATCAGCGACGAACCGATCACCGCGCCGTCCTGGAGCAGGAGCGAGCCGTTCGCCTGGGCGGGCAGGGCGAGCTGCCCGACAGCGAGCACCGCGAGCGGGTACGCCGCTCCCAGCAGCACGGTGAACACGAGCATCGCGCGCAGCGCGACTCCGTACTGGCGGAGGCCCGAGCGAGTGGGATTCATGATTCTTTCTCTTCTCTGAAGGAGTGGAGGGCCGCGCGAGATGCCACTTCGGTACGCGACACGCCGAAGAACGCGTACCGAACTGGCATCTCGCGAAGAGGGTCTAGAAGCCGGGGAGGAGGGCGACGACGAGGTCGATCAGCTTGATCCCGAGGAAGGGAGCGATGACGCCGCCGAGCCCGTAGACGAGGAGGTTGCGACTGAGGATCTTCGAGGCGCTCAGCGCCCGATAGGCGACGCCGCGCAGGGCCAGCGGGAGGAGCACGACGATCACCAGCGCGTTGAACACGATCGCCGAGAGGATCGCCGAGGCCGGCGAGTGCAGCTGCATCACGTTCAGTAGCTCAAGCCCGGGAAAGACGCCCGCGAACATCGCCGGGATGATCGCGAAGTACTTCGCCACATCGTTCGCGATCGAGAACGTGGTGAGCGCTCCGCGGGTGATCAGCAGCTGCTTCCCGATCCGCACGATGTCGATGAGCTTCGTCGGGTCGGAGTCGAGGTCGACCATGTTGCCGGCCTCCTTCGCCGCCGAGGTGCCCGTGTTCATCGCCACGCCTACATCGGCCTGGGCGAGGGCAGGAGCGTCGTTGGTGCCGTCTCCGGTCATCGCGACCAGCGCGCCGCCCTCCTGCTCGCGCCGGATCAGGGCGAGCTTGTCCTCAGGAGTCGCCTCGGCGAGGTAGTCGTCGACCCCCGCCTCCGCCGCGATCGCGCGCGCCGTGAGCGGGTTGTCGCCCGTGATCATCACCGTGCGGATGCCCATCGCGCGCAGCTCCGAGAATCGCTCCGCGAGTCCCTCCTTCACCACGTCCTTCAGATGCACCACGCCCAGCAGGCGAGCACCGGCCCGGTCCTTCACCGCGACCACGAGGGGAGTGCCCCCGCTCTCGGACACACCGTCGACCAGCGCGGCGAGCTGCGAGGCAGCGGTCGGGGGCAGCGGCCCCTCCTCCTCCACCCAGGCGCGCACGGCAGATCCGGCGCCCTTGCGGAGGGAGGCGCCGTCGGGCAGATCGAGGCCGCTCATCCGCGTCTGCGCCGTGAAGGGCACGACGACCGCCTGCGCGGGTTCGACGGCGGGTCGGCCCGAGGCGCGGGCGAGGTCGACGATCGACGTCCCCTCGGGCGTCGGGTCGCTGAGCGAGGAGGCGGCGGCCGCGTCGACGAGCTCAGCCTCCGCCACGCCCCCGACCGGCAGGAACGCCACCGCGCGCCGATTGCCGTAGGTGATCGTCCCCGTCTTGTCGAGCAGGAGCGTCGTCACATCGCCCGCCGCCTCCACAGCCCGTCCGGACGTCGCGAGCACATTGCGCTGCACCAGCCGGTCCATTCCGGCGATGCCGATCGCCGAGAGCAGGGCGCCGATGGTGGTCGGGATCAGGCAGACCAGCAGAGCCACCAGCACCGGCACGCTGACGGAGGCGCCGACCGCGGAGGCGAGCGGGTCCAGGGTCAGCACCACCACGACGAACACGATCGACAGGCTCGCGAGGAGGATGTCGAGCGCGATCTCGTTCGGTGTCTTCTGCCGCGACGCGCCCTCGACCAGGCCGATCATCCGGTCGACGAACGTCTCGCCCGGGCGGGAGGTGATCCGCACCACGATCCGGTCCGAGAGCACGCGGGTGCCGCCCGTGACCGCGCTGCGGTCGCCTCCGCTCTCGCGGACCACCGGGGCCGACTCGCCCGTGATCGCCGATTCGTCGAGGGAGGCGATGCCCCAGACGATCTCACCGTCGCCGGGCACGAGGTCGCCCGCCTCCGCCACGATCACGTCGCCCCGCTGCAACTCGGCCGACGAGACCTCGACCGCACGCGCCGAGGCCGCGGACGGATCGGCGGGGTCGTACTCGACCAGCCGCCGAGCCGGCGTGCTGGTGCGGGTGGCGCGGAGGCTCTCGGCCTGCGCCTTGCCGCGGCCCTCGGCCACCGCCTCCGCGAGATTCGCGAAGACCACGGTGAGCCAGAGCCAGACGGCGATGCCCGCCGTGAAGGTGACCGGCACGACCGAGCCGCCGGAGCGCTCCGGACCGCCGAAGAACGGCTCTGCGATCGCGAGCAGCGTGGTCAGCACCGCGCCGACCTCGACGAGGAACATCACGGGAGTCCGCCACATCAGGCGGGGGTCGAGCTTGCGCACCGCGGCGGGAAAGGCCGCAGCGAGCTGGCGCGGTCCGAGAGCCGCGGTCCGCGGCCGCGCCGGGTCGGCCGGCGTTCGGGTGGGAGTGGTGGTCATCGGAGTCACAGCCCTTCCGCCAGGGGACCCAGCGCGAGTACGGGGAAGTAGGTGAGCGCGGTCACGACGACCGTCACGCCCACGAGGAGGCCGACGAACTGCGGTCGGTGGGTGGGCAGCGTTCCCGCGCTCGCGGGGACCGGCGTCTGCGCGGCGAGTGAGCCCGCCAGCGCCAGCACGAGCACGATCGGCAAGAACCGGCCGAGCAGCATCGCGACACCGAGCGCGGTGTTCAGCCATGGAGTGTTGGCCGTCAGCCCCGCGAAGGCCGAGCCGTTGTTGTTGGCGGCGGACGTGAAGGCGTAGAGCACCTCCGAGAAGCCGTGCAGCCCCGGGTTCAGGATCGACGTGCTCTCGACGTCGGCGCGGATCGAGGGGATCGCGAAGCTCAGCGCCGTCCCCGCGAGCACGAGCGTCGGCGTCACCAGGATGTACAGGCTCGCCAGTGTGATCTCGCGCGGGCTCAGTTTCCTGCCGAGGTACTCCGGGGTGCGGCCGACGAGCAGTCCGCCGACGAACACGGCGAGGACCGCGAGCACGAGCATCCCGTAGAGCCCCGACCCGACGCCGCCGGGGGCGACCTCGCCGAGCATCATGTTGAGCATCGGCAGCAGGCCGCCGAGCGCGGTGAAGGAGTCGTGCATCGCGTTCACCGCGCCGGTCGAGGTGAGGGTGCTCGCCGAGGCGAAGAGGGTGGAGCCGGCGATGCCGAAGCGGGTCTCCTTGCCCTCCATCGCGGCTCCCGCCGCCTGCGCAGCGGAGCCGCCGCCTCCCGCCTCCAGAGCGGTCAGTGCCGCGAGGGAGACGACGAAGATCGTCGCCATCGCGGCGAGGATCGCGCGTCCCTGCCGCACGTCGCCGACCATCCGCCCGAAGGTGCGCGGCAGCGAGAACGGGATCGCCAGGATCAGCACGATCTCGAGCAGGTTCACCCACGCCGAGGGGTTCTCGAACGGATGAGCGGAGTTGGCGTTGAAGTAGCCGCCGCCGTTCGTGCCGAGCAGCTTGATCGCCTCCTGCGAGGCCACTGCCCCGCCCGGGATGCTCTGCTCGCCACCCGTGAGCGTCGTCACGGCGAGCGGATCGTTCAGGTTCTGAATGACTCCGCCGGCGACCAGCACGACGGCGGCCAGGAGCGAGAAGGGCAGGAGGAGGCGCAGAGTGCCGCGCACGAGGTCGACCCAGAAGTTTCCGATCGTGCCGGAGGAGCTCCGCGAGAATCCGCGGATCAGCGCGACCGCGACCGCGAGACCCACGGCCGCAGAGACGAAGTTCTGCACGGCGAGCCCGCCGAGCTGCACCGCGTAGCCGAGCGTGAGCTCGGGCGAGTACGACTGCCAGTTGGTGTTGGTGACGAACGAGACGGCCGTGTTGAAGGCCAGCCCCTCCGGCACTGCGGGGAGACCGAGCGAACCGGGGAGGACCGCCTGCAGGCGCTGCATCCCGTAGAGCAGGAGCACCCCGACGAGCGAGAAGGCAAGCACGGCCCGGAGGTAGGAGCGCCAGGTCTGCTCGCCGGCGGGGTCGACCCCGATCAGGCGGTAGAGACCGCGCTCGACGGCGAGGTCCTTCGCCGACGTGTAGACGCGGGCCATGTGCTCACCCAGCGGGCGGTGCACGAGCGCGACGGCCAGACCGACGGTCGCGACCTGGAGGACGGCGAGGAGCGGGTCCATCAGAACCGCTCAGGGCGGATCAGGGCGGCGACGAGGTAGACGACGGCGGCGAGCGCCAGCACCGCCGCGAGGGCGTCGAACACGATCACCTGGCTTCCTCTCCGGTGCGGGTGGCTCGGCGATCGCGGGCCGGGGCGGGCGGGCCGCCGAGGGCGTGGACCCCCTTCGCAGCGAGGGCGACGAGCGAGAAGAGGGCGAGCATGCCGAGGAGGTAGACGAGGTCGAGCACGGAGGACTCCATCCGAGGAGCGGACGACGCTCGGAACCGAGCGCCTGCCGGGAAGCGGCACGGGAGCGATGCAACACCCCGCCCACAGCCCCCGGAGGCGTCCTCACGGTTCCCCTACGGCCCCGACCCGAGTCCTCGCGATTCCCTGACGGTCGCACTCGCCGGCACGCCCTGAGAGCGTTCTCTCCCACCAACGGCGGGGCGGGGTGGACCGAAGATCACATTTCGGCATCGCCTGGACATATTCGCCGATCGCGCTTTACTCGCCTGCATCGCGGGAATATGTTCTCTCCGTGGACAAAGCCCTCCCGGGGCTCTCCCGCCCTCCCGGGCGACGACACGACGACGTGCTCCACACGTGCACGCCTCGCGTCGTCCTCACCCACGGACACTGCTTTCAGAGAGGAATGCACTCCATGAAGTTCTCCCGCGGCATCACCACGCTGGCCGCCGCCGGCATCATCTCCCTCGGCCTCGCCGCCTGCTCGGCCAGCCCCGCCAACTCGGGCGGCGCCGGAGGCGAGAGCGCAGAGGGCGACTGCTCCGTCGGCATCTCGATGCCTACGCGCAGCCTCGAGCGCTGGATCAACGACGGCGAGGGCCTGCAGAAGCAGCTCGAGGGCGAGGACTGCACCGTCGACCTCCAGTACGCCGACAACAAGACCGATCAGCAGATCTCGCAGATCCAGAACCAGATCGCCGGAGGATCCAAGATCCTCGTCGTCGCGGCCATCGACGGCGAGGCGCTCGCCCCGGTCCTCGCCGAGGCGAAGAAGCAGAACGCGACCGTCATCGCGTACGACCGCCTGATCAACGGCACCCCCGACGTCGACTACTACGCGACGTTCGACAATTACAAGGTCGGCCAGCTCCAGGGCCAGTACATCGAGAAGACCCTCGACCTCGCGAACGCCGCCGGCCCCTTCACTCTCGAGCCCTTCGCCGGCAGCCCCGACGACAACAACGCGAAGTTCTTCTTCTCCGGCGCGTGGGGCATCCTCCAGCCTACATCGAGAGCGGGAAGCTCACCGTCCCCTCGGGCAAGTCGCCCGCGTCCGACGACGACTGGGCCTCGATCGGCATCCAGGGCTGGGCCTCCGACAAGGCGCAGTCCGAGATGGACAACCGCCTCTCCTCCTTCTACACCGGCGGACAGAAGGTCGACGTGGTGCTCTCGCCCAACGACAGCCTCGCCATCGGCATCGAGGCCTCGCTGAAGTCCGCCGGCTACGCGCCCGGCGCGGACTACCCGACCATCACCGGACAGGACGCGGACAAGGCGAACGTCAAGGCGATCCTCGCCGACGAGCAGTCGATGACGGTGTGGAAGGACACCCGCACGCTCGGCGACCGCGTGTTCCAGATGGTGCAGTCGGTCGTCGCGGGCGAAGAGCCCGAGGTGAACGACACCGAGACGTACGACAACGGCGAGAAGGTCGTCCCGTCGTACCTGCTCGAGCCGCAGGTGGTCACGAAGGACGACGTGCAGTCCGTTCTTGTCGACTCCGGCTTCCTCAAGGCCGGCGACGTCGGACTCTGACCCCCCAGCGGGGGCGGGAGGCGCTGCCTTCCCGCCCCCCGCTCTCCGACTATCCGACTCTCCACAACGAAGTGAGGCCCTGTTGGCCAGTCCCATCCTCATCATGCGCGACATCGTCAAGGAGTTCGGCGGTGGCGTCCGCGCCCTCGATGGCGTCTCGCTCTCGGTCCAGCCCGGCGAAGTGCACGCCATCTGCGGCGAGAACGGCGCCGGCAAGTCGACGCTCATGAAGGTCCTGTCCGGCGTCTACCCCGTCGGAAGCTTCGAGGGCTCCATCGAGTTCGAGGGGCACCCCGCGCAGTACCGGTCGATCAACGACAGCGAGGCCGACGGCATCGTGATCATCCACCAGGAGCTCGCTCTCAGCCCCTACCTCTCGATCGCCGAGAACATCTTCCTCGGCAACGAGAAGTCGACCCGCGGAGTCATCGACTGGAACGCCACCAACGCGGAGGCGGCCCAGCTGCTCGCCCGCGTCGGCCTCGCTGAGAACCCAGCGACGAAGATCCTCGAGCTCGGCGTCGGCAAGCAGCAGCTCGTCGAGATAGCGAAGGCCCTCGCCAAAGAGGTGAAGCTCCTCATCCTCGACGAGCCGACCGCCGCTCTCAACGACGAGGACAGCGACCACCTGCTCGGGCTGATCGACCAGCTCCGCACGCAGGGCATCACCTGCATCATCATCAGCCACAAGCTGAAGGAGATCCGCGCCATCGCCGACACTGTCACGATCATCCGCGACGGCCGCACCATCGAGAGCTTCCCGATGGCGGGCGAGGAGGCGTCAGAGAGCCGCATCATCCGCGCGATGGTCGGCCGCGACCTCAACAGCATGTTCCCGCCCCGCGATCCGCAGATCGGTGAAGAGAAGCTCCGCGTCGAGAACTGGACCGTGCACCACCCCGTCGACATCGATCGCGTGGTCGTGGACGACGCGTCCTTCACCGTTCGCGCCGGTGAGATCGTCGGCTTCGCAGGCCTGATGGGCGCCGGCCGTACGGAGCTCGCGATGAGCATCTTCGGGAGGAGCTACGGCACCGGCATCTCGGGCCGCGTCTTCAAGGACGGCAAGGAGATCCAGACCCGCACCGTCGACGAGGCGATCCGCAACGGCCTCGCCTACGCGACCGAGGACCGCAAGCGCTACGGCCTCAACCTCATCGGCGACATCACCGTCAACGTCTCGGCCGCGGCGCTCTCGCGCCTGGCCCGGCTCGGCGTGATCGACAAGCACCGCGAGTACAAGGTCGCCGATTCGTACCGCTCCAAGATGAACATCAAGGCGCCGACCGTCTCTGCCGTCACCGGCAAGCTCTCCGGAGGCAATCAGCAGAAGGTCGTCCTCTCGAAGTGGATCTTCTCGGGCCCCGACGTCCTCATCCTCGACGAGCCCACCCGCGGCATCGACGTCGGAGCGAAGTACGAGATCTACGGAATCATCAACGAGCTCGCGGCCCAGGGCAAGGCGGTGGTCGTCATCTCGTCCGAGCTGCCCGAGCTGATCGGACTCGCCGACCGGATCTACACCATCTCCGAGGGGCGAATCTCGGGCGAGATCGACCGCGCCGATGCCACCCAGGAGCACCTCATGCACTACATGACCGCCGGAAAGGACCAGGCCCGATGAGCGCCACGACCACGACAGCGCCGGCGAACATGCCCGCCAACACTCCCTCCACCCCGCCCAAGCGCGCACGCCGGCTGAACATCAACCTGCGGCAGTACGGCATCCTCGCTGCGCTGGCCATCATCATCCTGCTGTTCCAGGTGCTGACAAACGGGCGCCTCCTGCTGCCCGGCAACGTGAACAACCTGATCCAGCAGAACGCCTACGTGCTGATCCTCGCGATCGGCATGGTGATGGTGATCATCGCCGGCCACATCGACCTCTCGGTCGGCTCCGTGGTGGCGATGGTGGGAGCCATCTCGGCGATCGCGATGAACAACTGGGGCCTGCCCTGGTGGGCGGCGGTCGTCGTGGCCCTGGTCACGGGAGCCGCCGTCGGAGCCTGGCAGGGCTTCTGGGTCGCCTTCGTCGGGATACCGGCATTCATCGTGACGCTCGCGGGCATGCTGATCTTCCGCGGCTTCACCCTGGTGCTGCTCACCGGCGGAACCGTCAACGGCCTCCCCACCGAGTTCACCGCGATCGGCGCGGGCTGGCTCCCGGGCGTCCTGGGCGGCATCGCCGGCCGCGACGCGCTCACCCTGGTGCTGGGTCTGATCGTCTGCGTCGTCCTCGTCGCGCAGCAGCTGCGGACCCGCGCCACGCTCCGCCGCCTCGAGCTGCCCCGCGAGCCCCTCGGCTCGCTGGTGGCGAAGTCGGCCATCGCCGTCCTCGCGATCATGGCGCTCGCCTGGCTGCTGGCCGGCTACAGCGGCACTCCGATCATCCTGATCGTGCTCGCGGTGCTCATCCTCGCCTACAGCTTCGTGCTCGGGCGGACGGTCTTCGGCCGCCACATCTATGCGATGGGCGGCAACCTGTTCGCCGCGATGATGTCGGGCGTCAAGACGAAGTGGGTCACCTTCTTCATCTTCGTCAACATGGGCGCCCTGGCCGGAGTCGCGGGCATCGTCAGCACCGCTCGCGCCGGCGGTGCGGTCGCTTCGGCCGGCCAGAACTACGAGCTGGACGCGATCGCCGCGGTGTTCATCGGCGGCGCGGCCGTCCAGGGAGGCGTGGGCACCGTCGTCGGAGCCGTCATCGGCGGTCTCGTGATGGGCGTGCTCAACATGGGCCTGTCGATCCTCTCGGTCGACGCGGCCTGGCAGATGGCGATCAAGGGCTTCGTGCTGTTGCTCGCAGTGGCCTTCGATATCTTCAACAAACGCCGCGCCGGCTCCCGCTGACCGGACCTGGGCCTCCGCACGGTCGTCTGCGGCGTTGTCGTCGGTCGCGATACCGCCCTTCCTCCTCCGCCTTGCAGACAACCGCGCAGAGACCCCGGGTGACGTTCGGGGGGTGGAGGGGAGCGCGCTCCGCGCGACTCGCAGGGGCGGGGAGGGCTCTCCGTGCGGCTCGGTCTGGGCGGGGAGCGCCACCAGGGGCGGGGCTGATGCTCGCTCTCAGTCGTTCCTTCTACAGTTCTCGGGCGCGGCTTCTCGACAGGAGGGGCCGCGCACGAGTGCATCCGAGACCCGGGCGGGTCCAGCGACAGGCGGGCGATCATGGCAGGAGCAGTCGGGGCGTCCAGCAACGCGCTGCTGCGCCGCCACAACCTCGCCGCTCTCGCGACCCTCGTGCATCGGTCCGGCCCCACCAGTCGCGCCGAGCTCGGCCGCCGCACCGGCCTCAACCGCTCGGCCGTCGCCAACCTCGTCGGCGAGCTGAGCGAGCTCGGCTGGGTCGCGGAGGAGACGGCGGCTCCCGACGGTCGCATCGGCCGCCCGAGCGCCACCGTCGTCCCCGGCGACCGGTTCGCCGCCGTGGGCGTGCACCTCGACACCGACGCGATCATCGTCGGCCTGGTGGGCCTGCACGGCGAGCTGCTGCGCCGCGTCCGCTTCGACACCGCCACGCCCGCGAGCCCCGCGACCGTCGTCCGCGTCGTCTCCGGCATCGTCGAGGGCTTCCGGTCCGAACAGGAGTCACTGCGCGTCCTGATCGGCGCCGGCGTCGCGGTCCCCGGACTGGTCCAGGCCGACTCCGGATTCGTGCATCGCGCTCCCCACCTCGGCTGGCGCGACGTCGATCTCGCCTCCCAGCTCGGCCGTGCACTCGGGCTGCCGGTCGCCGTCGGCAACGATGCGAGTCTGGGCGCCATCGGCGAATCGCTCTTCGGAGCCGCGCGCGGCGTCGCCGACGTCGTCTACGTCACCGGCGGTGCGGGCGGCATCGGCGGAGGGGTCATCATCGGCGGAGTCCCGCTCCAGGGCTCCTCGGGGTTCGCTGCCGAACTCGGCCACACCCTCGTCGCCGCGAACGGTCGCCTCTGCGGCTGCGGCCGCCACGGCTGCCTGGAGGCCGAGGTGCGGATGCGCTCCCTGCTGGACGTGCTCGACGCCCGCGTCCTCGACCAGGACGAGCTCGACATCGCACTCGGCACCTCCCGCGACCCCGCCGTGCTGGCCGAGGTCGCCCGCCAGGTCGACCTCCTCGCCGAGGGCCTCTCGACCTGCATCAACCTCTTCAACCCCACCACCGTCGTCCTCGGCGGCTTCCTCGGCTCGCTGCTCACCGTCGACCGCGAGTGCCTCGCAGCCCGCGTCTCGGCCCGCGCACTCAGCGACCTCGCCCGCGGCGTGAGGATCGAGCGGGCGGCGCTGCGCTCGAAGCTGGAACTGGTGGGCGCCGCGGAGCTACCCTGGCGGCGAGCGCTGGCCGATCCCGCAGCGGTCGCCGGAGGCACGCGGCCGCCGGGCGAGCGCAGCACCCGCGAGGACGCGCTCGGCGCTCGCGCCTGATCCCCACGCCCGAGCGCGGCACCCCACATCGAGGAGGACGAGCATGGCCGACTGGAACGACACGATCATCGAGGAGTTCCGCACCAGCGGCGGAACCGTGACCACCGGGGGCTTCGGGAGGAACCTCATCCTGGTGCACCACCGAGGCGCCCGCTCCGGCGAGGAGCGCGTGACTCCGCTGATGGCGCTGCACCCCTCCCCCGACGTCTGGCTCCTCGCCGCCTCCGCAGCCGGTGCCCCGAAGCACCCGGCCTGGTTCCACAATCTCGTCGCCCACCCCGACCTCGCGATCGAGACCCCCGACGACGGAACCGTCGACGTCCGCGCCCGCGTCCTCACCGGCGACGAGCGCGACGCCGGCTGGTCCCGCTTCACCACCGCCTCCGCCGCCTTCCTCGACTACGAGAAGCGCACCACCCGCACGATCCCCGTCGTCGAGCTCACTCGCCGCTGACGATCGGGCGCACCCTGCGTCCCGGACCTCCCTTCCGCTCCTACCCGACCTCTCCGACGTTCCGACGAAGAGTCTGCGCGGCGCGCCTGCTCTCCTGCACCGCCCGCTCATCCTGCCCGCAGCTTCTCACGGAGCACGTTTCGCGGTAGTTTCATCAAGCCCTTCACTGTCAGGGAGAGTGAAAACATGCGAGAAACATCAGCGCGCCTGCTCGATGATGCACTGCGCCGCCTCGAAGCCGGAGCGACGGCGCACGAACTCGAGAATCAGAACCTCGATTTCAAGCGGGACGGTCGATCCGCTGACGACGATGTCCTCAACATCGCCGAGGCGACGGCGTGTTTCGCGAATGCGTCGGGTGGTCTGGTCGTCGTCGGAGTCCACGACCGCGTAGCAGGGCCCGAGGCGATCATCGGTTCGCGCCTGGATCCCGATCGGACGCGCTCGCGGATATACGAGCTCACAGAGCCGAAGCTCCTTGTCGATGTCGTCGCCCTGCAGCACCGGGGCGTCCATGTCCTCGTGGTCGACGTACCGGCGAGCGTCACCGTGCACAGCCTGAAGAGCCGCATTCCCACCGAGCGAATCGGTGACTCCTGCTCGCCGATGTCGACTGACCGCATCGCTTCCGTCATTGCTGAGCGACGAGGCCAGGACTGGTCGGCGTCCGCGTCGAGAACGAAGGCATCCGCCGTAGATCCCGTCGCGATGGCGACCATTCGACGACTTCTTGAGCGCGCCGCATCACCGGCGAGTCGTCGACTCGCGCAGCAGCCTCAGGAGATCGACATTCTGCGCGGCCTCGGAGTCGTCACCGACGACGGGCGACTCACGAACACCGGAGCCCTTCTCGTCACCGATCAGCACGAGCACACAGCCGCGTTCTCCTACGTCCACCGTCGGACGCCCACGGGAACCGTGACGGCGAACGAGCAGCTGACGGGCCCTTTGGTGCTCCTTCTGGAGCAGCTTTTCCAGCTCATCAGCGCGCGAATCGACACGACACCCGTCTCCATCGGCAGGGGCCAGCAGCTCCACGTCTCCGATCTGCCCGAGGCCGCCATCCGCGAGGTCGTCGTCAATGCTGCGGTGCACCGTGACTATCGAGGGAATGGAAGGGTCACGGTCGAGCACACGCAGACACAGCTCGTCGTCACATCCCCGGGTGGATTCGTGAGCGGAGTACGCGCCGATAACGTCCTGACCACGTCTTCCCGCCCCCGGAACGGCCAGCTCGCCGGCGCACTACGCGCCCTCGGCTACGCCGAGACCGCCGGCTCCGGCGTCGACAAAATGTATGCCGAGATGGCAAGACTCGGGCACCAACCGCCCTCGTTCCTCTCCGAGGGAGACCATGTCCGGGTGACGCTCATCGGAGGAGCGCCGAACTCTGCGCTCACCCGCTTCGTCGCGACCCTGCCGCCCGAGGAGACCGAGGATGCGGACACCATGACCATCCTCCTCACTCTTCTCACTCAGCGGACGATCACTGCGCAGCAGCTCGTCCCGATTCTGCAGAAGTCGGGAACCTCGGAAGCACAGTCGGTGCTCGAGCGGTTGAGCTCCGAACGCGTTCCTCTGCTCGAACCGACCCGTGACTCATCACGGAGGACTCTGCCGCGCTATCGACTGCGAGAGGGGCCGCTCGCCGCTCTCGGAGCCGCCGTCACCTATCGGAGGCGGACGGCCGATCAGCTGGACCGGAAGATGATCGAGCTGCTCCGCGAGACGGGGAGCATCAACGCGCGGATGGTCCGCGTCCTCCTCGACGTGGACTCTCAGACGACGTCCCGGCTTATCGCCGATCTCATCAAGCGCGATCTCCTGGTCAAATCCCCCGGTCCGGGGCGCGGGCCGAACGTGACCTATGGGCCGGGAACGGCGTTCCCGGCGAGGATCCGCCACCACCGAGCGGTGCCGGAGACCGGCACAGAAGACCGATTCGACGTCCCAGACGACTGATCGGAGCGGCATGGCGCACGCTGCGCTCCAACAGCACGAGGGCTTGGGAGCGAGAAGAGCCCCCGACCGGACATCCGATCGGGGGCTTCGAGCTCTGGTGCGCGAGGGGGGAGTTGAACCCCCACGCCCTTTCGGGCACACGGACCTGAACCGTGCGCGTCTGCCTATTCCGCCACTCGCGCTCACCAGCGGCACCGAAGCGCCGACGTGAAATCGTAGCACCCCCGGGCCACGGGGCCGAACCGCGTCGGCCGGCCGGCTCGCACCTCGCCCCTCGCCCGGTTGACACGCCCGCACGCGCGCCGGCACGCCCTCCGCACGCCTCCCGAACCCGCGAAAGCACCGCGGAGGATCGCGCACCCAGACCATCCCAGTAACATGCCCGTAGCCGTGCGCGGCGCAGACCAGACAGGAAGCGGCGACGGGCGCGCAGACATCTCGATCCGTGCGCGACCGCCGAGAAGGCGAAGAACCGGAAGATCGGAAGACTGTGGGCATACTGGACAACTTCGAGAAGGGGCTCGAGCGCGTCGTCAACGGCGCGTTCGCGAGGACCTTCAAGTCGGGTCTGCAGCCGGTCGAGCTCGCCTCCGCCCTTCGCCGGGAACTCGACACCACCGCCGCCGTCGTCAGCCGAGACCGGATCCTCGTGCCCAACGACCTCGTGCTGCGGATGTCCGCGACCGACCTCGAGCGCATGGAGAAGCTGGGCGCGACCCTCGTCGATCAGCTCACTACGGTCGCGACCGAGCACGCGACCAAGCAGGGCTACCGCTTTCCCGGCCCGATCTCCATCGCGCTGGCGATCGACGCCTCGCTGAGCGACGGGATGGTCGAGGTCGACTCGCGGAGCGTCAAGGGCACGGTCGCCTACACTCCCGTCCTCGACATCGGCGGCACGCGCCACACGATCACCAAATCCCGCACCGTCATCGGCCGCGGGAGCGACGCCGACATCACCGTCGACGATTCCGGAACCTCACGCAAGCACGTCGAGATCCTGTGGGACGGTTCGCGCGCCCAGGTGCACGACCTCGGCTCGACGAACGGCTCGAAGCTCGACGGACGGCCCGTCACGCAGGCGCCCCTCTCGCCGGAGCAGACCATCAC
Organism: Rathayibacter tanaceti; assembly: GCF_001634385.1. Taxonomy (GTDB): domain Bacteria; phylum Actinomycetota; class Actinomycetes; order Actinomycetales; family Microbacteriaceae; genus Rathayibacter; species Rathayibacter tanaceti. Next base: position 282 of record NZ_LIIN01000028.1, on the reverse strand, counting down.
GATCGGACGCACGTCCATCGTCTACCGCGTCGTGCAGGGTGCAGCACCCGCGCGCGCCGACCGCTCGTCGTCCGGCAGGGCCGCCGGACGCAGCTCCGAGGGATTCTGGGACGACCGGCTATGAGCGAGCTCACTCTCTTCCTCCTGCGCATCGCGTTCCTCGCGCTGCTGTGGTTCTTCGTGTTCGGCATCGTCTACGCGCTGCGGTCCGACCTGTTCGGGCAGCGGGTGCGCAAGCTCCCCGCCGGCGCGCAGGCCGCTCCCGAGTCCCCCTTCGTGACG
>NZ_LIIN01000027.1 GCF_001634385.1 Rathayibacter tanaceti | reverse complement strand
GCGGTGCTGGCCGCCGTCCTCGCGGCGGCGTCCTCGGCCGCGAGGTCACCGTCTGGGGAGGCGCGCTCATCGCCGGCCGCGCCCGCCGCGTCAAGCGCCGCAACGCCGAACGGGAAGCCGCCGCCCAGTCGTGACTGTCGCGGGGGAGGGGCGCGGATCGGGGCTGGGCTACGGTCTCGCCCTCGCCGGTTTCGCCGCGTTCCTCTACCTCGCGCTGGTCGTCTGCGCGTTCGGCGTGCTCAGCCTGCTCCTCGATCAGGACGTCGTGCCCGAGCGCGACGCAGGTCCTCTGCTGGGACCGGTCTCGGTCGCCCTCTGCGTGCTCGCGGTGCTGGTGGCCCTGATCACGCTCGCCGCGCGGCCGACCGTGCACCGGGTGCTCGCCCCCTCGCTGCTCACGGGAGTCGTCGTCTACTTCCTCTTCCTCCTCACCGGAGGAGCGCTCTACGGTCTCGGACGGCAGGAGCCGGACGAGATCCTCGGCTGGGCGCTCGATCACGCCCCGACTGCCTTCGCGCTGGCGACCGGAGTGCTCGCGGCAGTCGTGCAGATCGTCTTCCTCCTGCTCCTGGCCCGCCGCGACGCCGGCGGCCGCAGCCCCCACTGGGGCTGGGAGGGAGACGAGCGCGAGTGAGCGTGTGCGGCGGTCGCGGCTGCTCGCTCGCGGTGCGGCCGGACGCTCTCGCTGGGCGAACGCCCGTCGGTTGACCGGCCCCGTCGCTCCCCGTACTATTCTTTGGGTGTGCGCTTTGCCGTGCGCTTGTGTCGTGCCTCCGGGTCGATGCGGTCGCCGCGCTTCGCTCCACCGGGTCCGCGAGGATCCGAGGGTTCGTCCGATCGGGCGGCCCCCACGGCATACCCCTCACCCTCCTCGATCCCGCTCGCGGGCTCGCGGGGCGAGCGGGGTCCAGACGAACTCGACCCTCCCGGAGACGGACGGGCCGAATGTCGACCATCGATCCGCTGTCACCGTGCAGCATTCAAGGAGCAAAACCAGTGCCAACGATTCAGCAGTTGGTCCGTAAGGGACGCTCGCCCAAGGTCACCAAGACCAAGGCGCCCGCCCTGAAGGCCAACCCCCAGCAGCGCGGCGTCTGCACGCGCGTCTACACGACCACGCCCAAGAAGCCGAACTCGGCCCTCCGCAAGGTGGCCCGCGTGAAGCTCTCCAACGGCACCGAGGTCACCGCCTACATCCCCGGCGAGGGCCACAACCTGCAGGAGCACTCGATGGTGCTCGTGCGCGGCGGTCGCGTGAAGGACCTCCCCGGTGTCCGCTACAAGATCGTTCGCGGCGCCCTGGACACCCAGGCCGTCAAGAACCGCAAGCAGGCTCGCAGCCGGTACGGCGCGAAGATGGAGAAGAAGTAATGCCTCGTAAGGGCCCCGCTCCCAAGCGCCCCGTCGTCGCAGACCCCGTCTACGGCGCCCCGGTCGTCAGCCAGCTCGTGAACAAGATCCTTCTGGACGGCAAGAAGGGCCTCGCCGAGCGCATCGTCTACGGTGCCCTCGAAGGCGTCTCCGCCAAGAACGGCCAGGATGCGGTCGTCACCCTCAAGAAGGCGCTCGACAACGTCCGCCCGACCCTCGAGGTCCGCAGCCGCCGCGTCGGCGGCTCGACCTACCAGGTCCCGGTCGAGGTCAAGCCCCACCGCGCCAACACCCTCGCGCTGCGCTGGCTCACCAGCTACGCGAAGGCCCGTCGCGAGAAGACGATGACCGAGCGACTCATGAACGAGATCCTCGACGCGTCGAACGGTCTGGGCGCCGCTGTGAAGCGTCGCGAGGACACCCACAAGATGGCCGAGTCGAACAAGGCCTTCGCGCACTACCGCTGGTAGCGCACCCCGCGGCCGCCTCCGGACGGCCGCGACCACCGGGGCCGCAGCCTCTGCGCTGCGGTCCCGGTTCCGGCGGCGGATCGCCCGATCCCCGCGACCGGGCGACCGCCACCACCAGAAACCCAGCCCATCGGCCATGAACCCGGTGCGCTGGCTCCATCACCTATCGGAGGAACTCCGTGGCACAAGATGTGCTCACCGACCTGAACAAGGTCCGCAACATCGGCATCATGGCCCACATCGATGCCGGCAAGACCACCACCACCGAGCGCATCCTGTTCTACACGGGTATCACGCACAAGATCGGCGAAGTCCACGACGGCGCCGCGACGATGGACTGGATGGCGCAGGAGCAGGAGCGCGGCATCACCATCACGTCGGCCGCGACGACCTGCTTCTGGAACAAGAACCAGATCAACATCATCGACACCCCCGGTCACGTCGACTTCACGGTCGAGGTCGAGCGCTCGCTGCGCGTCCTCGATGGCGCGGTCGCGTCTTCGACGGCAAGGAGGGCGTCGAGCCCCAGTCCGAGACCGTCTGGCGTCAGGCCGACAAGTACGACGTCCCGCGGATCTGCTTCGTCAACAAGATGGACAAGCTCGGCGCGGACTTCTACTACACGGTCGACACGATCGTGAATCGCCTCGGCGCGAAGCCGCTGGTCATCCAGCTGCCCATCGGCGCCGAGTCGACCTTCGAGGGCGTCATCGACCTCGTCGAGATGCGTGCGCTGACCTGGCGCGGCGACTCGAAGGGTGACGTCGCGATGGGCGCGAAGTACGAGATCGAGGAGATCCCCGCCGATCTCGCCGACAAGGCCGCCGAGTACCGCGAGAAGCTTCTCGAGACCGTCGCCGAGACGTCCGACGAGCTGCTCGAGAAGTACTTCGGTGGTGAGGAGCTCACGGTCGCCGAGATCAAGGGCGCCATCCGCACGCTGACCGTCAACTCGGACATCTACCCCGTCCTCTGCGGGTCGGCGTTCAAGAACCGCGGTGTCCAGCCGATGCTCGACGCTGTCGTCGACTACCTCCCCTCCCCGCTCGACGTCCCCGCCATCGAGGCGCACGACGTCCGCGACGAGGAGAAGGTCATCATGCGTCACGCGGACTCGACCGAGCCCTTCTCGGCGCTCGCGTTCAAGGTCGCCGTGCACCCGTTCTTCGGTCGCCTGACCTACGTCCGCGTCTACTCGGGCAAGCTCGACTCCGGCGCGCAGGTCATCAACTCGACCAAGGGCAAGAAGGAGCGCATCGGCAAGATCTTCCAGATGCACTCCAACAAGGAGAACCCGGTCGACTCGGTCACCGCCGGCCACATCTACGCGGTCATCGGCCTCAAGGACACCACCACGGGCGACACCCTGAGCGACCCGGCCGCGCAGGTCGTGCTCGAGTCGATGACCTTCCCGGAGCCCGTCATCGAGGTCGCGATCGAGCCCAAGACGAAGGCCGACCAGGAGAAGCTCGGAACCGCGATCCAGAAGCTCGCGGAGGAGGACCCCACCTTCCGCACCGAGCAGAACCAGGAGACCGGTCAGACGGTCATCAAGGGAATGGGCGAGCTCCACCTCGATATCCTGGTGGACCGCATGAAGCGCGAGTTCAACGTCGAGGCGAACGTCGGAAAGCCCCAGGTCGCCTACCGCGAGACGATCCGCCGCACCGTCGAGAAGTACGACTACACCCACAAGAAGCAGACGGGTGGCTCCGGTCAGTTCGCGAAGGTGCAGATCACCATCGAGCCGATGGAGGTCGAGGCCGACAAGACCTACGAGTTCGTCAACGGCGTCACCGGCGGCCGTGTCCCGCGCGAGTACATCCCCTCGGTCGACGCGGGAATCCGCGACGCCATGCAGGTCGGCGTGCTCGCCGGCTACCCCATGGTGGGCGTCAAGGCGACCCTGGTCGACGGAGCGGCGCATGACGTCGACTCCTCCGAGATGGCCTTCAAGATCGCCGGTTCGATCGCGTTCAAGGAGGCATCGCGCAAGGCGCAGCCCGTCCTCCTCGAGCCGCTGATGGCCGTCGAAGTCCGCACCCCCGAGGAGTACATGGGCGACGTCATCGGTGACATCAACTCGCGTCGCGGAATGATCCAGTCGATGGAGGACGCGACCGGAATCAAGGTCATCCGGGCCAACGTCCCGCTGTCCGAGATGTTCGGCTACATCGGCGACCTGCGCTCGAAGACCTCGGGCCGCGCCGTCTACTCGATGACGTTCGAGACCTACGCCGAGGTCCCCAAGGCCGTGGCCGAGGAGATCGTCCAGAAGAACAAGGGCGAGTAGCTCCGCTCTCCGGCCGTCGCCGTTCCCTGGAACGGCGACGGCCTGGTAGTGTCGTGCGGGTTTGCTGCCGAGTGCAGCGCGCCCCCTGTCGCAGCGGGACGGCCGCACGACCACTGCCGGTAACATATCTACACAAAACCCCCGCAAGTCCTCCTGTCCTCGTGCCGCTCCGTGCGGCGATCGGATGCGGATGCTTGCACCTAAGTCCTGAGGAGGACCCACAGTGGCTAAGGCCAAGTTCGAGCGGACCAAGCCGCACGTCAACATCGGAACCATCGGTCACGTCGACCACGGAAAGACCACGCTCACCGCGGCGATCTCGAAGGTTCTGGCGGACAAGTTCCCGTCCGCGACCAACGTCCAGCGTGACTTCGCGTCGATCGACTCCGCTCCCGAGGAGCGCCAGCGCGGCATCACGATCAACATCTCCCACGTCGAGTACGAGACGCCGAAGCGCCACTACGCGCACGTCGACGCCCCCGGTCACGCTGACTACATCAAGAACATGATCACCGGTGCGGCTCAGATGGACGGCGCGATCCTCGTGGTCGCCGCCACCGACGGCCCGATGGCTCAGACCCGTGAGCACGTCCTCCTCGCCAAGCAGGTCGGCGTCCCCTACCTCCTCGTCGCGCTGAACAAGGCCGACATGGTGGACGACGAGGAGATCCTGGAGCTCGTCGAGCTCGAGGTCCGCGAGCTCCTCTCGTCGCAGGGCTTCCCCGGCGACGACGCGCCCGTCGTTCGTGTCTCCGGCCTCAAGGCGCTCGAGGGCGACGAGACCTGGACGCAGTCGATCGTCGACCTGATGGACGCCGTCGACGAGTCGATCCCGGACCCGGTGCGCGACAAGGACAAGCCGTTCCTCATGCCGATCGAGGACGTCTTCACGATCACCGGTCGTGGAACGGTCGTCACCGGCCGTGCGGAGCGTGGAACCCTGGCTCTGAACTCCGAGGTCGAGATCGTCGGCATCCGCCCGACCCAGAAGACCACGGTCACGGGCATCGAGATGTTCCACAAGCAGCTCGACGAGGCGTGGGCCGGCGAGAACTGCGGTCTGCTCCTCCGCGGTACCAAGCGCGAGGACGTCGAGCGCGGCCAGGTCGTCGTCAAGCCGGGTTCGGTCACGCCGCACACCGACTTCGAGGGCACCGCGTACATCCTGTCGAAGGACGAGGGCGGGCGTCACAACCCGTTCTACGCGAACTACCGTCCGCAGTTCTACTTCCGCACCACCGACGTCACCGGCGTCATCACCCTGCCCGAGGGCACCGAGATGGTCATGCCCGGCGACACCACCGATATGACGGTCGCGCTGATCCAGCCGATCGCCATGGAGGAGGGCCTCGGCTTCGCCATCCGTGAGGGTGGACGCACCGTGGGTGCCGGTACGGTCACCAAGATCATCAAGTAGGTCCGTCCTACCGATCTCTCGAGAGGGGTCGTCCGCTTCGTGCGGACGGCCCCTCTCGTCGTTCCCTGAACCGGCGGGCGGTCGCGGCTAGCGTGGGAGGTATGCCCTTCGTCAAGAGCGATCCCGCTGCCCGCCCGGACTTCTTCGAGTGGGAGGCCGCCGGCCTCGATTGGCTTCGGGAGGCGGTGCCGAGCGGGGGAGCGCGGTGCGTCGACGTGCTCGCTGTGGCACCGGGCAGGATCGAGCTCGAGCACATCCGACCGGTCCGCCCGACGGAGGAGAGCGCCCGGGACTTCGGCCGCGCACTGGCCCGGACCCACAGTGCGGGCGCTGACGCCTTCGGCGCGCCGCCGTCGGGCTGGAGCGGACCGGCCTACATCGGCCGCCGCGGCATGCCCTGCGAGCGCGACGACTCCTGGGGCCGCTTCTTCGCCGAGCAGCGGGTCCGCCCGTTCCTCCCTGCCGCGAGGGATGCCGGCGCGTTGACGGCGGACGAGCTCGGTACGGTCGAGCGTGCGGTCGAGCGCGTCGCGGCGGGCTGCTTCGACGACGACTCCGCGCCCGCCCGGATCCATGGAGACCTGTGGGCCGGCAACGTGCTCTGGTCGGCCGACGGCGTCGTGCTGATCGACCCGGCTGCACACGGCGGGCACCGGGAGACCGACCTGGCGATGCTCGCGCTGTTCGGAGCCCCCGCGCTCGAGGCGATCCTCGACGGCTACCAGCAGGAGCATCCGCTCGCGGAGGGGTGGGAGGAGCGGGTTGCTCTGCACCAGCTGCACCCGCTGGCCGTCCACGCAGCCGGGCACGGCCGCTCCTACGGTCGCGCTCTGGCGGATGCGGCGGCGCGTGTGCTGGCACTGGCGTGCTGAGCGGCGCGCTGTAGCGGGCCGCTGGTGCGGGCGGTCAGACTGAAGCGCGCACCGTTCCCGTGTGCGCTGACACAAGGAGGCATCATCGTGGATCTCGGAAAGCTCGGACAGCAGGCCGGCGAATTCCTCAACAGCGAGAAGGCGCAGGAAGTCCTGCACAGTGAGCAGGCCGAGCAGATCTCGGACCAGGCGCTCGAGAAGGGCGGCGACATCGCCAGCCAGGTCACCAAGGGTCAGTACGACGACCGGATCGAGGACCTGAAGCGCCAGGGCGACTCGAGCATCGGCACCGAGTAGCGGCGGCCGTCCGGCTGCTCCCGTCCGCCGTCAAGCGGGTGCAGCCGCCCGGTTCGCAGTTCTAGGGTCTGATCGATGGCTGATACTCGCGCGCAACGACTTCGCAGAACCGACTCGAGCGGTCGTGGCTTCACCCGGGTCGGCGCCGGTTCGGGCTTCAGTTATCGCGACCCCAGGGGTGCGACGGTCACCGATCAGGACCTGCGCACCCGTTTCGACGGCCTCGGCATCCCGCCCGCCTGGAAGGACGTGTGGATCGCGCCCTACCCCAATGGCCACATCCAGGCCACCGGAGTCGACTCCGCCGGGCGGAGGCAGTACATCTACCATCCGACCTGGCGCGAGCAGAAGGACCGGATCAAGTTCGATCGCGCACTCCGCCTCGCCGAGGCCCTGCCGGGCGCCCGCCGCGCCGTGACCGTCGCTCTGCGTGGCGAGGGGCCGACACGGGAGCGCGCACTCGCCACGGCGTTCCGGATGCTCGACACCGGATCGCTCCGCGTCGGCAGTGAGCGCTATGCGAAGGAGCACGGCAGCATCGGCCTCTCGACGCTGCTGTGCGCGCATGCCACGACCCGAGGCGACCGCGTCGCCCTAGCGTTCCCCGGCAAGAGCCATCAGGCCTGGACGAGCGAGATCCTCGACCACGATCTTTCACGCGTCGTCCGCGCACTCAAGCGCCGCGGCCCGAATGCCCGCCTGCTCGCCTGGAAGGACGGCAGGCAGTGGCGGCCGGTGTCGGCTCCGGACATCAACGACTACGTGCGCGAACGCGCAGGCGACGACTTCACAGCGAAGGACTTCCGCACACTGCACGGAACCGTCGCCGCCGCAGTGAGCCTGGCGAAGGCCGGCCCGCAAGCGACGCAGCGCGCTCGGAACGCCGCGATCGCGCAGGCCATGCGCGACGCCTCCGACGTGCTCGGCAACACCCCGACGGTCGCCCGTGCGAGCTACGTCGATCCGCGGCTGCTCGACCACTTCCGCGCCGGTGAGACGATCGACCCTTCGCGCCCGGCCTCCGCCGAGACCGCCGTCCGGGCTCTTCTTTTCGAGTAGCCGAGGAAGCGCGAGCAGGCGGCCGAGCGCCCGGTCGCGGGCCTCTCCGCTGCAGGCCTCGAGCGCGACACGCCCGGGTTGCAGGGGTGGGCCATCTGTGGGAGACTCTTCTGGTTCACGATTTCTTCTCGAGCAGCGTGCTGCTCCGAGGGGGACACTGCCAGGCAGTGCTGAGACGGCATCGCGGAGGCTCGACCCGAGAGGGCGGCCGCGCCGGTGCGGCGTCGAGGCGGCGGGTAGCAGAACGACAACAACCGACATCTCTACGGGTTCTCCGTGCGTCGTGCGTTCTGCACGCCGATCGGAGCGCCACGGATTCGGTGCTTTTGACAGAAGAACACTGGTTGCACTTTTCCGGGTCACCGGAGTTCCTTCGCGAGCGCGTCCAATGCGAGACGAGGCCCACGGGCCGGTCGCGTACGACGCAATAACAAGAGAGTGAGAGATCACACATGGCGGGACAGAAGATCCGCATCCGACTGAAGTCGTACGACCACGAGGTCATCGACACGTCGGCGCGCAAGATCGTCGACACGGTCACCCGTGCCGGTGCAACGGTCGTCGGCCCCGTGCCGCTGCCGACCGAGAAGAACGTGGTCTGCGTGATCCGTTCGCCCCACAAGTACAAGGACAGCCGCGAGCACTTCGAGATGCGCACTCACAAGCGCCTCATCGACATCATCGACCCGACGCCCAAGGCCGTCGACTCGCTCATGCGTCTCGACCTGCCGGCCGACGTCAACATCGAGATCAAGCTCTAAGGAGGAGTGCCACCATGTCTGTCACTGTTTCCCCCACGCTGAAGACCAGCAAGGGCCTCCTCGGCACCAAGCTCGGAATGACCCAGGTCTGGGACGAGAACAACAAGCTCGTGCCGGTCACCGTCATCGAGATCAGCCCCAACGTCGTGACCCAGGTCCGCACGGAGGAGAAGGACGGCTACACCGCCGTCCAGCTCGCCGCCGGTGCGATCGATCCGCGCAAGGTGAACAAGCCCGCCGCCGGTCACTTCGACGCCGCGGGTGTCACCCCCCGCCGCCACCTCACCGAGGTCCGCACCTCCGACGCGAGCTCGTACTCGGCCGGCCAGGAGCTGACCGTCGACGCCGTCTTCGAGGCCGGCACCAAGGTCGACGTCGTCGGCACCAGCAAGGGCAAGGGCTTCGCCGGTGTCATGAAGCGCCACAACTTCAAGGGCGTCTCGGCCTCGCACGGTTCGCACCGCAACCACCGCAAGCCCGGTTCCATCGGCGCCTCCTCGACCCCCAGCCGCGTGTTCAAGGGCATGCGCATGGCCGGCCGCATGGGTGGCGAGCGCGTCACCGTGCTCAACCTCAAGGTGCACTCCGTCGACGCCGAGAAGGGCCTGCTGCTCGTCAAGGGCGCCGTCCCCGGTGCCCGTGGTCGCCTCGTGTTCGTTCGCAACGCCGTGAAGGGAGCGTAGTTCCATGGCTACCTCTGTCGACATCATCGACGTCAAGGGCGAGAAGGCGGGCTCGATCGAGCTGCCCGCCGAGCTCTTCGACGTTCAGACCAACATCCCCCTGATCCACCAGGTCGTCGTGGCCCAGCTCGCCGCGGCGCGCCAGGGAACCCACAAGACGAAGAACCGCGGTGAGGTCTCCGGAGCCGGTCGTAAGCCCTTCAAGCAGAAGGGAACCGGCCGCGCTCGTCAGGGCTCGATCCGCGCCCCGCACATGACCGGCGGCGGCGTGGTCCATGGACCGACCCCCCGCAGCTACGCGCAGCGCACCCCCAAGAAGATGATCGCCGCGGCTCTGCTCGGCGCCCTCTCGGACCGCGCCCGCGGCGCCCGCATCCACGTGGTCGAGACCCTCGCCCTCGGCGACACCCCGAAGACCAAGGACGTCCTCGTCCTGCTCGAGGCTCTCTCGGTGTCGCGCAACGTCCTCGTCGTGCTCGAGCGCGACGACTACATCGCCGAGCTCTCGCTCCGCAACGTGCCGTTCGTGCACATCCTGCCGGCCGACCAGCTCAACGCGTACGACGTGCTCGTCTCCGACGACATCGTGTTCTCGAAGGGCGCGCTCGACGCGTTCATCGCGGCCAAGTCGGGCGTCGAGTCCAACAAGGAAGAGGTGAACGCATGAGCCAGTCCGCCGCGTTCAACAAGGACCCCCGCGACGTCATCATCTCCCCGGTGGTCTCGGAGAAGTCCTACGGCCTGATCGACGAGGGCAAGTACACCTTCGTGGTCGACCCGCGCTCGAACAAGACCGAGATCAAGCTCGCCATCGAGAAGATCTTCGGCGTCGAGGTCGCGTCGATCAACACGCTGAACCGTCAGGGCAAGACCCGCCGCACGAAGTTCGGCACCGGCAAGCGCAAGGACACCAAGCGCGCGATCGTCACGCTGAAGTCCGGCTCCATCGACATCTTCACGAGCGTCGGCTGAGCCGAAGAAGCGTAGAGGAAACAGACAATGGCTATTCGTAAGTACAAGCCCACGACCCCTGGTCGCCGCGGCTCCAGCGTTGCCGACTTCGCCGAGATCACCCGCTCGACGCCCGAGAAGTCGCTCCTTCGCCCGCTGTCCAAGACCGGCGGCCGCAACAACTCCGGCCGCATCACGACGCGTCACATCGGTGGTGGCCACAAGCGCCAGTACCGGCTGATCGACTTCCGTCGCAACGACAAGGACGGCATCAACGCCAAGGTCGCTCACATCGAGTACGACCCCAACCGGACCGCGCGCATCGCGCTGCTCCACTTCGTGGACGGCACCAAGCGCTACATCCTGGCTCCGAACAAGCTCTCGCAGGGCGACATCGTGGAGTCGGGCGCGGGCGCCGACATCAAGCCCGGCAACAACCTGCCGCTGCGCAACATCCCGACCGGTACGGTCATCCACGCCATCGAGATCAAGCCCGGTGGGGGAGCGAAGCTCGCCCGCTCGGCTGGCGCCTCGGTCCGCCTCGTCGCCAAGGACGGCCCCTACGCGCAGCTCCGCCTGCCGTCGGGCGAGATCCGCAACGTCGACGCGCGCTGCCGAGCCACGATCGGCGAGGTCGGCAACGCCGAGCAGTCGAACATCAACTGGGGCAAGGCCGGCCGCATGCGCTGGAAGGGCGTCCGCCCGACCGTCCGCGGTGTCGCGATGAACCCGGTCGACCACCCGCACGGTGGTGGAGAGGGCAAGACCTCCGGTGGACGCCACCCGGTCAGCCCGTGGGGTCAGTCCGAGGGACGCACCCGTCGCCCCAACAAGGAGAGCGACAAGCTCATCGTTCGCCGCCGCACCGCCGGTAAGAAGCGCAAGTAGGAGTTGTAGAAGATGCCTCGCAGTCTCAAGAAGGGCCCCTTCGTTGACGACCACCTGCTCCGCAAGGTGTTCACAGCCAACGAAGCCGGCAACAAGAACGTCATCAAGACCTGGTCGCGCCGTTCGATGATCATCCCGGCGATGCTGGGTCACACCATCGCGGTCCACGACGGGCGCAAGCACATCCCCGTGTTCGTGACCGAGACCATGGTCGGCCACAAGCTCGGCGAGTTCGCCCCCACTCGGACCTTCCGCGGTCACGAGAAGGACGACAAGAAGGGCCGTCGCCGCTAAGCGGCGACGAGAAGGAGGAGAGAAATGGTGGAGTCGATCGCACGCGTGCGACACATCCGCGTCACCCCCCAGAAGGCTCGCCGTGTCGTGAACCTGATCCGCGGCAAGCAGGCTCAGGAGGCACTGGCCATCCTGAAGTTCGCGCCGCAGGGCGCGTCCGAGCCCGTCTACAAGCTCGTCGCCTCGGCGATGGCGAACGCTCGCGTCAAGGCGGATGCCTCGAACGAGTACCTCGACGACCAGGACCTGTTCGTGTCCCGCGCCTTCGTCGATGAGGGAACCACCCTCAAGCGATTCCAGCCCCGTGCTCAGGGTCGTGCCTTCCGCATCAACAAGCGCACCAGCCACATCACCGTCGTGCTGGCCACTCCTGAGGAGGGGACCAAGTAATGGGTCAGAAAGTAAACCCCTACGGTTTCCGTCTGGGAATCACCACCGACCACGTGTCGCGCTGGTTCTCCGACAGCACCAAGAAGGGCCAGCGGTACAGCGACTACCTCGCAGAGGATGTCAAGATCCGCCGGCTCCTCGCCACGCAGCTCGACCGCGCGGGCGTCGCCCGCATCGAGATCGAGCGCACCCGTGACCGAGTCCGCGTCGACATCCACACCGCCCGCCCGGGCATCGTGATCGGTCGTCGTGGCGCGGAGGCCGAGCGCATCCGCGCCGACCTCGAGAAGCTCACGGGCAAGCAGATCCAGCTCAACATCCTCGAGGTCAAGAACCCCGAGGCCGAGGCGCAGCTGGTCGCTCAGGGCATCGCCGAGCAGCTCTCCGCCCGCGTGGCCTTCCGCCGCGCGATGCGCAAGGGTCTGCAGGGCGCACAGCGTGCAGGCGCGAAGGGTGTGCGCATCCAGGTCTCCGGCCGCCTTGGCGGCGCCGAGATGAGCCGTTCGGAGTTCTACCGCGAGGGCCGCGTGCCGCTGCACACCCTCCGCGCGAACATCGATTACGGCTTCTACGAGGCGAAGACCACCTTCGGCCGCATCGGCGTGAAGGTCTGGATCTACAAGGGCGACATCACCAACAAAGAGCTCGCCCGCGAGCAGGCGAACAGCAAGTCGTCGCGCCCCGAGCGCAGCGACCGTCCGCGCCGTGCGCCCCGCCAGCAGAGCGAAGCGCCCGTCGCAGCAGGAGTTGAGGCATAACCATGTTGATTCCGCGTCGAGTCAAGCACCGCAAGCAGCACCACCCGGGCCGTTCCGGCCAGGCCACCGGTGGCACGAAGGTGTCGTTCGGTGAGTTCGGCATCCAGGCCCTCACCCCCGCCTATGTGACCAACCGTCAGATCGAGTCCGCTCGTATCGCCATGACGCGTCACATCAAGCGCGGCGGGAAGGTGTGGATCAACATCTACCCCGACCGTCCGCTCACCAAGAAGCCCGCCGAGACCCGCATGGGCTCCGGCAAGGGCTCGCCGGAGTGGTGGGTCGCGAACGTCAAGCCGGGTCGCGTCCTCTTCGAGGTCGCCGGCGTCGACGAGCAGCTCGCTCGTGAGGCCATGACCCGTGCCATCCACAAGCTGCCCCTCAAGGCACGCATCATCAAGCGCGAGGAGGGAGACGCGTAATGGCGATCGGATCCAAGGAGCTCGCCCCCGCCGAGCTCGACACCTTCGAGGACGAGCGTCTCGTCACCGAGCTGAAGAAGGCCAAGGAGGAGCTGTTCAACCTCCGCTTCCAGTCGGCCACCGGCCAGCTGGACACCAACGGCCGCCTGAGTGCCGTCAAGCGCGACATCGCCCGCATCTACACGGTCATCCGTGAGCGCGAGCTGGGCATCCGCGCCACCCCCGCACCCGTCGAGGCCCCGGCCAAGACGGAGAAGAAGCCCAAGACCAAGAAGGCCGCCAAGGCCGAGGTTGAGGCGACCGAGTCGAACGAGGAGGCCAAGTAATGGCAACCGTCAATGACACCGCCGGCCACGAGTCGGCCGCCCACGACGTCAAGCAGGAGGGCGCTCGCGGCTACCGCAAGACTCGCCGCGGCTACGTCACCAGCGACAAGATGGACAAGACCATCACCGTCGAGGTCGAGGACCGCGTCAAGCATCCCCTCTACGGGAAGGTCATCCGCCGCACCTCGAAGGTCAAGGTTCACGACGAGCTGAACACCGCCGGCGTCGGCGACCTGGTCGTCATCAGCGAGACCCGTCCCCTCAGCGCCTCCAAGCGCTGGCGCCTGGTCGAGATCCTCGAGAAGGCCAAGTAGGCCGCGGCCTACTTGAGTTAGCAGGAGAGACACATGCTTCAGCAAGAATCCCGAGTGAAGGTCGCCGACAACACCGGCGCCAAGGAACTCCTCACGATCCGCGTCCTCGGAGGCTCCGGCCGCCGTTACGCCGGTCTCGGTGACATCATCGTCGCCACCGTCAAGGACGCGATCCCCGGTGGCAATGTGAAGAAGGGCGACGTCGTCAAGGCGGTCATCGTCCGCACCGTCAAGCAGACCCGTCGTCCCGACGGCTCGTACATCAAGTTCGACGAGAACGCCGCCGTCATCCTCAAGAACGACGGGGACCCGCGTGGCACCCGTATCTTCGGACCGGTCGGTCGCGAGCTCCGCGACAAGAAGTTCATGAAGATCGTCTCGCTGGCACCGGAGGTTATCTAGTCATGGCCAAGATCAAGAAGGGTGACCTCGTCCAGGTCATCTCAGGAGCGACCCAGGCTCGCGGCGGAGACCGCGGCAAGCAGGGCAAGGTCCTCGAGGTGCTGGTCGAGCGCAACCGCGTCGTCGTCGAGGGCGTGAACTTCGTCAAGAAGCACACGCGCGTCGGCCAGTCGCAGCGCGGCTCGAAGGAGGGCGGCATCGAGACCGTCGAGGCGTCGATCCACATCTCGAACGTCGCGCTCGTCGACCCGAAGACCAAGAAGCCGACCAGGGTCGGCCACCGCAACGTGGCCGTCACCAAGGACGGCGTGACCAAGACCGTTCGCGTGCGCTACGCGAAGGCGTCGGGTGAGGAACTGTAATGACTGACACCACCGCAGTGGCTGCGAAGGTTCAGCCGCGGCTCAAGGCCAAGTACCAGGCTGACATCATCCCCGCTCTCAAGGAGCAGTTCGGCTTCGGCAACGTCCACCAGGTCCCCGGCCTGGTCAAGGTCGTCGTGAACACGGGCGTCGGCGAGGCTGCCCGCGACGGCAAGATCATCGACGGCGCGGTCAAGGACCTCACCGCGATCACCGGCCAGAAGCCGCAGGTCACGAAGGCCCGCAAGTCCATCGCGCAGTTCAAGCTGCGCGAGGGTCAGGCCATCGGCGCGCACGTCACCCTCCGGGGCGACCGCGCGTGGGAGTTCCTGGACCGCCTGCTCTCCGTGGCTCTGCCGCGCATTCGCGACTTCCGCGGTCTGTCGGACCGCCAGTTCGACGGCAATGGCAACTACACCTTCGGTATCACGGAGCAGTCGATCTTCCACGAGATCGACCAGGACCGCATCGACCGCGTCCGCGGCTTCGACGTGACCGTTGTGACCACCGCGAAGACCGACGACGAGGGGCGCGCGCTGCTCAAGCAGCTCGGCTTCCCGTTCAAGTCGTCGGACAACGCGTAAGCACAAGCCTCGAGGCCGGGGGACGGTGAGAACCGTCCTCCGGCCTCGTCGTACGTCCGCCGCCGAGCCGGGAACGCCCGGATCGGCCGATGACGTGCGGCGCCCGCCGCGATCCCCTGGCCGAGGCGGGTGCGATCGGCCCTCGACCGCAGACCATCGGCCATGTACCATGGCTCGTTGGCCTGCGTTCGCGCGGCCACACGGGCGCCGACGTCGTCGGCGCCGTCCCGCACCACAGGTCGTCACCCTTGTAAAGGGTGCCGAAACCAGGCGAGAAAGGCACCATCAGCCATGACCATGACTGATCCGGTCGCAGATCTGCTGACCAGAATCCGTAACGCGAACTCCGCGCACCACGACTCCATCACGCTCCCGGGCTCGAAGCTCAAGGCGAACATCGCCGAGATCCTCAAGACCGAGGGCTACATCGCCGACTGGAAGGTCGAGGAGGCGCGCGTCGGCACGACGCTCTCCATCTCCCTCAAGTACGGCCCGAACCGCGAGCGGTCGATCGCCGGCATCAAGCGCGTCTCGAAGCCCGGCCTCCGCGTCTACGCGAAGTCGGCCGAGATCCCCACCGTGCTCGGCGGCCTCGGCGTCGCGATCCTGTCCACCTCGAGCGGTCTGCTGACCGACCGCCAGGCCGAGAAGAAGGGCGTGGGTGGGGAAGTCCTCGCCTACGTGTGGTAACCCCTCATGTCGCGTATTGGAAGACTCCCCATCGAGATCCCGGCGGGCGTCGACGTCTCCGTCGCCGGATCCGCTGTGACCGTCAAGGGCCCGAAGGGTGAGCTGACCGTGCCGGTCGCCAGCCCCATCCAGGTCTCCGTCGAGAACGGCCAGGTGTTGGTCTCGCGTCCCGACGACGAGCGCGAGTCGCGCTCGCTCCACGGCCTCACCCGCACGCTCATCGCGAACGACATCGTCGGTGTCACGCAGGGCTACTCCAAGGGCCTCGAGGTCGTCGGAACCGGTTACCGCGTGCTGGCGAAGGGCTCGGACATCGAGTTCGCGCTCGGCTTCTCGCACCCGGTCGTCGTCACCCCGCCCGCGGGCATCTCGTTCACGGTCGAGGGCAACAACAAGCTCACCGTGCACGGCATCTCGAAGCAGGCCGTCGGTGAGGTGGCCGCCAACATTCGTAAGATCCGCAAGCCCGAGCCCTACAAGGGCAAGGGAGTGCGCTACGCCGGCGAGGTCGTTCGCCGCAAGGCCGGAAAGAGCGGTAAGTGATCATGGGACTCGGAACCAGAGGAAAGAGCAAGTCCGCTGCGCGCGGTCGTCGTCACGACCGTCTGCGCAAGAAGGTCGTCGGATCCGCCGAGCGCCCCCGCCTCGTCGTCAACCGCTCGGCTCGCCACGTCTTCGTGCAGATCGTCGACGACGCGCAGGGCCGTACCCTCGCGTCGGCGTCGACCCTCGAGGCCGACCTGCGCGTGTTCGACGGTGACAAGACCGCTAAGGCCCGCAAGGTCGGCGAGCTCGTCGCCGAGCGCGCCAAGAACGCCGGTGTCGAGGCGGTCGTCTTCGACCGCGGAGGCAACAAGTACGCCGGTCGCGTCGCCGCGATCGCCGATGGAGCACGAGAGGCAGGGCTCAACCTGTGAGCGCCGCAGAGAACAAGGAACCCGAGGTCGCCGCTGTGTCGGAGGCCCCCGTCGAGACCGCTGCATCCACGCAGCCGCAGCAGGAGGCTCGCGAGCCTCGCCGCGGCGGGCGCGACCGCAACCAGGGTGGCCGCGACCGCGGTGGCCGTGACGCCGAGAAGAGCCAGTTCCTCGAGCGCGTCGTGACCATCAACCGTGTGTCGAAGGTCGTCAAGGGCGGTCGTCGCTTCAGCTTCACCGCGCTCGTGGTCGTCGGAGACGGCAACGGACTGGTCGGCGTCGGCTACGGCAAGGCCCGCGAGGTCCCGACCGCTATCTCCAAGGGTGTCGAGGAGGCGAAGAAGAACTTCTTCCGCGTCCCCCGCGTCGCCTCGACCATCCCGCACCCGGTTCAGGGTGAGGCCGCCGCCGGTGTCGTGCTCCTGCGCCCCGCCGCAGCGGGTACCGGCGTCATCGCCGGTGGCCCGGTCCGTGCGGTCCTCGAGTGCGCAGGCATCCACGACGTGCTGAGCAAGTCGCTCGGCTCGTCGAACACCATCAACATCGTCCACGCGACCGTCGAGGCTCTCCAGCAGCTCGAAGAGCCGCGCGCCGTCGCCGCTCGTCGTGGTCTCGACTTCGACCAGGTCGCTCCGGCCCGCCTCGTCCGCGCCGAGGCCGACGCCCTCGCCGCCGCGTCCAACGCGAAGGCAGGTGCCTGATGGCCCAGCTCAAGGTGACCCAGATCAAGTCGAAGGTCAGCGAGAAGCAGTACCAGCGCGACACGCTGCGCTCGCTCGGCCTGAGGAAGATCGGTCAGAGCGTGGTCCGCGAGGACAACGCCCAGAACCGCGGATACGTGAAGACCGTCGCCCACCTGGTGAAGGTCGAGGAGATTGACTAATGGCTGAGACGAAGAAGGCTGCCGCTGCGGAGTCCACGACTCCGGCGAAGGCGACCACCACGAAGGGCGCGGCGGCGCCGGCGACCAAGGAGCACGTGCTCAAGGTCCACCACCTCCGCCCCGCTGCCGGCGCCAAGAAGGCCAAGACCCGCGTGGGTCGCGGTGAGGGCTCGAAGGGCAAGACCGCCGGTCGCGGTACCAAGGGCACGAAGGCCCGCTACCAGGTGCGTGTCGGCTTCGAGGGTGGGCAGATGCCTTTGCACATGCGCACCCCGAAGCTCCGCGGCTTCAAGAACCCGTTCCGGGTCGAGTACCAGGTCGTGAACCTGTCCGCTCTCGCGGAGCTCTACCCCCAGGGCGGCGACGTCACCATCGGCGACCTGGTCGCCAAGGGGGCTGTCCGCAAGAACGAGAAGGTCAAAGTCCTCGGGGACGGCGACATTGCGGTTAAGCTGAACGTCGCGGTCGACAAGGTCTCCAGCTCCGCGGAGCAGAAGATCGTCGCTGCGGGCGGATCCATCAAGTAGCACCAGCAGCTTGTCGGTCGAGCTTGCCACGCCGACTCCCTCGGGGAGCGAGTGGCAAGCTCGACCTTTATCCCGCACCACAGAACTGAGCAGGAGACCTTAGGTAGTGTTTGGCGCCGTTGCGCGGATCTTCCGCACCCCCGACCTCCGCCGCAAGATCGGCTTCACTCTCGCGATCGTGGCGATCTTCCGGCTGGGGTCCTTCATCCCCGCTCCGTTCGTCAGCTTCAGCGCCGTGCAGGCGTGTCTCGCGGGTAACCAGGGCACCTCCGGCCTCTACGAGCTGGTGAACCTGTTCAGCGGCGGAGCCCTGCTCCAGCTGTCGATCTTCGCGCTCGGGATCATGCCCTACATCACGGCGTCGATCATCGTGCAGCTGCTGCGCGTGGTCATCCCGCACTTCGAGACCCTCTACAAGGAGGGCCAGTCGGGGCAGGGCAAGCTCACGCAGTACACGCGCTATCTCACGATCGCGCTCGGCGTCCTGCAGTCGACCACGCTCATCACCGTCGCCCGCTCCGGCGCCCTCTTCGGCAACTCCGGCGTGCCCGAGTGCTCAGCACTCATCATCACCGATGAGTGGTACTCCATCCTCCTCATGGTCGTCACCATGACCGCCGGCACCGGCATCATCATGTGGATGGGCGAGCTCATCACCGAGCGCGGCATCGGCAACGGTATGTCCCTCCTGATCTTCACGTCGATCGCCGCCCAGTTCCCCACCTCGCTCTGGTCGATCGCGCAGTCGCGCGGCTTCGAGACCTTCCTCCTCGTCCTCGCCGTGGGCCTCGTGCTCGTGGTCGCCGTGGTCTTCGTCGAGCAGTCTCAGCGGCGGGTGCCGGTGCAGTACGCGAAGCGGATGGTCGGCAGGAGGACTTACGGCGGTAACAACACCTACATCCCGATCAAGGTGAACATGGCCGGTGTCGTGCCCGTCATCTTCGCCTCGTCCCTGCTGTACCTGCCCGCGCTCATCGCGCAGTTCAACCAGCCTGCGGCGGGCCAGGAGGCTCCGGCCTGGGTCACCTGGATCACGAACTACCTCACCCAGGGCGATCACCCGCTCTATATGGCGCTGTACTTCCTCCTGATCGTCGGGTTCACCTACTTCTACGTCGCGATCACCTTCAACCCGGACGAGGTCGCCGACAACATGAAGCGCTACGGAGGCTTCATCCCCGGTATCCGCGCCGGCCGACCGACCGCCGAGTACCTCAACTACGTCCTGACCCGGGTGACGCTGCCCGGCTCGATCTACCTCGGGTTGATCGCACTGGTGCCGCTCGTGGCGCTCGCGCTGGTCGGCGCGAACCAGAACTTCCCGTTCGGCGGCACGTCCATCCTGATCATCGTTGGAGTCGGACTGGAGACCGTGAAGCAGATCGACTCCCAGCTGCAGCAGCGCCACTACGAAGGACTCCTCCGATGACGTCGCACCCGATCGGCTTCCGTCTCCTGCTGATCGGCCCTCCGGGCGCGGGCAAGGGGACCCAGGCCGCTCGGCTGAGCGAGATCCTGGAGGTCCCGGCGATCTCGACCGGCGACATCTTCCGCGCCAACGTCGCGAACGAGACAGAGCTCGGGCTCCAGGCCAAGGCGTACCTCGATGCCGGCCGCTATGTGCCGGACGAGCTGACCAACGCGATCGTGCACGACCGCCTTCAGGAGGCGGACGCGTCGACGGGATTCCTGCTCGACGGCTACCCGCGCACGACGGAGCAGGTCGACGAGCTCGACCGGATCCTCGCCGCCGACGACAACCGCCTCGATGCGGTGGTCCAGCTCACCGCCGACCCGGACGAGGTCGTGGCGCGCCTGCTCAAGCGCTCGCTCGAGCAGGGCCGCAGCGACGACACCGAGGACGTCATCCGCCGCCGCCTCGCCCTCTACGAGGAGCAGACGGCTCCGTTGATCGACGTCTACGCTGCTCGCGGGCTCGTCGTCGTGGTCGATGGTCTCGGCCCCGTCGAGGAGGTCACCGAGCGCATCGTCGTGGCGCTCGAGGGTCACCGGGTGAGTCGGCTCGACTCTCCGGCCGCCTGAGCCATGGCCCTGCGTTCGTCGCTGTACAAGACGCCCGCGCAGTTGCGCTCGATGCTCGCTCCCGGGCTCGCCACTGCCGCCTCGCTCGACGCAGTGCGCGCGGCGATCCGGCCGGGCGTGACCACGCTCGAGCTCGATGCGGTGGCGGAGGCGGCGATCATCGCCCTCGGCGGCCACTCCAATTTCAAGCTGGTGCCCGGATACCGCCACACGATCTGCGCGTCGGTCAACGACGAGGTCGTGCACGGGATCCCGGGCGGTCGCGTGCTCGAGCCGGGTGACATCGTCTCGATCGACAGTGGTGCCGAGATCGACGGCTGGAACGGCGATTCCGCGATGACGATCGTGCTGCCCGATCCGTCGAGACCGGACGAGATCGCGGCGCGAGAAGAGCTCTCCCGGGTCACAGAGGCTCGCTCTGGCGTGGCATCGCCGCTCTCGCCTCCGCCCGTCACCTCAACGAGGTCGGCTCGGCGATCGAGGAGTACATCGAGGACGAGGCGGAGCGCTCCGGTCGCGTCTACGGGATCCTGACCGACTACATCGGCCACGGCATCGGCCGCAGCATGCACGAGGCGCCACCGGTGTTCAACTACCGTGTGCGCCAGCGCGGCCCCGAGGTGAAGCCCGGCCTGGTCGTCGCCATCGAGCCGATGGTCACGGCAGGCAGCGCTGAGACCGTGGTGCGCGACGACGAGTGGACCGTCGCCTCCGAGGACGGCAGCATGGCCGCGCACTGGGAGCACTCTGTCGCTGTACACCGCGACGGCATCTGGGTCACGACGCTCGCCGACGGGGGCACCGCAGGGCTCGCGCCGTACGGCGTCGTGCCGACTCCGTTCGCCTGAGCGCAGGGCGCCCACCCGTGGCGTCGACGGTGGTGCGTGCGCCGCCGAGCGCCGGTGCACCGACAGCGGTGGTCATCGAGCCCCGGTGAGTCAGCTGTCGATCACGCGCACCAGCTCTTCGATGAAGGCTCCGAAGTCGGTGGAGCGGCGGATCAGACGCTGGACCTCGGCCCGCTCCGCGAAAACCTCGACGAACTGGTCGAAGACCGACTGGAAGGTGCTGCGCCCCGCCGAGGCGAACGCGATCATCGCGATGACGTTCACGCGCTGCTCGCCCCATTCCATCGGCACGTCGTTGACGACGATCGCGATGGAGGTGCGCCGCGCGCTCATCGCCATGGCGTGCGGAACAGCGAGATTGTCGGTGAAGGCGGTCGAGCTCATCCGCTCCCGCTCGATGGCGCCGTCGACGTAGTCCTCGTCGATGATGCCGCCCGCGATCATCCGCTCACCGAGCATCCGGATCATCGCTGCCTCGTCGCGCGCGTGCACGTTGCGGAAGAACAGCGCCTCGTCGAAGAACTGCAGCAGCTCGTCCTTGATCTGCGCTCGCCGACGGTGCCGACGGACCCGCGCGATCGCACGTCGCACCGCCTCCACGTCGTGGTCGGTCAGGAAGGGCTGCACCACGACCACGTCGTCGGCGTACGGGCGCTCGTCGATGGTGGTGATCACCACGTCGGCGGTGAGGCGGTCCCAGTCGACATCGCTGCGCGTGATCAGCGAGCGCACCTCGACCTCGGTGCCCAGGGAGCGCTCGACCCGCAGCCGCAGCATGTGGGCGAGGTCGTAGTAGTTGGGGCAGACGATCACGCACGAGAGCCGCTCCTCCCTCCGCGAGACGCGTTCGAGGAACGAGCCGACGTGCAGGGCGATGTAGGCGATCTCGTCCTCGTTGACGGCGATCCCGCGGCGTCGTTGCAGGCCGCTGGCGAGGAACACGGCGATCTCGTAGGTCATCGGATAGCTCGTCTTGATCGAGCGGGTGAGGGGGTTGCGCGAGTAGCCGCCCTCGGCGGCCCGCGCGACGAGGTTGCGGACGTGCAACGCGAGACGGACGATGAAGCCCTCGTCGTCGAGGTCGACCAGGTACTCGCGGTTCACGTCGGCGACCAGCTCGCGCACGACGGTGAGATCCTCCGGGTCGAGGTAGTTCTCGACCACGGCTGCGACGGGCTCGTTCTGCCCGGGAGTCGCGACACGCGTCGTCATCAGGATCGCTAGCTGTGCGAGCTCGGCATCGGTCAGCCGCGTCGCGAAGTGCCGCTCGACCAGCTCGGCGAGCAGAGCAGCGAGCTCGCCGTGGATCGCGGGGGAGGGGCGCGAGCCGGCGGGGTCCCCGATCCCGCGCGCCACACGGTCGACCGCGATGGCGATGTGCAGCAGCACGCTGTTCACGCCGTAGTCGTTGATGTAGTAGCCACGGCTCTCGAGTGCGGTGAGCAACTCGGTCTTGAACGCGCCGAGGCCGGGCGAGGCGAACTCCCGCTGCACGTCGTCGAGGGTGAACACGCCCTGCGCGCTCTCGTCGCGGAACATCCGCGAGATCAGCCGTCGCCGCGCCTCCTCGCTGCCCTCGAGGCGGACGGACGAGACGCGGCGGACCAGGCCGAGGCCCGCTTCGTCGGCGAGAGCCTTCACCCGACGCAGGTCGGCGTCGATCGTCGACTCGCTCACCGAGAGCGCCTCCCCCAGGTCGAACACGTCGAGCCCGTCGTCGGAGTCGACGAGGCGCCGGACGACGCTGTAGAGCCGGTCGCGGGGAGTGTCCGGCTCGACGTCGCGACTGCGCTGTGTCTCCACGAACGCCGCGTAGGCGTCTCGGGCCAGGCGGTAGCCGTTGGCGGAGGACTCGACCGGTTCGAGCGGGGCGGCCTGCGCCTTCACGGCCGTGATGTAGCTCCGGACGCTGCGGGTCGTCACTCCGAGCCGGTCCGCGAGCTCGTGCGCCGTGACCCAACCGTCCGCGCGGGAGAGGTACTCCAGCAGTCGTTCGCGGTTGTCGGGCATCAGGCTCCAGGCGTGCGGGTCGGGAGGGACGCGGGGAGGCGCCCGGCCGGGCCGTGGGCCCGCTCGACGCGGGCGGCGAGTCGTCGGTGGTGGCAGTCAACCACCTCGTCAGCGCACTCGGGAGTCCCCGCGCCGCCGGTGCGCCGCGAGTCGCTTCCGCCCCCGCGGAAGATTGTCTGTTGGAACTCGGCGGCCCTCCCCGGGGATGCTTGGATGGATCACGACCCGGACGCGAGGAGGCGAACGTGGTGCAGAAGATCCTGATCGTCTGCGGAGCAGGCGCGTCGAGCACGTTCCTGGCGCACCGGCTCCGAGCAGGCGCGAAGGCGCACGGCATCGATGCCGTGTTCTGCTCCGAGACCCTCACGGGGCTCGAGCACTCGCTCCCCGAGGCGGACGTCCTCCTCGTCGGGCCGCACCTCGAGTCGCAGTTCGATGGACTCCGCCGGCGCGCGGAGGACATGGGAGCCGCGGCCGCCCTCCTCCCGCCCGACGTCTTCGGAGCGCACGGTGCCGATGCCGTGCTCGAGACCCTTCCCGTCCTCGTCGCCGCTCGCGCGGTCGTCGCAGGGACGGACGAGGACTCCTCCACCCGCCCGGTCCGTCCGGGTGCGCCCGATCCCGGGCACCACTGATGCAGTGCCCCGCTGCAGGATCAAGGAGAAACGTTCATGGTCGAGCGCACCGTGCAGGTTGCATCGTCGAAGGGCCTTCACGCCCGCCCCGCTTCGCTGTTCAGCCAGGCCGCGGCGAAGTCGGGTCAGAAGGTCCTCGTCGCCAAGGGGGCTGCGACCCCGGTGAACGCCGCGTCGATCCTCGGCATCATCTCGCTCGGCATCGAGCACGGCGACGAGCTCACGGTGACCGTCGAGGGGGACAACGAGCAGGCCGTTCTGGAGGAGCTCGCCGAGTTCCTCACCACCGATCACGATGCGTGATGGTGCGCGCGACGCCGCGCGTCGCGCGCACCATCACGCACGGCGGCAGCCCCGGCGCACGCGGCGCCGGTAGCCCGGAGACACAAGGCGACCCTCACCGGGTCGAACCCCGTCCCCCCGAAACCCAGCCGCCGGGGCCCCTCGCCCCCCTCCCGAGTCCCGCACGACAGGAACGAGCACCCATGACGCTGTCCACTCCTCAAACCGCCTACGCCTCTGCCAAGCTTCAGGGCACCGGGGTGGGGCGCGGGCTCGCGCTCGGTCCCGTCCTGCGCATGCCGGAGCCGCTCCCCGACCCCGAGGACACGCCCAGCACCCGCACCGTCGCGCAGGAGGAGGAGCGCGCGGTCGCGTCGCTCTCCGCCACCGCTGCGACCATCCGGCATCGGGGCGAGCGCGCCGGCGGCTCTGCGAAGGACGTGCTCGACGCGCAGGCCCTGATGGCCGAGGACCCGTCGCTCGCCGACGACGTCACGGCACGGATCGCCGGAGGAGCGACCGCCGAGCGTGCCGTGCACGAGGCTTTCGCCGGGTTCCGCGACCTGCTCGTCGCGATGGGCGGCTACATGGCTGAGCGTGCAACCGACCTCGACGACGTCTCACAGCGGGTGGTCGCCCACCTGCGCGGCGTTGCGGCGCCGGGCGTCCCGGAGTCGGAGGAGCCGTTCGTGCTCGTCGCCCGCGATCTCGCCCCGGCCGACACCGCTCTGCTCGACCTCGACAAGGTCCTCGGCCTGATCACGAGCGACGGTGGCCCGACCTCGCACACGGCGATCCTCGCCCGCGAGAAGTCGATCACCGCCATCGTCGGCACCACGGGTGCTCTCGATCTGCGCGACGGCCAGCTGGTCATCCTCGACGCCACGTCCGGCGTCGTGACGGTGAACCCCTCCGACGCCGAGATCGGTGCAGCGAAAGCCTCGATCACCGAGCGCGCGGAGATGCTCGCGGCCCCCGTCGTACCGGGCTCGCTGGCCGACGGCCACGCCGTGCCGCTGCTCGCGAACCTCGGCTCGGCCGACGGTGCAGAGAACGCGGTCGAGCTGGGAGCCGAGGGTGTGGGCCTGTTCCGCACCGAGTTCCTCTTCCTCGACGCCACGGAGGCGCCCAGCGTCGCCGAGCAGGCCGAGCAGTACACCCGTCTGCTCGCCGCCTTCCCGGGGAAGAAGGTCGTCGTCCGCGCACTCGACGCCGGCGCCGACAAACCGCTCAGCTTCCTCAACGACGACCACGAGGAGAACCCGGCGCTCGGGCTGCGTGGCCTCCGCGCCCTCCGCGCGAGCGAGCAGATCCTCCGCGACCAGCTCACCGCCCTCGCCCAGGCCGACGCGGCGACCGACGCCGACCTGTGGGTGATGGCCCCGATGGTCGCGACGGTAGACGAGACCCGCTACTTCACCTCGATGGCGCGGGAGCTCGGCATCCGCACCGCCGGCGTCATGGTGGAGGTGCCCTCGTCGGCGCTTCTCGCCGACAGGATCCTCGCGGTGGCGGACTTCGCCTCGATCGGTACCAACGACCTCACCCAGTACACGCTCGCCGCGGACCGCATGCTCGGCACAGTCTCGGCCTTCCAGGACCCATGGCACCCGGCCGTCCTCCGCCTCGTCGGCGAGGTCGGCGCGCGGGAGCGGCACTGGCCAAGCCCGTCGGCATCTGCGGTGAGGCCGCCGCCGACCCGCTCCTCGCCGTCGTCCTCGTCGGACTCGGAGCGACGACCCTCTCGATGTCGCCGTCGGCACTGGCCGACGTGCGCGCCGAGCTGGCCGAGCACACCCTCGACGACGCCCAGCGGTACGCCGAGCTC
>NZ_LIIN01000026.1 GCF_001634385.1 Rathayibacter tanaceti | reverse complement strand
AGAGGTAGCGGTGGATTCGTTCGGGGAATGCGATGGAGAGCTGCTCGAGGCTTTTCGCCGGTTCGTGACGCCTTGCCCTTCGACGAGGCGTTCCTCGGCTCGACGTTCGGCGGCGGGGCGTCCTCGGTCGCGGGCTCGCTTGTCTTCGATGTCGCAGATCGCGAGCCAGAGCAGTGTGATCACGGCCGCGTCGCCCGGGAAGTGGCTGCGGTTCTTCGTGACTTTGCGGAGCTGGAAGTTCAACGACTCGATCGCGTTGGTCGTATAGATCACCCGGCGGACCTCGGGCGGGAACGCGAGGAACGGCGTGAACCGCTCCCACGCGCTCTCGAACACTGCTGCCGCGTGCGGGTTCGCGCGCCCCAGCTCCGACGCCGTGAACGCGTCCAGCGCGGTCCTGGCGGCGTCCGCGGTCGGCGCTTGATAGACCGGCTTCAGCGCGGCGGCGACGGCTTTGCGCTGCCCGTAGGTGACGAACCGCATGGCATTGCGGATCAGGTGCACGACGCAGGTCTGGACCATCGAGTCCGGCCAGGTCGCCTCGATCGCTTCGGGGAACCCGGTCAGTCCGTCGCAGCAGACGATGAGCACGTCGTGGACGCCGCGGTTCGCGAGTTCCGCGCAGACCGATGCCCAGAACTTCGCGCCCTCGCTCTGCTGGACCCAGATCCCGAGGACGTGCTTGATGCCGTCCATGTCGACGCCGACCGGGAGGTGCGCGGCCTTGTCGCGCACGTGCCCGCCGTCGCGGACCTTCACGATCAGAGCGTCGAGGTAGATCACCGGAGAGAACGCCTCCACAGGCCGGTGCTGCCAGGCGAGGACCTCATCGACGATCTTCGAGATCGTCTCGCGCGAGAACTCCGTGCCCACCGTCGCGGCGAGGTGATGCTCGATATCACGG
This sequence comes from Rathayibacter tanaceti, assembly GCF_001634385.1. Taxonomy (GTDB): domain Bacteria; phylum Actinomycetota; class Actinomycetes; order Actinomycetales; family Microbacteriaceae; genus Rathayibacter; species Rathayibacter tanaceti. The sequence continues at coordinate 25,330 of NZ_LIIN01000026.1, read as the reverse complement.
ACGGTCATCCCGCCCGCATAGAGCGACACGATCATCTCGTCCAGCTGCGACAAAAACCGGCTGCCCGTCGGAACCAGCCGGGGCGTGAACGTGCCTCTGCGGTCCCGCGGGATCCGCAACTCCACATCACCGACGTTCGTAGCCACCGTCTTCGGGAACAACCCGTTTCGGGGGTTCTCGTGGAACGCCGCCTCCGGGTCACCCTTCTCGTATCCGACGTGCTCGGTCAGCTCCCCCTGCAGCCCGCGCTCCAGCCCCGACTTGATTAGCTGCTGGATCAGCCCTCCCGCACCCTCCAACTCGATCTCGCCCACGTCGATCTTCGCGAACAGGTCATCCATCACGCCCCACTTGATCAGACGCGCAGCGCCCGCCTCCTAAGCCTTCCGCCGCGCTTCACGCGACACCCTACCGATAGCCAACAGTCTGATCCCTTCCGTCAGGACGCCCCGTCCTAACACACACCATCTGACACGCTCTCCGGAGGCGATCACGACCACACGGGAGCGCACCGTGGTGCAGACGATGGGGCATCGCGGCCGTTCCGGTGACCCGATCTACTCGGCCCGCCGCACCCTGCACACCGGCACGAATCTGCTCACCGACAAGCCGCGCGCCTGCTTGGAAGCCGTGTTCGCAGCCGACGAGCATGTCGAAGTCGAGGCGACCTTGGGGCATCTACCCACGCATGATCGCCGCCCACCGCAACCCCTGACCGCGCGAGAGGCAAGACCGCGATGCACGCCCTGATCACGCCCAACAGCAGCGGGGTCCCACGAGGCCACACGGAACTGATCACCCTCCGGCGAACGAGTAAGATCCACGCCGCCCATGTCCTGGCCTACTTCGACCGCACCGCCACGAGCAGCGGGCCGACCGAAGCGATCAACGGCCGCCTCGAACACCTCCGCGGCTCCGCCCTGCGCTTCCGCAACCTGACTAACTACCTCGCCCGCAGCCCGCCCGAAACCGGCGGATCAAGACCCCGACTACACCCCGCATCGCGATGAGCCTCGAAACCTCCGGCGACGAGGTGAAGAGCCCATGAGCGAAGTCGTTGCTTATGTTCGGCCCGACCGGAGAATAGAATAGAGCGCGTATCAGGAAGGCGAGGTCGTCTCCAAACACTCTGTCGACCTCGGACCTCGCTTCCCGCGAGGTCGGCCCACAATGATGTTCCCGCTGGTCCTGGACCTTGCCGCCGACGGTATCGCCGTCGCGGCGGCCTGCCGGGTACGGGGCTTCACGAAACAAGCGTTCTACGCCTGGAAGAAGCGACCCTTCTCCGACCGCGACTGGGACGACGCGCCCCTGACCAACGCCGCGTTCGATGCGCACCGCGATGATCCGCCGTTCGGTTATCTGTTCCTTGCCGATGAGCTCGCCGCTCAGCCTCATCGGCTCCCATTTGTAGCCTCTACCGTCAGCGGCTCGTCTATCATCAGGACTGGTATGTCCTGATCACTCAAATAAGTTCGGAGTCTTCGCCGTGCGGTGAACAAGCGCGACTTGACGGTCCCAATCGGGACATCCAGCACTTCCGCGACCGCAGACATTGAGATTTTCTCGACGAGACACAGGTCGACGACCACGCGCTCGGACTGGCTCAGACGACGGATCGCTTGAGTGAGCTGGTTGGCGCGTTCTTGCAGGTCGAGTCGTTCTTCGACATCGGGCATAGGATCGGACGGCGGAGCCTCAGGCACCTTGGCGAGCAAGCGGCGGTAGCGCCGCGCAGCACGATCGTTGTTTAGGGTCACGTTGGTCGTCACTGCAAGGAGCCATGGGAGCAGCGAACCGTCGACGATCCGCACCTTCGCTCGAAGGCGCCACGCCTCCATGAAGACCATCGCCACGACATCCTCGGCGTCATGCACGTTGCGCACCCGCGCGTAGGCCTTGCGGTAGACGCGGGCACGATGGCGACCGAAGATCACGGCAAACGCACGTTCCGTCCCGGCGAGCGCTTCGCGCCAAAGTGCTGCATCCGACTCGTCAACATCCAAGACTTCGTCCAAGGCGTCCCCTCCCAAGCGACCAAGCCTACCCGCCTCGTGGCTGGGGCTTTCGGCGGCCCCGATCACTCGAGACGCCCGCGCTAGGTGTTCTGCCCAGGGAGGTTTGTTGTGGTGCGACGACTCGCTCTAGTCGTTCAGATGGGGTGAGGACCTCCCGGTTGAGAGTGGAGCTGCTACCGCTTCGACTCACATCAGGAGGTCGTCGTGTCTCACGCTAACGCCGCTGTGACGCCCCGGCATCGCGAACGCATCGGCAGGCTCGTCGTCGAGGACGGCTGGACGATCGCCGCGGCAGCGGCGTTCTTCCACGTGTCCTGGCCGACCGCGAACCGGTGGGCGAAACGCTTCGCCGAGATGGGCCCCGCCGGCATGCAGGACCGGTCCTCGCGTCCGCACCGCTCGCCCACGAGAACGCCGCAGGCGGTGGTGAAGAAGATCGTGCATCTGCGGTGGAAGAAGCGCCTCGGACCGGTCCAGATCGCCGGGATCCTCGATCTTCCCGCGTCGACCGTTCACGCGGTCCTCGTGCACTGCCACCTGAACCGGCTGTCCCCCATCGATATCCGCACCGGGGAGCCCGTCCGACGCTACGAACACGACTCCCCGGGAGCACTGATCCACGTGGACGTGAAGAAGCTCGGCTGCATCCCCGACGGCGGAGGCTGGCGCTTCGTGGGCCGGCAGCAAGGCGAACGGCATCGCGCGGCGACCGCGAACCGGACCGGGAACCGCAACCTCCGTCACGAACCCCTGATCGGGAACGCGTTCCTGCACACCGTCATCGATGACCACTCCCGCGTCGCCTACGCCGAGATCCACGACGACGAGACAGCCCTCACCGCGATCGGCGTACTCCGCCGCGCCACCGCATGGTTCGCCGACCGCGGCATCACCGTCCACCAGGCCCTCTCCGACAACGGCTCCGCCTACACATCCCACGCCTGGCGCGACGCCTGCCAAGAGCTCCACATCACCCCGAAGAAGACCCGCCCCTACCGGCCGCAAACGAACGGGAAAATCGAACGCTTCCACCGCACCCTTCACCGAAGGCTGGGCATTCTCCCGCCACTGAGGCTTATGCGAAACTCGTGTTGTTCTGGATGAAGAAGATGAGTCGGCGGATGGCTGAGAATGCGTTCTGGAATGTGCGTAGCGGGCGCCTTTAGTCGGTGTGGAGGATGCGCCAGGTCTTGATATCTGCGATTGTTTCTTTCGGTGACGTATCGGTGAGTGTTCACGAACATGTTGTGTCGTTTGGCGTAGTCGGGTAAGTGTTCTTGTCTTGACCTTCTTGTGATCGGAGTGACGAGGCCCGTGCCTTGATATCGCCGGTCGGCGAGGGTGTTGAAGAAATCGATGATGGTGGCCAGTCCGGTTTCGCGGAGTGCGTGCGTGTCGTGGTGCTTGCCTGAGATGGGGGCTGACAGGGAGAGGAGCCGGCCTGACAGGTCGGCAAGGACTTGGCAGTTGTGTCCTGTGGTCTTGTGCTTCCCGGAGTACAGCTCGGGTGCGTCCGCCCAGGACCAGCACGGGAGGAGGGTGCCGTCGATGACGGCCGCTGTCCCGCCGAGGGCCGCCGCGACGTCGGCCTGTTCGTCATCAGTGACGACGTTGAGCATCGCTTCGACTTCCGCGATCGTGCGGGATGGTCGATTGGTGTACGCCGGCGAGCTCGGCGATCAGTTGTGCGGTAACGTTGTGGCGAAAGTAGAGAAGCGTGATCCGGATCGCCCTCGAGAGCGAGAGCTTCCGCGGGCGTCCGGTACGCCGACGCCACACGAACTCGTTCTCGATTCGTTCGACGAGGAGGGCATAGTGCTCGGACGTCATTCCCGTAGTAGTCTGTCTGCGCACCGGTCGATTCCTTTGTGAGAAGTTCCTTGAGAAGTACTCCTCTAGTAGAGCTGACCGGTAGGTGTTATTCGCGAATAACACGCCCGGATCTATCGCCTCATAGCGGGTTTTGCATAAGCCTCAAGGATCGCGGGCCTCGAACGCATCTCAGCACGCTACCACTGCAGGGGCCACACCTTCGCAGCGTCGAGTGCTGCAGCGAATCCATCGGCGGGTATTGCGTGGGCGACGCACCTGGTCGCCTTGTTGACCCCAAGAAGTAGCCACGAGCGAAGCCGGTCGGGAAAGCATCCTGAAAAACGTGCTTCACTTCATGATGATCGAGTCCGTCGGGTGTTCGCCGCGTCCGGTCCCGACCAGGTCTGGCTGAGAGACGTCATGGAGCACAGCACTGCCGAGGGGAGGATCGATTCCCGGACGAAAGCGTCCCTCACCGTAAGCGCATTGCGCAATGCCATCAGTCGACGCGAGCCCGTCGGGGCCGTGATTCACTCCGATCGCGGGCCTCAATTTCGCTCCCGGAAATTCGTTGCCGAGATCAAAGCCGCTGGCGTGAAAGGATCGAGGGGTGAAGTGGATGCGTGGGGTGACAACGCGGCCATGGAGTCATTCTTCGCGCTGCTGCTGAAGAACGTCCGCGGCCGGCAATGCTGGAAGACCCCGCAGGATCTGCGCCTCGCGATCGTCACCTGGATCGAGGGAACCTACCACCACCGCCACCGCCACCGCCACCGCCACCAACGCTCCCCCTGACACCTGACCCCGATCGAGTTCGAGATGATCGAAACCGCCGCACGCGTGGCATAAAAGACGAGTCAACGAAACCCTCAGCAGTCCCCATCGCTTGAATTTGCCGACACCGTGCCGAAATGGCACCTGCGCCCGAGCTGCGAGCGCAGGCCTGAGCGAGCGGGCGAGCACTCTATCTCCCGGGTCGCGCTCCGGCCCGCCGTGATCGGGATAGTGTGCTCTCCCGCTACCCGAACAGCGCCGACGCTGCTCGCGATCCTTGAGCGCTGACACCGCGGAGGCGAGCGCCGCTCTCTGCGCCGGGTGCGCCAGGGGCCTTCCAGGTACTTACTTGATATATTCTCTCTTTTCTTGTAGACAGAGAGCTGTGTCGAGAATTCGCAGCGAAGGCCAGGGGGGATCCGTCCTGCTGAGATCGGAACGCGCGCTGGTCGCTTCGTCGGGCCTCCTCCTCGGAGCCGGGCTCGGGAACATTGCGATTGCCCTGACGACGCCGGTGTTGCGGCAGCTGCATTCGGTCGACGGCTTCTCACGGCCCTTCCTGCCCGAACCTTTGATCACAGCTGCGCTCGCCTTTGCGGCCTACGTCGTGCTAGCGCTCGGCCTCCGAGCGAAGCGTCGCTTGTCTGCCAGCCGGTGCGTCGTGATCCTCGCCGGCGCAGCACAGTTCATCCTCGCGGCTTCGCGGCCGCAGCCCGACGCCACGCCTCTCGGGGACGTCAGGTTCCTTTTCCTCGTGATGCTCTTCGCATCGCCCGTCATCGCCTGGGGTGCGACTGTCGCGGCGATCCACGGCCTTCCCGCGGGAGCCCGCCGCGCCCTCGCTTTCCTCGCCCTGATACAGACCCTCGGCACGACCTCGCTCCTCGCTCGAGCGGGGCCGCTACTGCTCGGCCACGACTACATCACCGATCAACCCCTGTGGTCGGCCGTGATGCAGATCGGGGCCGCCCTGCTCCTGGCGCAGCCAGCGCTCACGCCCCGAAGAAATATGAGGAGAACATGAAGAGGACAGTTCTGGTCACGACGATCACCGCCCTCTTGCTCACCACGTCTTCCGTGGCATCCGCAAGTGGGGAGGAGCAGAGGACGCCGCCCGACGCCACCAAAGCGATCCCTGACAGCTGGGCATACAGCGACGTCACCCAGAGCTACATCGATGCGCGCGGTGCGGACCGCATCGAAGCGGACCGAGCGCGAGGACGCCTACTCGAACGCATTGAGAGCATCCCTGGCGTCACGGATGCTGGCTACCTGATCTCGGGGGTTGACGACACCACCGGCGGGCTGAAGATCCTGTGGCACGGGAGCGAGACCGCGCGCAAGGAAGAAGTTCGCGCTGCCGCCCGCGACGCCGATCTTCCGGTCGCTTTCGTCGACTACCCGTTCAGCTGGAAGGAGGTCGACGAGCAGGCGAGGAAGATCGCTGCGATGCGGGCGACGCTCTCGTCGATCGGCTTCGAACTTTCAGGCGTCTCGACCGTCGCGTTCGACCGCCCCTCTCTCGTCGCGGAGGGTTCTCTCAGCGCGACAAAAGGACCCACAGACGACGCGCTCGCAACGAAGGGCATTGTCGAGGCCGCGCAGGAGCTCGTGAAAGAAGCGGGGTCTCTTCCCGTCGATGTCCGCATCTCGCCGCGCTTCGCACCGATCGACGCGCGGCCTTCACGAACGACGGATGTATCTGCCTTCTCGGCTGGCGGCTTCATGCGGAGCTTCCTACTCGATCCTTCCGCATCGTCGGTGTGCTCGTCGGGGTTCACTCTGCGGATCAATGACGTCGACAGGCCGACGACCGCCCGCCATTGCAGACCGGCTGTCGCGGGCGGCTCCTGGCGGGCATACAACGCGGATTCGTCTTCGTACGGCGACAGGGACATCCGCGGCAATGTCACCGGGACGGCGACATTGGCGAGCACCGGGATCGGCTGGACTTTCGATGGCGGCCCGGGAAGCTCTGACATCGTTCCCGTCCGAGGTATGCAGAAGGTCGGAGTCGGAGATCTTGTCTGCACCGATGGAGGAAACTCGGGAGTTCATTGCGACGGAAAAATCGTCGATGTTCGTTACCTGATGACATCGGACGAAGAGGGCGACTTCTACACGATGCGCGCTGAGCAAGTGAATAAGAATGTTCTTGGAGTGAGCGGAGACAGTGGCGGGCCGGTCATAGTCCCGTGGGCCGATGGATTCGGTGCCGTGGGAATACTGCAGGCAGCAGGAGGCGTCGCCGACTGCGGGACGACGAACCATCCGGCGGTCGATTGCGGCTGGGCGGTGCTCTTCTCCGACATTTATTCCGTTTCCGCGGACCTCGGTGGCACCTTGGTGACGGGCTGACGCACCGGAGGGGCGCACCCACAGCGGATGCGCCCCTCCACCGGATCGCGTCGGCTCAGCCCTCGGCCGGGGAGGGCTTGCCCTCGGCGGGCAGGACCTCGTGCGGAGTGTCGCGCTCGTCCTCGCCCTCGGCCTGCGATGGCTTGTCGGCCTGGTCGTCCGGGTCCTCGACGGGGCTCGGGGTCTGGTCGCTCATCGGAGTCCCTCCGGCTCGTCGGATGCGGCGGACGGCTCGGGATGCGCCTCGAACTCCATCCAGGCACGATCGAGATCGGCCTGCGCCGACTCGGACTCGCTCGCGAAGTAGCCGTCGTAGATCGCCCGGCCGCCGTGCTCCGGCAGGTCGTCACGGCCGCCGAAGTCCTGCGCGAACAGGCCGACCTCGTCGTCCCTCTTCTGCTGATCCCGCAACCAGGCGGGGAAGGTCTGCGTCATGGTGACACCTCTCTCTGCTCCCTCCAGCCAAGTCCTCGCGCCGAAGGACGGCAACCCCTTCCGTTGCGGCGCCTCGCACGCGACTGGTCGCTGACCGGGCACCGCGACACGCAGCGACGCCCCTCCGATGACGAGTCGCCACTCCGCTCGGCGACCTCGTGTCAGGCCCCGGCCGCCGCGTACCGCTCGGCGAGCACAGCGAAGGCGGCGACCAGCTCGGCTGGCTCCGCCCCACCCATCGGGGCCCCGAACCGCCCGAACGACGCGGCGAGCGCCTCCCACGACCACGCGCCGAGGGTGAGGCGGCAGCCCGCGTCGCCGAGGTCCTCGACCTCGCCGTCGCCCGCGTAGGGCAGCACCCGGGCGATCGGCGTCCGCAGCAGCACGGAGCCGCGGCACGACCAGCCGTCGCCGGCCTCACCGCCCCGGAGCCGCGACTCCAGAAATCCGGCGACACCGCCTCCGGGCAGCGGACGGCGCCGGAACCGGGCTCCGAGCGGGCTGCGCGGCGTCAGCCGGTCGACGCGGAACACCCTCCAGTCGTCGCGGTCGAGATCCCAGCCGATCAGGTACCACCGGCCCTGACGCGCGACCAGGTGGTGCGGTTCGACGCGTCGCAGCACGTCCGAATGCTCGAGGCGCAGCACCTGTTGCGCGCGTACGGCTGCGGCGACCGCAACCAGGCGCTCCGGAGGCACGCCCGGGTTCGGCGCCGCGACCGCGGTGAACCGCAGAGCGTCGACGCGGGGTCACAGCCGCGCGGGGAGCACCTGCCGCACGGTCGCGAGGGCCCGGGCCGACGCCTCCTCGAGCCCCGGGACGGGAGCGCGCAGAGCGGTGGCGAGCGCCAGCACCTGCTCGTCGTCGAACAACAGCGGCGGCAGCTCGTTGCCGGCCTCGAGCCGGTAGCCGCCGCCGGGTCCCTTCGTCGTGCCGATCCGATAGCCCATCGAGCGGAGGCGGTCGACGTCGCGCCGGACGGTCCGCGGCGCGATCGCGAGCCGCTCGGCGAGCAGCGGTCCCGGCCAGTCGCGCCGGGCCTGCAGCAGCGAGAGCAGCAGGAGCAGGCGTTCGGTCGTCGTGGGCATGCCCCCGAGGCTAGGTCGAGAAGAGGACGAAACGCGTCCTTCTCTCCTGGGAGGGTCGGTGCACCCGGGCGAACGACCCGGACGACGGCGAGGAGCACACCATGAGCATCACCACCACGACCCACCTCACTTCCGCGGCCAGGCCCGCGAGGCGCTGGAATTCTACCGATCGGTCTTCGGCGGCCGCCTCGATGCCGTGAGCTACGCCGACGCGCACGCCGTCACCGCACCCGAGGAGGCGGACCAGCTGCTCTGGGGCCAGCTCGCCTCAGAGTCCGGGTTCCGCGTGATGGCCTACGACGTGCCCCGACACACGGCACACGATCCCGGCACCATCCCGGTCTTCGTCTCGGTGCGCGGCACCGACGCCGATGAGATCCGCCACTACTGGGAGGCGCTCGTCGAGGGGTCGACGGTGGTCGTCCCGTTGGGCCCGTCGGCGTGGTCACCGTTCTACGGCATGCTGCGCGACCGGTTCGGGGTGACTTTCGTCGTCGATCTCGAGGTCGCCTGGGGCTGAGTACTGGCGAGAAGGGATGGCGCACGAGTGGGCGCGACACGCGCTCCGACGGCTGCCGGGCCCTCGGCTCACGAGCACTCGCAGGAGGCCCCGACGAGGTGTGCGAGCGCGGCCCGCGTCAGAGCGGCCGGAGCGGCAGCTCAATCGCGAACACCGTGCCTGCGCCGGCCTCGACGGCGAGAGTGCCGCCGTGGAGCGTCACGTTCTCGCGCGCGATCGACAGACCGAGGCCGCTGCCCTCGCTGCGACCGCGCGCAGGATCTCCCTTGACGAAGCGGTCGAAGACCCGGGGGCGGAGCTCGGGCGGGATCCCCGGGCCGTCGTCCGCGACCACGAGCCGCAGCCGATTCTGGTCCACGCGGGCCGTGATGCTGACAACGGCTCCCGGCGCATGACGCACCGCGTTGCCGACGAGGTTCGCGAGCACGACGTCCAGGCGGCGAGGATCGACCACGACGCGTAGCTCCTTGGGCACGTCGACCGCCACGCGATCAGTCCACTGCCGCAGGGCGAGGGTGCGGCCGACAAGTGCGGAGAGCTCGATCTCGTCGAGTCGCAGCTCGGCGGTTCCCGCATCGAAGCGGGAGATCTCGATGAGGTCCTCGACCAGCCGGGCAAGGCTGTCGGTCTCCTGGGCGACGAGCAGCGCCGCCTCCGCCGTGTCGTCGGGGAGGCCGGGGGCCTCGGATGCCAGGGCCCCGGCGACCGCTGTCATCGCGGCGAGCGGAGTGCGGAGTTCGTGCGAGACGTCGGCGGTGAAACGGCGGGCGCGCTCCTCCAGCAGGCGCAGCTGGTCGTGCTCGGCGCGGAGGTCGCGCGACATGGAGTTGAAGGCGCGGGCCAGCTCCCCCACCTCCCCGCGGTCGGCGGCGATCACCTGCGTGCCGAGCTCGCCCGTCGCCACCTGCTCGACCCCTGCGCGGAGGCGCTCGATCGGGCGGACCAGGCCGCCGGCGATGAGCAGGGCGACCGCGACGGCCGCGAGCGCGATCGGGACGGCTCCGGCGGCCGCACCCGTCACGATGCCGCCGATCACCGCCTCCTGGGGTGAGAGCGGTGTCAGCGAGTAGACGACGAGCCCCGAGGGGGCTCCGCCGGCGAGGACGGGCACGGCGACCGAGAGGGAGGGCTGCCCGTCGATGCGCACACGCTGGGCGAGTGCCGTGGCGGGCGAGCCCGCCTTCTCGACGACCGCGGCGGGTACCTCCTCGGCACCGAGCAGCCGGCCTCCGAAGGAGGCGGCCACCGGTCCGTCGACGCCGGGCGCCTGCTCCAGCCGGGCGATCAGCAGCCCGAGCGTGCGCTGATCCGGTGCGACCCGCAGGTCGGGGGCGAGCCTCTCCACGCCGGTGCGTAACGCCGAGACGGCCGAATCCTGAGCCTGCTGCAGGACGACGTCGCGCGATCCGGCGATAGTCACCCCCGCGGCAGCGGCGGCCGACGCCAGAGAGACGAGCGCGAACGCCAGCACCAGCTGTGAGCGCAGCGACGAGAGCGGACGGAGTCTCACGAAGAGAACCGATAGCCGAATCCACGGACGGTGTGCAGATGTCGCGGCGAGCGCGGATCGGCCTCGATCTTGGCGCGGAGACGGGTCACGCAGCGTCGACGAGCCGCACCTCGCCGTAGTAGCTCTGCTCCCACACCTGCTCGAGCAGCTCCTGTCTGCTGAAGGTGCGCTCCGGGGCTGCCGAGAGGAACATCAGCAGCCGCAACTCCGACGGGGTGAGCGACACTTCTTCTCCGTCGCGGCGCACTCGAAGCGATAGACGCTCGATCTCGAGGTCGCCGTGAACCTCAATCTCGTTTAGGACGCCTGGCGCGGGAGCGGCGCGGCGCAGTACCGCGCGGATCCGGGCGTCGATCACCTCGGCCGAGGCCGGCTTGACGCAGTAGTCGTCGGCGCCCGCCTCGAAGCCGAGCACGATGTCGAGGTCGAGGTCGCGCGCCGAGAAGATCACGACCGGCAGGGTGCTCGTCGAGCGGATGCGGCGGCACACCTCGAGACCGTTCAGGCCCGGGATCATCAGATCGAGCACCACGATCTCGGGGGGTGCCTCCGCGACGGAGTCGAGGGCGTCCCAGCCGTCGCTCACCGCCTCGACCTCGTGGCCGAGGCGACCGAGGCCGATCGTGACGCCGCGGCGCACCGCGGGGTCGTCTTCGACGAGCAGCACACGGCTCATAGGGGGTCCTGTTCTCGAGAGGTCGGGAGGAGCGTCAGCGCGAGTCGGAGAGGACGATCCTCACGACGAAGGAGTCGTCGCAGACGACCCTGAGTGGCTCCGCCTCGGGCGCGGAGGGCTCCGTGAACGCGACGACCACCTCGGCCGGAGGCAGGCCACCCGGAACTCCCGGGGACGCTGCGGCTGTGCAGGCGATCTGCTGCGAGGTGTCGGCGGCGGTCTGGCGGAAGTCGAGGGGCAGGCTCACCTCCACCTGCCCCTCCGACCCGGTGAAGACGAGCGGTGAGTAGCCGGGCGGCAGCGCCGAGGTGATGCCGCGCGCCCGCTCCTCGTCCGTCGGCCCGGCGAGCAGCGCCTCCGCCGATGCCTGGAGCAGGTCGCCGCCAGGCACGTCGCGCCACACCACCCAGGGCCCGCTCGCGGACACGAGGACGACCGGAACGGTTCGCTCCGGCGACTCGGACGCGGGGAAGCCGGTGGCCGGCGCACCCGCCGGGCGAAGCTGGTCGCCCGCGCACCCGGAGACGGCGCCCGCGACGAGCGCGACGAGACCCGCGACGGCGACGAGACGGCGGAGCGGTGTCACAGCGAATCGAGATCGACGGTACCCGCACCGAGGTCGGGACGAGGCACGGCCAGCCAGATCAGCATGATCACCACTCCTGCGCCCACGAGCGCGATCGCTCCCGACCGGCCGCGAGCCCACCGGGCCCCCGACTGGATCGGACGTTCGAGGAACCGGGTCGACATCCAGCCGAGCAGGATCGACCCCGCTATCACGATGCCGGCGCGCCACCAGACGCCGCTCTCTCCCGGAATCGCGGGAAGGAGGACGACCAGGGGCCAGTGCCAGAGGTAGACACTGTAGGAGACCCCGCCCAGCCAGCGGGGAATGGCGCTCCCGATGGCGCGGGAGACGCCGATGCGGGGCTGGGCAGCGAGCACGGCGATGAAGGCGGCGGCCACGACCGAGTGCGCAAGGAATCCGCCGCGGTACAGCCAGAGGGCGTCGGTGCCGTCCGCGATCAGCCAGAGGGCGAGCAGCGCGACCGCAAGCATTCCGGCGGCGAAGGACGCCCAGCCGTGACGGAGCGACTCAGCGAGTCGGCGCACGGGCGGCGTCGCCGCGAGAGCACCGAGCAGCAGAGCGGAGGCGCGAGTGTCCGTGCCCTCGTAGGCCCGTGTCGTGTCCGAGACGGCGTACACCGCCATCAGGGCCGCCGAGACGATCGTCGCCCCGATGATCAGAGCGGTCAGAAGCCGTTCCCCGCGCGCCCGGCGCGCCAGGACTCCGATGACGACCGGCCAGACCAGATAGAACTGCCACTCGACCGCGATGCTCCACAGGTGTGCGAAGACGTGCACGTCCGTGATGTGCCCGTAGCTGATGCCCGCGCCGATGAAGTGCCAGTTCGCCAGCTGGGCCAGGGCCCACGGCAGGTCGTCGATTGCATTGTGCCGCACGGCCGGGGTGGCCAGTAGCGCTGTGGCGATCAGGACCAGCCCCAGGAGCGCGAGCAGAGCGGGCAGCAGACGCCGGGCACGTCGCCCGAGGAAGGCGAGCAGATCGATCCGCCGCGTGGCCCCGGCCTCCCGCAGCAGCCCCGCCGTGATGACGAAGCCCGAGAGGGTGAAGAAGAGGTCGACGCCGAGGAAACCGCCGGGAAAGAGGGAGGTGTGGAAGAGGAGCACGGCGAGGACCGCGATGCCGCGAAGGCCGTCAAGCTGGCCGAGGCGCGGGGCGGACGAGCGCGAAGCGGAGCGGCCGCGCCCGGTCGGCCGCGCTTCGCGCTCCGACCGGGTCGCCGAGTCGAGCGGAATCACGCGCCGGCCGCCGGGCAGTCCCACTTGGCGAACTCCGGGTCAGCGGTCCACGAACCGGTTCCCCAGGACTCGACGGGCGCCGCCGGGACACCGCTGGGGAGCGCCGCGTACTCGGTGGTCAACCACTTGGCGAACGCCGCCGCGCCCTGCTGGCAGTTGTGGGTCATGTCGCCCGAGCGCAACGCCTTGTCTCCGGCGGGGTCGGTGCCCCAGAGGGCGGAGGCGTCGAGGTAGGCGACCGTGCCGCCGCTCGCATCGGCGACCGACTGGGCGGAGGAACCGATGGTGGCGGTCGAGGCGCTGTTCTCGAGGTACATCTCGTCGCCGATCGGCGGTGCCGAGACGATCACGAGGTCGGCACCGGCCTTCTCGACCTCGTCGGCGAGCTTCTGCATGCCCTCGACCTGCTGCTCGGGCGTGCCCCAGTCGTACATCGTGACCTGCCACATGACGGTGTCGGCGCCCGACTCCGCGATGCTCTTCTGCAGCGTCGGCCACACACCCTGGACGAGCTCGCTCATCGGGGGGCCGGGGTCGACGACCGCGCCGCCACCATCGGCGGCGCCGCTCTCGAAGGAGACGCCGGCCGCATCGAAGGCGGCCTTGAGGGCGGGCGCCTCCGAGACGGCGGTCGAGTCGCCGAGCCAGAGGACGGAGTGATCGGAGGAGGAGGCGGAAGAGGAGGCGGAGCCGGGAGCGGCGGTGCCGGTGCAACCAGCGAGGACGACGAGCGAGAGGGCTGCCGCACCGAGGAGAGCCGCTCGGGTCGAGCCGCGGCGGAGGACGTTGGGGACGGTGTTGTTGGTCATGGCAGTCACTTCACCAGCCAGCCCGGGCCGAGGAGCCCGCTGTTACACGACCGTCTCAGAACGGGGACAGAGCTGTGACGCTCGCGACCGGAACCGTATCCGGTGTCAGGAGACAAGGACCACCGCCGGCGCCGCGCGGAACGGGGTCCGGGCCGCCTATCGGGCTCTCGCGAGAAGCGGCTTTTTCGTACATCGCGATACTCGTCGGCGTCGCCGCCCACGACGCAGCAAGGGCGTGGCGCCGGCCGCTCCTTCAGTTGCGAAAACCTTGTCGACCAGCCCTTCTGCGCCGTTCGTCGAGTCCTGTGGCAGACGGTCCGCCTACCGGCAGCCCCTCTGGAAGGGCGCGGCCAGCGCCATTCTTCCGCATTCACGACAGCGACTTGCAGCACCTAGACACACAGGAGGAAGAGGCCTTGTTGATCGTAGGAGAAACCGCAGCGAGAACACCCGCCACCAGGAATAGTGGGCGGGCACCGCAGTCCTTCTTCCTGTCATCCCCGACGCCTATGAGCGGGTGATCAGACATTCGCGAACGTCGGCCGAACGACGCACGCCGGAGGACGCCGCTCGAGCCCGCGTGAGAACGGTCGCGCTCTCCTCGGAGTGGTCGCGCTCTCTCGATCGGAGGCGGGCCTCAGGATGTCCTCGAGACGCCATTCGATCCTTCGTGACAGCCGGGGAAAATACCCTCGCGACCGCGGTCATCGGAGCGACGGAGGAGCGTCGACGCCCCCGCCCCGCCGCACGTTCCGAGGCAAGCGAGCCCCCCACGGAAAGGGGGCGCAGTCCCCGCAGAAAGGGGGTGTCATTCATCGGCATTTCGTGCCAAGGGCCGAAGGGTGCCATTGATACACACTGTTCGACACCCGTTGTTCACTGCAAAGACTTGCCTTCTCAGGCAGAACACAGAAGCCGGATCAAAGGCTTGTAGTTGCCTGAGTAATCAGACAGATACATTCACCCGACATCGGTTCTTCTCTACGGTTCTGCTCGTGGTCACCTCAACAGAAACCTCCACCAGCGCCCTCGACGACGGCACTCGCGCCGTGCCTGTCTTCGCGATCACCGGAGCGGCGACTCGCGACCGAGTCTGTGCCGCCATAGACGCTCATGCACGGAGTGCCGGACTGGTCCGACAGCAGGACTCCCTCGATATCCGCCATGATGCGGACGCCCTCCTCACGACATGGACGAGTTCTCACGGGCATCTCGTCGAACTGACCGTCGTGTTCGGTTCTCCAACCCCCCGCGCACTGCAGCCCGCTACCCCCACTGCACGGGTCTTCACGGCGCTGATCAGATCGAGCGACTTCGATCTCGGCGCCGGGATGGCAGCGATGCTGGAGCAGCTGGACGGATGCTTCGCGAGCGAAGAGCAGCGACAAGTGCTGAGCGCGATGCCGGTCCTCAGCTGGGCGGCAGCAGCCTTCGCGATGCCGACGGATCGACTGCGGGTGATCTTCCGCGACCATCTGGTCGAGAACTCACTGGGCTTCATCTCGGCGCTCCTGGGGGCAGGCGTCCCGGCGGCCGACATCGTCGTCCTCGACAAAGGCGACGCGACGCTGAACCGCGAGCGCGTCGCCATGACCCTCCAGTCCCTCGGCGTGGAGGTGAGGCGGCTCGACAACGCGGCGGTGAACCACACGACCAGTGCGGCAGAAGCGGCTCGAGCGGAGGAGACCGCTCGCTTCGTCGACCGCTTCACCCGCGAGGGGCACGACCGGCGGCAGAAAGTGATCATCATCGACGACGGCGGCCTGCTCGCCCTCACCGACGCCGCAGGTGATCCCGTCCTCCGGGAGCGCCCGGACGCCGCGATCGAGCTCACGGTGAGCGGGCTGAAACGCCTCGCGAGCAGCCGGCTCAGCGACGGCTCCCGGTCGCCAACATGGCCCGCTCGGACGTCAAGCAGCGGATCGGATACAACGAGATCGCCGACTCGTGCATGCGGCGCCTCCGCGAAGCGCTCCGCGGGGAGAAGCTGATCGGGATGCGGGTCGTCAGCGTCGGGTACGGGACGCTCGGGGCCCGACTGGCGAGCTCGCTCCGGTCGCTCGGGTGCCGCGTCGTCGTCGTCGACACCGACCATCTCCAGCTCATCTCCGCCGCTGAGAACGGCTTCGAGACCACCCCGGACCTCGACGAGGCGATCCGCACGCGGCCGAAGCTGCTGGTGTCGAGCACCGGCGAACGGATCGCGGAGCGCTCCACCCTCGAGCAGCTGCCGGCGGACTGCTACCTGACCGCGTTCGCCACGGCCGACCTGTCGGCGGTCACCGGAGTCGAGGGGTTCGGGCCGGCGACCGTGCTCGGTGACGGCCGTTCGTTCAATCTCTACCAGTTCGAGGGGATCCCGAACGGCGGCTACGACCTCTATCGGGCAGCGACCTTCATCGTCCTCAGTCGCCTCGCGGCACTGGTGGACGGCGCGGAGGCGGGCGCCGCGCCCTCGCTCGCGCTGCAGACCGTGAACGACTGGATCCGGGACTCCGGCGTGTACACCCGTTACTACGACCTCTACTTCTCCTCCGCGCGATGACCCTGGCCATCGCCGTCGTCGGCGGCGGGCGGATCGGCGCTCTCCGCGTCGCGATGCTCGTCGAGGCCGGCCACCGCGTCGTCGTCGTCGACACCGCTCCGGTGCGAGCGATGCCCGTCCCCGTGCATCGGAACGTCCACGACGCCTTCCCCGACCCGGACCTCTGGATCGTGGCGACACCGACCGCCGCGCACCTCCCGGCCCTCGCGTCCATCCTCCGACGCGACCCGTGCGCTGCGGTCCTCCTGGAGAAGCCCGCCTGCACGTCGCCCCAGCTCGAGTCGTTCCGCGAGCTCCTCGACCGCCACCCCCTCGCGTGCATCGAGGTCGTGTCGCAATACCAGGACAGCGCGGCCGTGCTCGCCCTGGCGCGGGCGGCCGACCCTCGGGCGGATCTCGTCGTGAGCTTCGTGAAGGACCGGACGCTGGACGAAGCACGGGGGCGCTTCCGGGATCCGATCGCCGGCGTGCTCGGCTACGAATGGCCCCACCTGTACGCGATAGCCCGGAGTCTCGGTGTCTCCGCCGACGACCTCCAGACCTTCGACCCGGACAGATCGCGAGTGGACTTCGTCGACGACGGGGGCTACCTCCTCGAGGCGCGCTGGGAGACGACGTGTCACGACGGTCGACGCCTGATCCTGCACAGTGGGATCGCGGGCGGCTCCTCGCGCCTGTTCCAGTGCGGCGGCGGCGATCCGTCGAACTACCGCCTGGTCCGCTCCACGACCGCATCGGGCGCTGAGCACTCGCTCTGGCTGACGCCGTCCGGGGCAGCGGACGCCTCCCTCGCCGCCACCCGCAAGTGCCTTCTGGTGACTGAGCCGCGCGCGGGCGGGCGCCGTGTGACCACGATCGTCGACGACCCGTTGCGGACGTCGATGAGCCGCGCGATCACGCGGCTGACCGCGAGGCAGCCCCGCGACGTGCGGAGAGAGCTGGACGTGATCGAGCACACCGAGATGCTGCTGCGGCTGCGCACCTGGACAGCGCCCCGGGTGGTGACCCATGCCGCGTCCTAGGAACATCGGCGTCATCGGGCACGGCGCGATGGGCCGGCAGGTGGCACGGATGCTGACGACGGAACCTGAGCTCACCCGGCTGGTCGGCGCCGTCACGGTCGGGACCAGGCGACCGAGGACCGGTGAGGCACCCCGGTCGCGGACCGCGCTCCCCGAGCAAGCGCTCCCCGAGCAGATGAGCCCCGAGCAGGTGATCGCCGACCCGAGGATCGACGCCGTCGTGATCACCACTCCGACCCGGACGCACGAGTCGATCGCGCTCAGCGCGCTCGAGCACGGCAAGCACGTCCTCGTGGAGAAGCCCGTCACCCTGACCGCCTCGGGCGCCGAGCACCTCCGCGCGGTCGCGCGGCGCGCCGGGCTCGGCCTCCAGGTCGTGAGCCAGCACCGCTGGGCCCCGGCCTGGGAGGCGGTCCATCGCCTGATCGGCGAGGGCTCGCTCGGTCGGGTGTCCTCCGCCACCGTCGAGATACCCCTCTGGCGGTCGGACCGCTACTTCGCCGACGACCCGGCTCGCGTCGAGGACCAGCTCTGGAACCTGGCCCATCACGAACTCGACCTGGCGATCTGGTGCCTCGGTCCCGTCGAGCGCATCGCGTTCTGCGAGACGGTCGTGCTCGACAGGTACCGGTCGAGCACGACGGCCTGCCTCGTGCACCGGTCCGGCTGCGTCACCACCGCCTCCTTCACCTCCGGAGCCTTCCCCGGGCGGATGCCGCGCGTGTGCTTCAACGGCTCGACGGGCACCGTCGTCGTCGAGGGCGGCTCGGTGGTGGTGGATGCGCGACCGGATCCTGAGACGGTCCCCGACGCGGGGCTGTACCTGCCGTCACGACCGGAGGAGGCGGGGTCCGCGGACTGGCTCGCGCCCTATCGACGGCAGCTGGCGGCCTTCTTCTCAGCCCTCGACGACGACCCTCCCCCGGCCCTCGACGACGCCGCGATCTCCACCGTCTCAACGATCTCCTCACTCCAGAATCTCCCGAGAGAAAGGGGCTGACATGGCCTCCGTCCTGTTCGTCATCGTGGAAGACGAGTTCTCCCGCGACTTCCTGCAACATCCGCTCGACGCGCTGCTCGCCGCGTCTCTCCTCCAGAGCAACGGGCACGAGGCACGCATCTGGGACCAGCGCGTCGCCACCGAGCCGCCGAGCGGAGACGAGCCCCGCTACGTCGTCGTCATCACGGCGATCGCCGACCGGGCGCAGTGCTACCCGCTTGATCTGGGACCCATCCGCTCCGCGGTGTCCTCGCTCCGCGGGCGGTGGCCGGCCGCCACAGTGATCGCCGTCGGACCGCACGGAACGCAGCTCCCCGCTCCGACGCTCGAGGACATCGCGGTGGACTACGTCGCTCGGGGCGAGGCGGACGCCGCGGCGGTCGGGGCGGTGGCCTTCCTCGAGTCCGGGCGCGTCCCTCTGACGGGCGTCCTCCCCGCGGTCGGAGTGTTCCCGCCGATCGACTCGGAGGCCCTCCCCGTGCCCGACTACGACCTGATCGACGCGAGCCAGTACACCGCAGAGACCTTCGCGGAGGGCCGGGTCCAGCGCAACACCTGCGGGATCGTACTCGGCGTCCGCGGGTGCACCTACGGCTGCTCGTTCTGCCATCTGCCCTTCGGCACCACGATGAGGGCGGAACCCGTGTCGACCACGCTCTCGTCGATCCAACAGCAGAGGGACCGGGGCGTGTCCGAGATGTTCTTCCTCGATTACGTGTTCGGACTGCACAAGAGCTTCTACCGGGAGCTGTGCGAGGAACTCCCCGGCACAGGGATCACCTGGTCGGGGCAGACCCGCACCGAGGTCGTCCTGCGGACCGACGTGTCGACCTGGGCGGACGCCGGCTGCCGGGGGATGTGGTTGGGAGCGGAGTCCCCTGCGGTCAGTCAGACCGGAGTCGGCAAGCGGATCCCGGCCGAGAAGATCCAGGCCGCGATCGAGAAGCTCGACGGGGCGGGCATCACGCCGTTCGCGTTCGTCCTGATCGGCCTGCCCGGCGATCCCACCTGCGTCTCCGGCGAGATCGTCGACTGGGCCGCGACGATCCCCGGCTACTTCGGTCTCAACCAGCTCTTCCTCCGGCCCGGCACCCCGCTGTACGACGAGATCGCCGACCGGTACTCGCCCGAGGGCAAGCCGCGCACGTGGTTCGACGTGGACCGGATCACCCAGCGCTACCGCGAGGAGTACCCCGCGGACCTGGACGAGCTCGAGAGTCGCCTGAAGGCGCTGCCGAACTACATCGGCAACGCGATGTACTGATGGGGCGCACGCACCTGGTGACGGTGCCCTCGGCGTCGGCGCACTCGTTCGACCACGTGGGCTTCGCCGTCGACCTCGTCGTCGCGGGAGCGATCCGCGCGCTCGAAGGCGCGGAGACGGTCGTCAGCGCGACACGCGACGACACGAACATCCCGAGCGTCCGCGCCGGTGTCGAGAGCGGCCTCGAGCGCTTCGCCGCGACCACGACGGCGGTCGCCGGTGAGCCGGTCGACGTGAGCTCGACCGACTCGCCGGAGTCCCACCGCTGGATGCAGGAGCTTTGGGAGCAGCTGCGCGCCCAGGACGCCCTCGAGACGGGCACGTTCACGGGCGCGTGGTGCGAACACTGCGAGTCGTACGTCGACGCACCGGTCGAGCCGGCAGGATGCCCGGCCTGCGGCCGCTCGGACCTCCCGCAGCGCAGTGAGGACAACTGGTTCCTCCGCACGGCGCCTTTCCTCGACGCGCTCGCGCGCTGGCGGGAGTCCGTGGTCGTCGTCGGGCCGGCCGCCCCGGCGGCAGCGGGATCAGCGCCCGTCCCGGCACTGATGAGCGTCTCGCGGCCCGCCTCCCGGACCGGTGATGTCGGCGTGGCGGTCCCGGGGGACCCGAGCCAGGTGATCCACTCGGGCCTCGTCGCGGCGGGGTGCTACCTCCTTCCCCGCCCCGGAAGGAACTGGGCCGCGGCGGCGAGACGCACCCAGGTGTGCGGGAAGGGGCTGGTGAACCTGCACACGGTGGTCGTCCCCCTCCTCTGCACGGCGCTCGGAGTTCCGGCCGCAGACCGCCTGTACGTGCACCATCACGTCCGGGTCGACGGAGCCAGCCCGCAGTCGGCCGGGCGGAACGGCTCGTCGGTGTCGCAGCTGCTCCAGACGCACGGACCGGCCGCGATCCGCTGGTGGCTGGCCCGGCTCGGGCTCACCCGCCACGACGCCGACCTGGCGCTCCGGGACGCGCCCGTGCTGCACCGCCGCGAGCTCGGCAGGGATCGACGGGCCGTGCCGCATCCGGATCCGCAGGGCTTCCGTCGGCGCTGCGAGGCGGACCTCGCGTCGCTGGACATCGCGAGGATCACCCGGAGCGTCCTCGCTGCGCGGGCGGACCCCCGACTCCTCGACGCTCTGCCTGCGGACGCGGGCGAGCGGCTCGGCCGCTTCACGGCCTGGGTCTCGGGATCGGACGTGCCCGCGTGACCGCGCGCTTCGTCCGCGCACTCGCCCTGCTGGTGCTCGTGCGGGCCGGCGGCTTCAGCTCGATCGTCGCCGTCGTCTGGCTGCGGGACGCCTACTCCGCCTCGGAGACCGCGATGGTGCTGACCGCGTTCGGCGTCGGGGCGATGATCCTCCCGGGCCTCGCCGGCTTCCTCGTCACGTCGCGGACGCTCAGACCGATCCTCACGCTGGCGATGGCGGTGAACGGCGTCGTCATGCTCCTCGTCCCGCTGACCTTCGGCGGCCCTGTCGCGGTCATCGCCGGCCTGATGTTCGTCGTCGGGGCGACCTCGAGCCTCGCGCGCTCCCTCCTCGGGACGCTGATCACGTTCGCGTCGGCGGACGGCCTGCAGACGAGGACCCAGTCGATGATCGCCTGGGCCGCCAACCTCGGAGCCGCGGTGGCCACGGGCATCGCCGGGCTCGTCTCCGCCTCGAACCAGCAGTACGGCGTGCTGTTCACCGTGGAAGGCGTCGTCCTCATCGCGACGGCACCGGTCGTCCTGACGCTCGGGCGTCCCACCGTGCCGCCGCTCGCGGGCCGGCGGATACTCGGCATCGGAGGCGTGCAGGACCTCGCGTTCGCGCTCGGAATCGGCCTCGCCGCGACGGCGATCATGCAGGGCCTGGGCATGACCTTCGCGCTCGTCACGCGACACCCCGACTCGTTCGTCCTCGCCGCCCTGCTGAACGGCGTCCTCATCCTCGTCCTCCAGCCGTTCGTCGTACGGGTCGTCCGCGACGCGAGATCCACGAGCTACCTCGTCTGGGGCTTCGCCGCGGCCACCGCGACCTCGATCACCGTGGCGGCCACCGACAGCTGGGTGGTCCTCGGGCTCGGCTGGACGATCGCGGAGCTGCTGCTCACCGCCGGGATGGCTCCGACCGTCCTCGCGCGGACGCCGCCCCGACTCCACGCCGCAGCGATCGGGATCATCGGCTCGTCGTGGGGCATCACCGCCGCCGCACTCCCGGTGCTCATCGTGTCGTCGTCGACGCTGGCGGGCCCGTCGGCCGGCTGGTCGCTGCTCGCGGTGATCGGAGTCGCGTTCAGCCTCGCCCTGTCGTTCCGGCCCCGGAACACGACCGCACTCCGAGAAAGGGAACCATGACCGAGAGCACCAGCCTGCGCCTGTTCACCTCCGAATCAGTGACGGAGGGGCATCCCGACAAGATCTGCGACCAGATCTCGGACAGCATCCTCGACGCGCTGCTCGCCGTCGACCCGCACGCCAGGGTGGCGGTCGAGACGATGGTGACGACCGGCCTCGTGCACGTCGCCGGCGAGGTCACGACCTCCGGCTACGTGGAGATCCCGGCGCTCGTGCGCGACGTGATCACCGGGATCGGCTACACCTCGTCCGAGGTCTCCTTCGACGGGCGCACCTGCGGTGTCGAGGTGTCGATCGGCGCGCAGTCGCCGGACATCGCCCAGGGGGTGGACGAGTCCCTCGACGCGCGCTCCGGCGCGGGAGTCGATCCGCTCGACCGCCAGGGTGCGGGCGACCAGGGCATCATGTTCGGATTCGCGACGAACGAGACGCCCGAGTACATGCCCGTCGCGATCTGGGTGGCGCACCGCCTCGCCGAGCGCTTGGCCGCGGTCCGGAAGTCCGGCGAGCTGCCGTTCCTGCGCCCTGACGGCAAGACCCAGGTGACCATCGGCTACGACGGAGTCGTGCCGAGGACCGTCGAGACCGTCGTCCTCTCGACCCAGCACGCGCCGAGCATCACGCTCGCCGAGCTCACCGCGGCAGTCACCGAGCACGTGATCCGCCCGGTGCTCGACCTCGTCGATCTCGACTCGTCGCACGTCGACATCATCGTCAACCCGACCGGCCGCTTCGAGATCGGCGGCCCCCAGGGCGACGCCGGGCTGACCGGCCGCAAGGTCATCGTCGACACCTACGGAGGCGCCTCCCGGCACGGCGGCGGCGCGTTCAGCGGCAAGGACCCGTCGAAGGTCGACCGCTCCGCCGCCTACGCCCTGCGCTGGGTCGCGAAGAACGCGGTCGCCGCGGGTCTCGCCGACCGCCTCGAGGTCCAGGTCGCGTACGCGATCGGCCGCGCGAAGCCCGTGGGCCTGTACGTCGAGACCTTCGGCACCGGGCACGTCGACGACACCGCGATCGAAGCCGCGATCCGCCAGGTGTTCGACCTGCGTCCGGCCGCGATCATCCGCGACCTCGACCTGCTCCGACCGATCTACGCGCAGACCGCGACCTACGGCCACTTCGGCCGCGAGCTCCCCGGATTCACCTGGGAGCAGCTCGACCGCGTCGAGGAACTCCGCGCCGCCGCAGGGCTGCTCGTGCCGGACCTCGTCGACGCACGACGGTGACGCCCGCGACAGGGCACTCCCCGGGGTCTGAGCCCGGCGCCCACCCCTTCGAATGCTCGGTCGCGCCCCTTCGCCGTGGCCGGGCGGTCGCAGCGATGAGCAACGCGCGGGCGGCGCCGTCAGGGCGCCCGACGGTCGATCCGTCAGGGAGGACCCTTCGTCCCGCTCGCACGGACCGCGCGACGAATCGACGGCGCGACTGGAGACGTCGCGCGTCACCTCCGACGACGGACGGCGGTCAGCGCGAGGCCGAGCCCGCCGAGGAGCACGCACGAGACGAGGGCGTTCGCCGCGGAGTCGGGCTGGGCATAGAACGTGACGAGCCCGAGGGAGTCCGCCTCGGCGCTCGGGAAGAAGAACGGCGGGATCGCGAGCACCAGTAGCGGGAGCAGCCAACTGGAGCGCGGCCCACCGAGAGCGGAACCGATCGCCGCAAGGCCGGTGAAGCCGAGGAGGTTGCGGGCGGCAGAGACGTAGCCCTGCTCCGGACCGGTGACGAGGGCGAGCGGGAGGAGCGCGACGAGCGCGAGGGCGAGTTCGAGTGCCGTGACCGCCAGATTCAGCGCGCGCATCGGGCGGGAGGCGGTCCGCTCCCACCGCGCCAGAGCGGAGCGGGAGAGGGCGATCAGGGCGGTGCCGATCGCCGCGGGAACCGCCATCGCGAGCGGGTATTGGAACGGGACTCCACTCCGCGGCTGCACGGCGGCCGAGCCGACCAGCAGCCCACCGGCGATCGTCGCCGCCAGCACTCCGACGAACACGCGGAAGCGCCGGAGGCGCAGAGCCACAAGCAGGTCCTGCATCACAGATCAGCGAGGGTGACGGTGCAGGCAAGCAGCGCATCGGCGTGGCGGGAGAACCACGCGATCCGTTCCCCCTCGCTGAGACCGGCGAAGCGCGCCGAGCCCGCGACCAGACCAGGCGAGGCGTGCTCGTAGCGCTGCACATCGCCGCCCGCGAGCCACTGCGCGATCAGGGGCAGCACGGCCCCGGAGTCACCGCGGCACGGTAGTGCGCCCAGGCGCGTCGACACGTACATCCTCACCGCCCGCTCCGCGTATCCCGGCGCGAGGTCGTGCAGGTAGATCTCGCCGTCCGTGGATGCCCCACCTCCGTATCCCTGATGAACCGTGGCGACGTCCAGCGCGGTCCCCGCAACCCTCCCTTCGAGGGCGTCGAAGGCCTCGACGAGCGGGCCGAGGCCTGCGGCGTACGGAGCCGCGACACACACCTCGACCCGTCCGCTCGCACAGGTCAGGTCGACTCCGGACTCGCCCTCGAGGATCACACCCCGCCCCTGGGCGATTCCGCCGACACCGAGACCCGCGACCACGGCGGCGACGACCGTCAGGGCGACTGCTCTCCGTCTGCGCTGGCCGAGCACGAGGGCGGCGACGCCCAGTGCGACGACGGCCGCGCCCGAGTACCAGAGCATCTCGCCGAGGAGTGTGCTCTCCCGGTAGCCGGAGAAGACGTCGGTCTGATCGCCGGTCAGGACGTACAGGTGCGAGAGCCACCGCCATCCGCCCTGCGGCAGCTGCGTCGCCGGGATGAATCCGAAGTAGGTGCCCAGTGCGGCGAGCGGAGCGACGATCCAGCGGCCGCGCGCGAGCACGCCGACGAGATGACCCGCGCTCCACGCGAGCAGCAGCGCGGACGCCGAGGCCGCGAGCCACGACCACACCGGACTGCCCTGCCCGTCGTGCGCGACGAAGAGCGCGGCGACCACGATGCCTCCGACGGCGTACCCGAGCAGGCACCAGGCTGCTCCGGCCGCAGCGTGACTCACAACGGGGAGCATCGGATCGATCGCGGCCTGCCTCAGCCGCCGTCGCTCGTCGGCCGAGTACCACCGGGTTGCGTCGAGCACCGCGAGCCCGACCACGATCGGAGCCAGGATCGCCAGCGACGAGGTGATCCCCTGCGTCGCGCTGGACCACTCCCAGACGCCGACGGGCTTCACTCCGGTGAACGCGGCGACGACCGCGGCGGCGAGGATCGGCCAGCAGAAGCGTGCGACGGAGGAGCGCAGCAGCGCGATCACGACGCCGGCCCCAGCTCGCGCCGGAGGAGCTCCTCGTAGCCGCGCTCGGTGCGCGCGCGCCACGCGCCCTCGCCGA
>NZ_LIIN01000025.1 GCF_001634385.1 Rathayibacter tanaceti | reverse complement strand
CCTGCAGTCGGCGGGCGGCCTCCAGGGCCGCGCGCGCCTCGTCCCTCGCCGCGGCGAGCACGTCGTCGTCACTCATGCGCTCAGCCTAGGGTCGGAGCCGATCCGTCCTCGCGCACGTGCCACGCCTGCCCGTAGCCGCCGTCGGCGACGGGCCGCGCCATCAACTCGAGGAACGGGGCGGCGTCGAGAGCCTCGGGGCCGAGCACGCCCGCGCCGGACCAGGCGCCCGTCGCCAGCAGCTCGAGGGCGATCACCGGGTTGAGCGCGGTCTGCCAGACGACGCACTGCGTGCCGTACTCGGCCATCGTCCACTCGTTGTCGCTCACGTGATAGAGGTACACCTCTCGGCGAGCGCCGTTCTTCGTGCCCGTCACGCGGACGCCCGCGCAGGTCTTGCCCGTCATCCGCGGGCCGATGCCGGCCGGGTCGGGCAGCGCTGCGGCGACGACGTCGCGCGGGGACACCAGCACAGGGCCGTCCACCGAGCGCACGCGCAGAGGCTCGGTGCGGTCGAGCCCGAGCAGATTCAGGGTGCGCAGAACGCCGATGAACTGCTCGCCGAGTCCGTACTTGAAGGTGACCTTCTTCGCGTCGAGCCAGCGGGGCATCAGCAGCACCTCCTCGTGCTCGACGTTCACGCACTCGACGGGGCCGATCCCCTCGGGGAACTCGAAGACCTCGGGTTCGGAGAAGGGCGGGGTCGTGTACCAGCCGCGGTCGCGCTCGAAGACCACCGGCGGGTTGAGGCACTCCTCGATGGTGGTCCAGATCGAGAAGGAGGGCGCGAAGATCTCGGCGCCGTTCTCGTCGCGCACCACGAGGTTCGCGCCGTCCCGCACGCCGAGCTCGTCGATCTCGTCGAAGAGGTGGTCGGAGGCGTAGCGAGCGAACACGTCCGACAGCCCGGGCTCGACGCCCATCCCGACGAGGGCCAGGCGACCGCGCGAGCTCCACTCATCGGCGGCGGCGAACTGCTCGTCGCCGAGCCGGACGCCCGTCCGTGCGTGCGGCTCCTCGGGGTGCGGGAGCGACAGGCTCATGGCCATGTCGAGGTAGTCGGCCTTGGCGGCCAGCGCTCCGGCAAAGACCGTCGGCACGAAACGCGGCTCAACCGCGTTCATCACGTGGGTCGCCCGGTGGGCTCGAGCCACGGTCTCGACGCTCCCGGCGTCGGAGGCGTCGATCCGCGCGACGACGAAGCGGTCGTCGACCCCGTGACGCTCGGCGATCCACGCGACCGTGCGCTCGGCCCGACCGAGCTCGTAGTCGCAGACGATGATCTGCTCGAAGAAGGAGCGACGGGCAGCGATCTTCGCGAAGGCGTCGCCGACGCCTCCGGCGCCGACCAGGAGGATTCTCATGGGGCTACCGTAGCGACGGATTCGCGTGCAGAACAAGGAGGAGACCGGGGAAACTGTGGGATTACAGCTCTTCTCGCGACGGAATCCGTCATCGCGGCGCCTCCGCTCTCTCGAGCAGGCGGATGAACCGGGAGAGCCGCTCGAGGGCGACCATCGAGGTCGGCAGCGAGGCTGCCAGGGCCGGCGAGTGCACGAGGTAGGCGGCCCACTGGGCCCGCGAGATCGCGACGTTGAGCCGGTTGGGCAGGAGGAGGAACTCGAGGCCGCGCGGGACGTCCGCTCCCGACGAGGCGGCGAGCGAGACGATGGCGACCACCGCCTCCCGGCCCTGGAAGAGGTCGACCGTGCCGACCGCGGTCTCCCCGAGCCCCGCGGCGTCGAGCGCGGCTCGCAGGAGTCCGCCCTGCGCGTTGTACGGCGCGACGACGATCACGTCCGCGGCGGTGAGGCTCCGCCGGCCGTGCTCGTCGACCCAGGTGCGGCCGATCATGGAGCGGGCGATCTCGACGACGCGGCGCACCTCGTCCGGCGAGGACGTGGTGTCGCCGGCGTGCACGACGGGCACGGAGTGCAGGCCCGGTGCCACGCCCTCGAGGCGGCGCTCGCGCGGCGCCCGCGAGACGAGCGCGCCTCGTAGGAGAGCTCGGAGACGGCGGCCGCCAGAGCCGGGTGCATCCGGTGGGTCTGCGCGAGGAAGTAGCCGTACTCGGCAGGGAGGACGTCGTGCCCGTCGGCGAGCCAGCCGAGTGCCGACTCATCGACCGGCTCGGGGTGCGAGCCCTGGCTGACCTGCGGCAGTTGCTGCGGGTCGCCGAGCAGGAGCAGGCGCTGCGCGGCCACGGAGGAGGCGATCGTCGGCGCGAGCGAGAACTGGCCCGCCTCGTCGACGACGAGCAGATCGAGGGAGCGCCGCGCGACCGCGCCCGCGTTCGCGAACGTCCACGCAGTGCCTCCGACGACGCAGCCGCCGTCCTCCTCGAGGACAGCGGCGAGCGCTGCCGCGGTCGCGACCGGAGTCCACATCACGGCCTCCAGAGCCTCGGCCGGACTCCTGCCCTTGGGCCGTTTCACGACGCGCGACGGATCCACGCCCCGGCCGACGACCGCCGTCAACACGTTCTCGACCACCGCGTGGGACTGGCCGACCACACCCACGCGCCAGCCGTGCTCGCGCACGAGCCGGGCGATGACGTGCGAGCCGACGTAGGTCTTGCCGGTGCCCGGCGGACCCTGGACGGCCAGAGTCGCCCGCTCGAGCCCGAGGAGGGTGGCGACGACCGCGCCGATGACGTCGTCCCCGGCGATCGGGACGACGGCTCCGGGCGACACGCGGCGCAGGATGTCGAGCGCCGGGTCGGGCAGAAACCGCGGCAGGGCGTCGAGCACCTCCTCACCCCACGCGGCGATCGCCTCGGGCTGCGGGGTCGCGCGCGGTGGCGGAACGGGCGCGAGGGCAACGGGAGCGTCGTCGTGGGGTTCCTCCCCCGCCTTCAGACCCTCCTTGACGAGCAGGACGATCCTCTCGCCGTCCTCGTCCACCGCGAGGATCTCGGAGCGGTCGGAGGCTCCGCGGAGACCCGGCCCGGGCGACGGTGCGCCGGCAGGCGGCGGCGCCTCGTAGACGAGGTAGGGCGACGAGCCGATGCTCAGCCGGCTGCCGGGAGCGAGCCGACCGAGGATCCGCAGCTCACGCGACTCCGTGCGTGCCCTCGGCGGTCTCGACCAGTCCCGGACCACCTCGACCCGGTCGACCACGACGACGTCGCGGGTCTGGGCCCACTCGTCGAGCGGCTGACGGAGCCGGTCGAAGTGCTCCTGCCAGAACGTCTTGGCCTCGCGGCGGTGGTAGTCGATCGCCGCGCCGGCGAGGGCGAGCGCGGTCTGATCCGCTGTGCGCTCGCGCGGCTCGACCCCCTCGACCCGCTCGAGAAGGGCGACCGCGACCGGATGCGGCTCTCGCGGAACGGGGATGTCGACCTCGACGAGCGGACGCTGCTCCTCGCGCGGCGGTGCGAGCGAGAGCAGCCAGTCGCGCAGCCGCAGGGTGGAGCGGCAGTCGTACGCGTTGTACTCGGCGACGAGGTCGAGCTGCCGCTGCCCCTCCTGCGGATCCTCCGCGAGGGCCGCTCGCGCTCGCACGTAGGCGTCGATGCTGTCGGCCGCGGTAGTCACTCCGGAGGTGTCGCGCGCCTGCTCACCCATGTAGAGCGGCTCCAGTTTCTTGAGCGAATAGCTGCGCGACCCCACCCGCAGGGCCCGCCGGACGACCGGGTAGAGGTCGACCAACACGCCCTCTCGCAGCAGGGCGTCGACCTCCTCCTCACCGACGCCGTGCCGGAGTGCGAGAGAGAGCAGGTGCGTGCGCTCGTAGGCGGCGTAGTGGTAGACGTGCATCCGCGGGTACTGCTCGCGGCGCTCGCGCACCAGCGCCAGGAAGTCGAGGAGCGCCCGCCGCTCGGCGGCGAGGTCGTGCGCCCACAGGGCGGTGAACTGCTCGCGCTCGTCGACCATCCCGAAGAGGTAGTCGAGCCCCCACTCCCGGTTGTCCTCGGTGTGCAGCGGATCGCCCTCGAAGTCGAAGAAGAGGTCTCCCGGATCGGGAGAGGGCAGCGCGGCCAGGACGGCGGGATCGACGAGCTCGACGGCCGGCACGGGCGAGGATTCGGACCGCAGCTGGAGCCGCGCCTGCGCGCGCAGCGACTCGAGGCTGCCTGAACCCATCCCGGGAACCGGCCCGACGTGCTCGGCGAGGGCGTCGAGCGTCATGACGCCGGCCGCGGCGAGCGCGGCACGCTGGTCGAGCCGCAGACCGGCGACCAGGAGCGGATCGCGGTGCGCCTGCACCTCGGGCGCGCACACGGCGCAACGTCCGCAGGAGAGGTACCGCGGGTCTCCCCAGGCGAGCGGCGCTGAGGCGGCGAGCCGCTCCTCCAGGACGGCGCGCAGCCGCGCACGCTGCACGCGCTGCACCGGCGCGACGACCGCCAGCTCGTGGCTCGTGACGGAGCCGTCTCCGAGCACGAGGTGCACGCGCTCGCCGACCCGGATGCCGCGCGCCGCCATCTGCTCGGCGTAGGCCGCGAGCTGGAGGAGCGCGGGGATCTTCGCGTGACGCGCGAGCTTGGTGTCGTACACCTCGTAGGCGCCGTCGGCGGTGCGGAGGAGGAAGTCGGAGAACCCGAGGAACCCGCCGTCGTAGAAGGTGGCCTGGTAGAGCACGTCGACTCCGGCGCGCATCGCCTCGACCGCGGCGTCGGCCGCCGCGGCGTAGTCGGCCGGTTCGGGCCGCGCGAACTCGACCACCCGGTGCGACTCCTTCAGCTCGGCGAGGAAGCGGCGCTCGTGCTCGTCGCCGAGAGCGGCGGTGCGCTGGAGCAGGGAGTCCTCGGCGATCTCGAGACGCGGTGCGCGCCCGAGCACCGCATCGAGGCGGCGGAGGACCGCCCACTCGCACGCCGCCCAGTCCGAGAGATCGCTCGGGCTCGTGACCACGCGGCCGGATTCCAGGTACACGCGACTCCTTCCGCGACCACCGGACGGCGACCGCCTCCAGGCTAGGGCGACCCTCCGACACCGGGCCGCCACGACCGGTCGCGAACGGGCCTCCGGGGACGGAGCCCGTCCTGCGCCCGCTCACGCCCCGGAGCGGGAGAGAGGGGTGCGAGAGCCGCGAGTGCGTCAGCGGGAACGGCGGACCCAGATCGGCGGATGCGGCAGCTCCGACTCCGTCCGCAGCCGCCCCGCGAGGGGCGCCCAGACGACCAGCGCGACTCCGATGCCCAGCAGCAGGCCGCCGACGGTGTCGCTCAGCCAGTGCGCACCGAGATACGTGCGGCTCGCCATCATCGCCAGCGTGTAGAGGAAGCCCGCGATCCAGACCCAGAGCAGCGGGAAGATCAGCGCCAGCACCATCGCCGTGGTCGCGGCGTTGGCGGTGTGACCGGACGGGAAGGAGCCGTAGTCGCTGGTCACCAGGATGTCGGCGGGCCGCTCACGACCGACCAGCTCCTTGACGAGCTGGGTGGCGCCCACGCTGACGAGCGCCGCCACCGCGTAGTACAGCGCGGCCCACCGTCTCCGGAACACGAGCAGGACGACGACGATGGCCAGAGGGATGACCGCCGTGCCGACGACACCGGCACCGACGGTGTTCATGATCAGAGCGGGGACGTCCCAGACCGGCGAACGGTGCTCGACGATCTCGTCCATCCACTCGACATCGACGCCGAACGCGGCGGTCGGGCGGGCGACGATGAGCACGGCCAGGAGCCCGGTGAGCAGCAGTGCCAGCGACGCCGAGACCAGCGGCCAGCGACGGGAGACGCGGTGCGCGGCCTCCCGGCTGAGCAGCCGCGCGGCGACCCCCTCCGACGGGACCTGCTCGCCGAGCCTCTCGCGTTGCACGGCGTCGGGGCGGGCGATGCCGGGCTCGGTCCGGAGGCGGTCGTCGCGGTGTTCCATCCGGACATGATGCCCTCACGCGGGGCCTCAGCGCTGGGGCTTGCGGCGGCGGTCGGGCACGCAGTCGCGAGCTCCGGCTCACGGACGGCTCACCGGAGGAGGCGACACCCGAGGCACGTCGAGCGCGGGGCGCCGGTCGGCGTCAGTCCTGGAGGGCGGGCACGCTCCGGGGTCGGACGATCAGCCAGAGCGCCAGGATCGACACCGCCGCGGTCGACATCATCACCACGGCCATCGGCACGGCGGAGGCGGCACCGAAGATCCCGGAGATCGGTGAGAGCAGACCCGCGGTGCCGAAGTTGACCGCTCCGAGCAGCGACGCAGCGGTGCCCGCCTCCCGGCCGTGGTTCACCAGGCCGAGCACCTGCACGCACGGAAAACTGAAACCGCAGGACGCGATGAAGAACCACAGCGGCACCAGGGTCCCCCAGAGTCCGAGTCCGAGGACGTCGAAGAGCGCGATCAGGCCGGCGGAGGTGAACAGCGTCACCGTCGTGATCGCGAGGATCCACTGCGGTCCGATGCGGCGGCTGAGGTACGACGAGGCCTGCACGCCGAAGACGACGCCGAGCGAGTTGACCGCGAACAGCAGTCCGTACTGCTGCGCATCGAATCCGTAGAGGCCCTGGAACAGGAACGACGAGCTGGAGAGGTAGGTGAACAGTCCGGCGAAGGTCATCCCTCCGATCACCGCAACGCCGACGAAGACGCGGTCGCTCAGCACGGCCCGGTAGCGCTGCACGAGGGAGGTGCGCTCGCGCTCGTGGCGGGCGGCGCGCGGGCGGGTCTCGACGATGAGCAGCGCCACCGCGGAGACGACCAGCACGCCGTAGGCCGCGAGGAAGACGAAGATGCCGCGCCAGTCCATCACCAGCAGCAGCTGCGAGCCGATCACCGGGGCGAGCACAGGCGCCAGCCCCGACACGAGGGCGAGGCGCGAGAGCATCCGCACGAGAGGCCGCCCGCCGAAGAGGTCGCGGACCATCGCCATCGCGACGACTCCACCCGCGGCGGCTCCGGCTCCCATCAGGAGGCGGAAGACTCCGAGCGTGACGATCTCGGGAGCGAGCGCCGCACCGACGCAGGCCAGCACGTGCAGCGAGGTCGCGAGCAGGATCGGGAGGCGTCGCCCGACCGCGTCGCTCCACGGCCCGACCACGAGCTGCCCGAGCGCGAAGCCGAGGGTGGTGCCGGTGAGGGTCAGCTGCACCGCTGCCTCCGACACGTTCAGCTCGCTCTGCAGCGCGGGGAACGCCGGGAGGTACAGGTCGATCGTGAAGGGGCCGAGCGCGGTCAGGGCGCCGAGGACGATCACGTAGATCAGGCGCTGGCGGGCCGAGAGGGCGTCGCCCGGGTGGCGGTGCACGGGTATCGATCCGGTGGGCGTCGAGGCGAGAGTGGACACGCATGCCTTCCTGCGCGGGGCGCAGCGGGGTGGGAGGAGGAGGGTCGGCCGGTGTCGTCCTCGGCCTGAGCGGTGGTCGGCCACGGCATCGCGCCGGCCGGTCGAATCAATTCGACCACGAGCGGCGGCTCGGCGCCACCTCCGGTCGGCGGCAGGCGCGAGATGCGCGGGGCGCCGACGTCAGACCGGGTGCAGCGGCGTGGCGAGCGGATCAGCGAGCAGGTGCTCGAACGCGAGCTCGGCCGCTCCGAGCATGAGCAGGTCGGCGCCGAGCTCGGTGCGGACGATGCTCACGGAGTCGAGCGCGACGCGGAAGGGACCGCCCCGGGCGAGCCGCTGCTCGAGGACACCCGGCGCGACTCCGATCAGAGCGCCCAGGAACCCGCCGAGAACGACCAGCTGAGGGTTGAACACGTTGATGACGTTGCGCAGCGCCACCGCGAGGTGGCCGAGCTGCCGCTCGACCTCGGCCCGCACGGCGGGGTCGTCGGAGGCGGCCAGCGCCTCCTCGAGCCGCTCGCTCTCGTCGAGTCCGAGCACCGTGAGCAGCTCGGCGCGCCCCACCTCGGTCTCGAGGCAGCCGACGGCGCCGCAGTGGCAGTCGACTCCGGCACTGTTGACCAGGGTGTGGCCGATCTCGCCCGCGTAGCCGTCGATGCCGTGCAGCGGCGCGCCTCCGACGATGACCCCGGCGCCGACGCCGCTCGCGCCACCGTTGAGGTAGACGAGGTGGGAGACGTCGCGGCCGGCGCCGAGGACGCTCTCGGCGAGCGCGCCGAGGTTCGCGTCGTTGGCCGAGAGCACGGGAAGGCCCGTGGCGTCGGCGAGCATCCGCGAGAACGGCTCGTCGCCCCAGCCGAGGTGCGGGCCGACCCGGACCAGACCGTCGGCGTCACGCACGAGTCCGGGGACGGCCACACCGATCCCGACCGTCCGGGTGTCCTCCGGGAGCTCGGCGAGCAGCGCGGTGACCGCCTCGGCGGCCAGGCGCGCGGCGGCCTCGGCGGTGGGCACGGAGACGGCGAGGCGGAGGCGGTGGCGCACCGTCGCGTCGACTCCCACCACCGCGACAGTGACGGCATCGATCTCGGGATTCACGGCGAGCGCCACCACACCGGGCGCCGCCTCGACGATCGGGCTCGGCCGACCGACCTGGTTGGGCGTGGCCGGCTCGCGCTCGCGCACAATGCCCAGCTCGACCAGCTCGCCGACCAGCGCGGCGATCGTGGAGCGGTTCAGGCCCGTCAGGCGGGTCAGCTGCGAGCGGGAGCGCGGCCCGCCGCGGTGCACGAGCCGCAGGATCGCGGAGAGATTGTGGCGTCGCACCCGGTCGAGGTTGTTGCCGCGCGTGGCGTGGTCGGGCATTCCGCGGTCTCCTCTGCTTGCGGAGGTCAGCCTATCCGCGGAGGAGGAGCCTGCCACGCGATGTGACATCGGCCGCTCAGGCGGCGGAGCCGGCCCCGACGGCACGCCAGCTCCAGGAGCCGTTCGGCCCGTCCACCGTCACCTCGCCGCCGGAGCGGGACACCGTGAACACCGTCTCCTTCCCCGTGTCGTGCGCGACGACCCGGACCGGCGTCACGCCGTCCACCCCCGGGAACACCCGCAGCTCGAGTCCGTCGAGGTAGTCGTACTCGGCCGCGTCCTCGCGCGCGCCCACCGGGATCACCGCGCCCTCGCGCACGTACAGCGGCAGAGAGTCGAAGCCGTGCCTCTCGCGGCGCCACCCCCCCGACGAGTCGATCGTCTCGCCGGTCCACCAGCTCGTCCAGCGCCCGCGCGGCAGGTAGAACTCGACCGTTCCGTCCTCCGTGAAGACCGGGGCGACGAGGAGGTCGTGCCCGAGCAGGTACTGCGTGTCGAGGTGCGCGGCGTTGCGGTCGTCCTCGAACTCGAGCGCCATCGGCCGCATCAGCGGGAGGCCGGTGCGCGCCGCCTCCGCCCCCGCCGCGTAGAGGTAGGGCATCAGCGACAGCTTCAGCCGGGTGAAGCGCCGAGTGACGTCGACCGCCTCCTCGTCGAACGCCCACGGCACACGCACCGAGGAGGAGCCGTGCAGCCGGGAGTGCGACGAGAGCAGGCCGAACGCCAGCCAGCGCTTGAAGACGCCGGGATCGGGCGTTCCCTCGAAGCCGCCGATGTCGTGCGCCCAGAAGCCGAAGCCGCCGAGCGCGAGCGAGAGTCCGCCGCGCAGGGTCTCGGCCATCGACACGTACGAGGAGGTGTTGTCTCCGCCCCAGTGCACCGGCAGCGACTGGCCGCCGACCGTGGCGCTGCGGGCGAAAAGCACGGCCCGACCCTCGCCGAGCTCCTGCTCGAGCACCTGGTGCACCGCACGGTTGTAGAGCTGCGTGTACCAGTTGTGCATCGCCTCCGGATCGGCGCCGTCCGCCCAGACCACGCCCGACGACGGGATCCGCTCGCCGAAGTCGGTCTTGAAGGAGTCGACGCCCTGGCGCACGAGGACGCGCAGCTTCTCCTGGAACCAGGCGGTCGCCTCCGGGTTCGTGAAGTCGATCAGGGCCATGCCCGCGACCCACATGTCCCACTGCCAAACGTCACCGGACACGGTGCGCAGCAGGTAGCCCTTCTCGCGTGCCTCGGCGAACAGGGGCGACGCCTGCGCGATGTAGGGGTTGATCCACACGCAGGTGTGCAGCCCGCGCTCGTGCAGGCGGGCGAGGATCCCCTCGGGGTCGGGGAACGTGCGCGGGTCCCACTCGAGGTCGGTCCACTGGAACTCGCGCATCCAGAAGCAGTCGAAGTGGAAGGCGGAGAGGGGCAGCTCGCGCTCGGCGAAGCCGTCGATGAAGGAGTTGACGGTCTCCTCGTCGTAGCTCGTGGTGAAGCTGGTGGTCAGCCAGAGGCCGTAGCTCCAGGCCGGTACGACGGAGGGGCGGCCCGCCAGGCCCGTGTAACGCCGCAGCACCTCCTTCTTGGTGGGGCCCTGGATCACCAGGTACTCCAGCGCCTCGCCGCCGACCGAGAACTGGACGCGCTCGACCGCCTCCGAGCCGATCTCGAACGAGACGAGGCCCGGGTCGTTGACGAGCACGCCGTAGCCGCGGCTGGAGAGGTAGAACGGCACGTTCTTGTAGGCCTGCTCCGACGAGGTGCCGCCGTCGGCGTTCCAGACGTCGACCGACTGGCCGTTCTTGACGAAGGGGCCGAAGCGCTCGCCGAGTCCGTAGACCAGCTCGCCGACGCCGAGGTCGAGCTGCTCGTGCACGTAGGCCCGGCCGTCCGGCCCGGTGAGGTAGCCCTGCGCCTTATGGCCGGAGCCGGTGAGGCGCGTGCCGGTCGAGGTGTCCCAGAACTCGAGCGACCAGGGCGCGCCCTGGGCCACGCGGACCTCGAGGTCGCCGGTGCGCAGCACGCCGCCCGCCTCCGCCACGCTCGCCTCCCCCACCGCGCCGTCGACCAGCTCGAAGCCGGGCCGAGTCGCGGTGCCACGCCAGTGCTCGATGCGCACCTTCGCGACTCCCTCGGCCGGCGACGAGATCGTGACGGTGAGGGCCGGGCGGTTGAGCACGTCACCCCGGCTCTGGATGACGCGGGTCGGTGCGATCACCTCGAGCGAGGCGCCGTCGGTGCGGATGTCGTAGGCCTCCTGCGCGAACAGGGGCGAGAATCCGGCCCGCGTCTGCCAGAACCCGTCGGTGAACTTCATGAGGGAGCCTTTCGATGGCGCGCCGGCGGGTTCCGGGCGGGGACCCGCCGGCGGTGGAGGGGGAGGGCTACTTGACCGCGCCGGCAGTGATGCCGCGGGTGAGGGTGCGCTGGAAGATCAGGAAGAAGACCAGTGTCGGGAGCAGGCCCAGCAGAGCGCTCGCGCTGGTCGTGGTGACGTCCATGATCTTGTCGCCCTGGAGGCTCGAGATGGCGATCGGCACGGTCTGCGTCGCATCGCTCACCAGGAACACCAGCGGGATCAGGAATTCGTTCCAGGTCCAGATGAAGAAGAAGATCATCAGCACCGAGAGAGTGGGCCGCGAGATCGGGACGATCACCCGGGTGAGCACCTGCCACTTCGAAGCGCCGTCGAGAGCGGCCGCCTCGAGGATCTCCTTGGGGAAGGTGCCGTACACGCTCGAGAGCAGGTAGGTGCCGAACGCCGACTGGACGACGGTGAAGATGATGATCACCGACAGCTGGCTGTCGTAGATCCCGACCGCCTTGAACATGTAGTACAGCGGGTAGAGCAGGGCCTCCTGCGGGAGCATGTTCGCGAGCAGGAACAGGACGATGATCCAGCTCCGGCCCCGCACCCGCCCGATGCCGATCGCATAGGCGTTGAGCACCGAGAGGGCGACCGCGAGGATCGCGACCGACCCCGAGATCAGAATCGAGTTGCCGAGCTTCTCGGGGAAGTTCACCCGACTCCAGAAGGTCGACAGACCGTCGAAGGAGAGACCGGTCGGGAAGGCGAGCGGCCCGTTCGCCGAGTACTCGGCCGGAGTCTTGAACGAGTTGAGCAGGATCAGAAGCACCGGGCTGATGATCACCAGTCCGATCACGACGGCGGCAGCGAGGATCACCCAGTCGCCGACGGTGCGTTTCGTGGCTCCCCTGGGTGGGCGCGGAGCCCGCTTCGACACCGTCAGATCGGTGTCCGCCATGCCGGCCTGGGTGACGGGCAAGGTCTCGATGGCCGACATCAGCGGGCTCCTTCACTGCGCTCGACGCGCTCCTGGGCACGGATGAACAGCACGGCCAGGATCACGATGACGATCGTGAGCGCGGTCGCGATGGTCGCGCCGTAGCCCACCTGCTGCTTCTGGAAGAACTCGGTGTAGGAGTAGTAGGAGGGGACGATCGTCGCATCACCGGGTCCGCCGCGGGTCAGCGCGTAGATCGGGCCGAACACCTTCAGCGCTGCGATGGTGCAGGTCAGGGTGACCACGAAGATCTCGGGACGGATGATCGAGACGGTGATCCAGCGGAAGCGCTGGTACCAGTTCGCCCCATCGAGCTCGGCGGCCTCGTAGAGCTCGGGATCCACCCGCTGGAGCGCCGCCATGAAGATGACGACCGGATAGCCCAACTGCACCCAGATCATCACGACCATGATCGAGAGCATCGCTGTGTCGGGCTTGCCCAGCCAGTCGTGGGCGAGGGAGCCCAGCCCGACAGCCTCCAGGATCGAGTTGAGCGCGCCGTTGTCGGGACGCAGGATCCAGCCGATCACGATCGCGGCGATGACGGTCGGCAGGATCTGCGGCAGGTAGTAGGTGGCCCGGAGGAAGCTGGCGAGGCGCCCGCCGAACTTCTTGCCGACGAGATCGAAGAGGATCGCGGCCAGCAGCAGGCCCAGGAGGGTCGGCACGATCACCATCGCGATGATCATGGAGACGGAGTTGAGGAACGAGGTCCAGAACTGGCCGTCGCCCATCAACTCGATCCAGTTGTCGAGGCCGATGAAGATCGGCGGCTTGATCCCCCGCCACGAGGTGAAGCTGATGTACACGTTCCACACCAGCGGGATCAGCACGATGAACGCGAACAGCACGAACCCGGGGATCAGGTAAAGCCAGTAGCCGCCGGAGCGCTTCTCGCGCGGCGGCGTCGTGGGAGGCGGCGCGCTCTCCGCGCGACGAGGTGCAGTCGTCGTCATGGGTACTCCTACTTCGGACGGGTTCGTGCGGTGGGCTGCCGCGAGATGCCACTTGGGTACGGGTTCGACGGCGTGTCGCGGACCCAAGTGGCATCTCGCGGAGGGGGGTGGGGATGAGGGGGCAGGGCTACTTGATATCGTCGACCCCGTCGTCGTACTTCGACTGGAGGTCCGAGAGCATCGAGGACTCGTCCGTGGAGCCGTTGATGAGCTCCTGGGTCGCGGCGACGAGGTCGTCGTAGAAGGTGGCGGTCGGCCAGTCCGGGTAGAACGAGAGCTGGTCGCCCTCGACCACCGTCTTCCACTGCGAGAGCAGCTCCTTGCTCTTCTCATCGGTGATGGCGGTCTCGTCGACGACCAGCGGGATTCCTCCGTTGTTGCCGATGAGGTTCTGGATCTCGGGGCGCATGGTGATGTCGATCCACTTGTAGGCGAGATCCTTGTTCTTCGCCGTCTCGGGTACCACCCAGTGGTTGCCGGCGGAGCCCATCGTGAACTCGGCGCCCGGGAACAGGAACGTGTTCCAGTCGAATCCGGTGATCTCGGTCGTGAAGCGGCCGAACCACCAGGAACCCGAGAAGAAAATTGGGTACTCGCCCGAGATGAACGCCGTGCCCGCGTCCTCCGCCTTCAGGCCGGAGGCATCGGCCGAGAAGTAGCCCTTGTCGACGTAGGTCTTCAGCTGGTCGGCGGCGTAGCTCCAGGCCGCGTCCTCGAAGTCGACCTCGCCGCTGTAGGTCTGGTAGTCGGTGATCCAGGAGCGGTCGGCCTTGAGCAGCGCGAGCTGATAGAAGAGCTGCTGGAGGGGGTACTCGGCCCCGGCCTCGGCGAGCGGGGTGATGCCCTTCGCGACGAAGGCGTCGAGCACCGCGATGAACTCCTCGTAGGTCGTCGGCACCTCGAGGCCGTTCGCGACGAAGGCATCCTGGTTGTAGTAGACGAAGGTGAATTCGCCGTAGTTCGGGATCCCGTACCAGGAGCCGGAGCCCATGATGCCGTTCTCGTCGTACTTGGCCGTGGTCTGCAGGGCGCCGGGCACCAGTGCGTCCCAGCCGTAGAAGGTGACCGCCTCGTCGAGGTTGGTGAGCAGCCCCTGGCTCGAGAGCAGTCCGCTGGTGGCGTTGCCCTTGTTGTACTCGACGACGTCGGGCGCCGAGCTCGAGTTGAAGATCTGGCTCGCGCCGGTGCGCAGCTGCTCGAAGGCCTTGAACTCGTAGGCGATCTCGGCGCCGGTCTCCTTCGTGAAGATGTCGCGGGCAGCGAACCAGGCGATGCCTCGGTCGCTGTCAGGGGTCTCGAAGTCCCACATGGTGAGGGTGCGGCCGGCGCGTCGACGGAGGTCGAGAGCGCGTCGGAGCCGGCGTCGGAGCCTCCCCCCGAGCAGGCGGCCAGCGCGACCATCGCGCTGAGGCCGACACCGCCGGCGAGCAGGTTGCGCCGGCTGAGGCCTGCGGCGGGGCGGTGGAACGCGGAGCTGGATCGGAGCGACATGGCGGGGGTTCTCCTTCGAACGGGTGCTGCGGTAGGGGATGAGGGAGCGCTCTCTGCTGAGCGCGAGTCGTCGAAGCGTTTCGACAGTGCGCCGCGGGCAGAGAGGAGAGGAACAGGCAGAGGGGTCAGAGGGTCGCCGGCACTCGCGCGCCAGACGGGGCGAGCGCGAGGGATCCGCGATCGACGTAGGAGGGCGGGAGCAGCTCGACGCCGGCGGTGCGGCCGGAGTCGATCTGCTGGAGGGTCCGTGCGACAGCCGCGCGGCACATCGCGTCGAACGGGAGCGGGAGGCTGCTGGTAGGGATCGGGAGGGCGCCGCCGTCGTAGCTGGCGCAGGCCGCCAGGAGCGAGAGGTCGCCGGGAACGGAGAGACCGCGCTCGGCGATCCGCTCGATCGCCGCCTCAGCGACGGGCTCGTTGCAGTGCAGCACGAGGGCGGTCGGGGCGATGGGGGCGGCGAGGACCGCGTCGACCGCGGCCGAGGCGCTGGCGCGGCCGATATGGGGACGCTCGACAGCGACAGCGACACCGAGCCCCTCGCCTCGGCGCGGAACGCCTCATCGAAGCGGCGGACGAAGCCCGCGTTGCGGTCGGTGTAGGACTGCGGGTGCTCGAGCAGACCGAGGGAGCGGTGACCCAGCTCGACGAGGCGGCGGACGCTCTGTCGCGCCGCCTCCGCGAAATCGAGGTCGACGCAGGCGAGATCGCGGGAGTCGGCGGGCACGCCGATGAAGGTCGCCGGCGCCCCTGCCTCGCGGATCAGCTCGGCGCGGTCGTCGTCGTCATCCACTCCCATCAGCACGATGCCGTCGACGAGCGACGAGGACGAGACGCGGCCGATGCCGCTGGACGCTTCGTCGGTCACGAGCAGGAGCACGTCGTAGTCCGACTCGCGGGCCCGCTCGAGCACTTCGGTGACGAAGCGCATGTGGGTGGGGAGGTGCAGCTCGCCGCGCATAGGTGCCGAGAGAGCGAGGATGTGCGTCCGCGCTCCGGCGAGCATCCGGGCTCCAGCGTGCGGCCGGTAGCCGAGCTCGCGCACCGCGTCGTCGACCCGCTGCCGGGTGGTCGCGGCGATGGACCGCTTGCCGGAGAGAGCGTAGGAGACGGTGCTGATCGAGACTCCGGCAGCGCGGGCCACGTCGTGGATGGTCGCCATCGTTCCTCCTGCCGGACATCGTCGTCGGACCCGGAGAAGGCTCGAAGCGCTTCGATCGGGCTGTGCTGCTGAGCACTGTACGCAGAGTCGAAGCGCTTCCGCAACAGGTTTGTCGATCAACCCGACATATCGGTCGGCGGAGTCGTCCGACCACTCCCGAGCATTGCGCCGACGCGACGGGGTCGATATGTTGGCCACAACAACAATTCGGCGACGTCGCCGGAAAGGATTCGGATCCATGTCTCTGACCCCCACCCGCGCCGACAAGTTCTCGTTCGGCCTCTGGACCATCGGCTACAACGGCACGGACCCGTTCGGCGGACCGACCCGCGAGCCCCTCGACGTCGTGCACGCAGTCGAGAAGCTCGACGAGCTCGGCGCGTACGGTCTCACCTTCCACGACGACGACCTCTTCGCCTTCGGCTCCACCGACGCCGAACGCCAGACCCAGATCGACCGTCTGAAGGGCGCGTTGGAGTCGACCGGCCTCGTCGTGCCGATGGTCACCACCAACCTCTTCAGCGCCCCGGTCTTCAAGGACGGCGGCTTCACCTCGAACGATCGCGACGTCCGCCGCTTCGCGCTGCGCAAAGTCCTCCGCAACATCGACCTCGCCGCCGAGCTGGGCGCGAAGACCTTCGTCATGTGGGGCGGCCGCGAGGGCGCCGAGTACGACTCCGCCAAGGACATCCGCGCCGCGCTCGAGCGCTACCGCGAGGCCGTCAACCTGCTCGGCGACTACGTCACCGACAAGGGCTACGACCTCCGCTTCGCGATCGAGCCCAAGCCGAACGAGCCCCGCGGCGACATCCTGCTGCCGACCCTCGGCCACGCGATCGCGTTCATCGACTCCCTCGAGCGCCCCGAGCTCGTGGGAGTGAACCCCGAGGTCGGCCACGAGCAGATGGCGGGCCTGAACTTCACCGCCGGCATCGCCCAGGCGCTCTACCACGGCAAGCTCTTCCACATCGATCTCAACGGCCAGCGCGGCATCAAGTACGACCAGGACCTCGTCTTCGGCCACGGCGACCTGCACAACGCGTTCTCGCTCGTGGACCTCCTCGAGAACGGCGGCCCCGGCGGCGTCCCGACCTACGACGGCCCCCGCCACTTCGACTACAAGCCCTCGCGCACCGAGGACGAGACCGGAGTGTGGGACTCGGCCGCCGCCAACATGCGCACCTACCTGCTGCTCAAGGAGCGCGCCGCGGCCTTCCGCGCCGACCCCGAGGTGCAGGAGGCGCTCGCGGCCGCGAAGGTCGCCGAACTCCTGACCCCGACGCTGAAGGAGGGCGAGTCGTACGACGACCTGCTCGCGGACTCCGCCTCCTCCGAGTCGTTCGACACCGACGTCTACCTCGGCGGCAAGGGCTTCGGCTTCGTGCGCCTGCAACAGCTCGCCACCGAGCACCTGCTCGGCGCCCGCTGACCCCGACCCCGCCCCGCGATCCGTCGCGCGACCCCTGACGGGCGAGGTCCCACGCCGCCGCGCGGGGCCCCGCCCGTCGCCGTCTCTCGGCGCGACTGCGCCGAGCACCACAGCACAGGAACGGATATGCGATGACACTCGTCGCCGGAGTCGACTCCTCGACCCAGAGCTGCAAGGTCGTCGTGCGCGACCTCGAGACCGGGGCCGTCGTCCGCACCGGTCGGGCCGGTCACCCCGACGGCACCGAGGTCGATCCGGCCGCCTGGTGGGAGGCGCTCCAGCGCGCGCTCGCGGACGCCGGCGGACTCGACGACGTCGCCGCGATCTCCATCGGCGGTCAGCAGCACGGCATGGTCGTGCTCGACGAGGACGGTGCCGTCATCCGCCCCGCTCTGCTCTGGAACGACACCCGCAGCGCTGCCGCCGCTGCCGCGCTGATCGAGGAGCTCGGCGCCCAGGCCTGGGCCGAGCGCACCGGATCGGTGCCGGTCGCCTCCTTCACCGCCACCAAGCTCCGCTGGCTGCGCGACGCCGAGCGTGAGAACGCCGCCCGCGTGGCCGCCGTTGCGCTCCCCCACGACTGGCTCACCTGGCGCCTGCTCGGCTACGGCCCCGACTCCCCTCGCGGCCCGCGGCTCGACGCGCTGACCACCGACCGGTCGGACGCGTCCGGCACCTCCTACTGGGGTGCGGACGGCTACGACCTCGACCTGCTTGAGCGTGCGCTCGGCCACCGGCCGCAGCTCCCCCGCGTCCTCGGCCCGTCGGAGGAGGCGGGCCGGACCGACAGCGGCATCGTGGTCGGCCCCGGCGCAGGGGACAACGCGGGCGCGGCGCTCGGGCTCGGAGCGGGTCCCGGCGATGTCGTGGTCAGCATCGGCACGAGCGGCACCGTGTTCGCGGTGACGGACGACCCGGTGCGCGATGCCTCAGGAACCGTGGCGGGCTTCGCGGACGCGAGCGGACGGTTCCTGCCGCTGGTCGCCACGCTCAACGCCGCGCGGGTTCTGGCCTCGACCGCGACCCTGCTGGGCTGCGACGTCGATGGCTTCGCCGCGCTGGCGCT
The DNA here is from genome assembly GCF_001634385.1 of Rathayibacter tanaceti. Lineage (GTDB taxonomy): Bacteria > Actinomycetota > Actinomycetes > Actinomycetales > Microbacteriaceae > Rathayibacter > Rathayibacter tanaceti. The sequence continues at coordinate 8,272 of NZ_LIIN01000025.1, read as the reverse complement.
CGAGGCGGAGCCGGGGGCCGGCGGCCTCGTGCTCGTCCCCTACTTCGAGGGCGAGCGCACCCCGAACCTGCCCGAGGCGACGGCGAGTCTGCACGGGATGACCATCGCATCGACCACCCGCTCGAACCTCGCGCGCGCGGCGATCGAGGGCATGCTCTGCGGGCTCGCGACGGGCTCGACGCCGTGCGCGCACAGGCGTCGAGGCGCGGCGCATCCTCCTGATCGGCGGAGCCGCGCAGAACCGCGCGGTGCAGCTGGCCGCCTCGCAGGTGTTCGATGTGCCCGTCGTGGTGCCGACTCCCGGGGAGTATGTGGCCGACGGCGCCGCCGTCCAGGCCGCGTGGGCGCTGACCGGCTCGCGACCGGACTGGGCCCTCACCTCGGTGGCCGAGCCATCACCGGACCATCGACCGGAGATCCGGGACCAGTACGCGGCCGCCCGCGCCTGAGCGCCGGCCTCCCCCGCCGCGCCCCCGGGTCGCGACCCGCCTCCGCAAGCCCCCGAGAACGGGGAGGAGAAGAGCGCTACGCTCATTACTCAGCTAGCTGACTAATGGAGGAGCGAGATGACTGCCACACGAACCCCCGACCGCACCGACCGCACTCGGCAGGCGGTCGTCGCCGTGAGCGCAGTGCTCGCCGTCATCGGGTCCTTCATCGGCTCGGGCGCCGCGGGTGGCACGCAGATCCAAGACGCGGCCGGAGGCGCGCTGACCGCGTCCTCGACGCCCGTCGCGCCGGACGGTCCCGCCTTCGCGATCTGGAGCGTGATCTACGCCGGTCTCATCGCCTACGCAACCTGGCAGTTCCTGCCCTCGCAGGCCACACGGGAGCGCCACCGGCGGCTCGGCTACTGGGCGGCAGCGAGCCTGATCCTCAACGCCGCATGGATCCTGGTCGTGCAGGCCGGCCTGCTCACGCTCAGCGTCGTCGTGATCGCCCTGCTGCTCGCCGTGCTCGCCCGCATCTTCGTGATCCTGCGGGCGACCCGTTCAGGCGGAGCGGTCGACGCCGTCGTGACCGACGGAACCTTCGGCCTCTACCTCGGCTGGGTGTGCGTGGCGACGGCGGCCAACGTCACGGCCGGCCTGGTCGGGGCCGGAGTCGGCAGCGCCGACGGGCCGGGCGCCGCAGCCTGGGCGGTCGTCGTCCTCGCCGTCGCCGCCCTGGTCGGAGTGCTCCTCGCCGTCACAGGCCGCGGCCGGATCGCTCCGATGCTCTCGCTGTGCTGGGGACTCGTCTGGGTCGCCGTCGGCCGCTTCGCCGGAGAGCTCATCTCGGTGCCCGCCGGGATCGCCGCACTGGTCGCCGCCGCCGCCGTCCTGGCGGTCACCGTCCTCGTCCGCGTCACCGCGGATCGCCGGGTCAGCGCCGCCTGAGCCTGCACAACGAAGGCTGAGCGGCCGGGAGAGCCCTGGAGACGGGCACCCCGGCCGCTCAGCCTTCGTTGTGACGACGATCAGGAGACGAGCGAGTCGACGTACTCCCGATGATCGGCGATCCACGAGGCGAGGGCCGCGTCGCGGTCGTCGGCGCCATCGTTGAAGAGCGCGTTCTCGAGCGAGTAGAGCGTCTCGGAGTCCATGCGGAAGTCGCGGATCCAGCTGCTCATCGTCGGGTAGTCGCTGTCGAAGTCGGCCGAACCGAACGAGTGGATGCCCTCGGCCTGGCCGAGCAGGCCCTTCGGGTCCTCGAGGTCCTTGATCGGGAAGGCGTCGTAGGCCCAGTGCGGGCGCCACAGCGTGACCGCGATGTTCTCGCCCGACGAGACCGCGCTCGAGAGCTCCTGGAGCATCGCCGGCGTCGACGAGGTGAGGTAGTCCATCCCCTCCAGGCCGTAGCCCGGGATGACGGCCTCGGTAGTCGTCTTGTTCAGGCCGGAGCCGGGCTCGATGCCGACGAGGCGGTTCCCGACGACTCCCGGGTTCGCGGCGAGATCCTCGATCGAGTCGATCGGGGCGCTCTCGTTGACCGCGATCGTGAGCTTCGCCTCGTCGTTCCACGCACCGAGGTCGACGATCGAGTCGCCGTACTTCTCGACGAAGCTGGCGTGCGTGAGCGGCAGCCACGTGTCGAGCGCGAGGTCGTAGTCGCCGGTCGAGAGCCCCTGGAATCCGGGCGCGACGTCGGCGTTCTGCAGAGTGACGTCGTAGCCCTTCTCCTCGAGCACCGCCTCCCACAGCGCGGACACGGCGATGCCCTCGTCCCAGCCCTGGAACACGGCGACGGTGATGTCGGGGCGGTCGCCGTTGTCGACGGAGGCGGCGGTCGCCGGCGCCGCGAGGGTCGCGGCACCGAGCGAGGCGACGAGACCGATCGAGACGGCTCCGATGGCCGAGCGGGTCGCGATCACGGCGCGCCGGTTGCCGGCGCGCGCGAGGCGGGCGGGAGACGGCCGGCCGAGCGCTCCGGTCATCCGGTCGAGGACGACGGCGAGGATCACCACGGCGATCCCGGCCTCGAAACCAAGAGCGACATCGATCCGGTTGAGGCTCGCGACAACGTCGCCGCCGAGCCCGCCGGCTCCGACCATGCCCGCGATGACGACCATCGAGAGCGAGAGCATGATCACCTGGTTGAGGCCGGCCAGGATCGACGGCAGCGCCAGAGGCAGCTGGATCTGGCGCAGGATCCGCCACTTCGACGAGCCGAACGACTCCCCCGCCTCGACCAGCTCGGGGTCGACGCCGCGGATGCCCAGCTCGGTCAGCCGGACGCCCGGTGCCATCGCGAACACGATGGTCGCGACGATGCCCGGAACGACTCCGACCCGGAACAGGATCAGCGCGGGGATGAGGTAGACGAAGGCCGGCATCGTCTGCATGAGGTCGAGGATCGGGCGGATGACGGCGGAGGCCGTCCGGTTGCGCGCAGCGATCACACCCAGAGGCACGCTCAGCGCGATCGCGATCACCGAGGCGACCAGCACCAGCGCGAGCGAGTCCATCGCGTTCTCCCACTGGTCGACCGCGACGATCAGGAGGAGGCCGACGGCCGTGCCGATCGCGAAGACCCAGCCGCGCACGGCGTAAGCCAGCACGGCGATGAAGGCGATGACCACCCAGAACGGCGGCGTCGCCAGAACGAGATCGACGCCGTCGTACAGCGCACCGAAGACGGTGCGGAGGAGGTCGAAGATGGGCTGGAACGTCTGCGTGAGGACGTTCACGGCGCCCTCTGCGAGCGCCCCGAGCGGAAGGCGGAAGCCGAGATCGGTCATCGGCGGCCTCCGTCCGTCGCGAGGGCGGCATCGTCGACGGCGCCGCCCGTCGCGTGCAGGGTGGCGGTCACGAGGTCGATGGAGAGGGTGGCGGGGGGCTCGACCACGGGCTGCTCACCCGTGTGCGAGGTGATGTTGCCGAGGGCGGCGAGCAGGGTGACCCGCGGGATCGCGCCGAGCAGCCGTCCGTCCCCGTCGACCACGGCCACGGGGAGTGCCGACTCGACGGCGGGTTCGATGACCTCGCTCAGCGCGGTGTCCGGCGAGACCGTGACCACGTCCGAGGTGAGGACCGCCGAGAGGTCGCTGACGTTGCGGCGCACCTGCTCGATGACGTCGCGGTCGCGGACCGTGCCGAGAAGACGCCTCCCGCTGCCGACCACGAAGGCGGCCGACGTCTGGAGGTCGCGCATGCTGCGCAGGGCCGCGCGGGGACCGGCGGCGAGCGTGACGACGGAGCGCACCGGCTCCATCACGGCGGAGGCGGTCAGCACGCGGGCGCGGTCGACGTCCTGCACGAACTGCGCGACGTAGTCGTTGGCGGGATCGGTGAGGATCTCCTCCGGAGTGCCGATCTGCACGATGCGGCCGTCGCGCATGACCGCGATGCGGTCGCCGAGGAACATCGCCTCGTTGAGGTCGTGCGTGATGAAGACGATGGTCTTGCCGAGCTCGTGCTGCAGCTCGACGAGCTGCTCCTGCATCTCGCGGCGGATCAGGGGGTCGAGCGCCGAGAACGCCTCGTCCATCAGCACGATGTCGGTGTCGGCGGCGAGGGCGCGGGCGAGTCCGACGCGCTGGCGCATGCCTCCGGAGAGCTCGTCGGGCATCTTCTCGTGCCAGCCGGCGAGGCCCGCCCGCTCGACGGCGAGCAGAGCCCGCTCGCGGCGCTCGGCCGAGGGGACGCCCTGGATCTCGAGCGGGTAGGCGACGTTGTCGAGCACGGTGCGGTGCGGGAGCAGGGCGAAGTGCTGGAACACCATCGAGATCGACGAGCGGCGCACGCGGCGCAGCTCCGCCTCCGAGACGTCGGTGATCGTGCTGCCCTCGATGAGCACCTCGCCGGCGGTCGGCTCCTGGAGTCCGTTGAGCATCCGGATCAGCGTGGACTTGCCGGAGCCCGACAGGCCCATCACGACGAAGATCTCACCGCGGCGCACCGAGAAGGAGGCGTCGATCACGGCTGCCGTGCCCAGGCCCGCCAGTTCGTCGCGGTCGGCACCGCCCCGGAGGCGGCGGACCACCTCGTCGGGCTTGCGGCCGAACACCTTGAAGAGATTGCGGGCCTCAAGGGCGGGAGTCGCGGAATCCGCGCCCGCCTCACTCCGGGGCTCGCTGAGGGTCTGCTGGTTCTGCTGCACGTACACTCCGTCGGCGCGCGGGGGCGAAGCCCTGCGCTCATCTCGTGGTGCCGGGTCGGGAGCGTGGGACAGACAGCCGTACGTCGAGCCTCCGCGTGCGTCCGGCCGCTCTGCGCGGCAGGGGATGGAGGCGATTCCCGTGCGTCCGAGGCGACCGCGGGGCCGCCTCCACTCCCGTTGACCGTACGCTCGCGGCGCGTCGTGAGGGGACGCCGTGCGAGCGCGGACCGGATCATCGGGGCCCGTGAGGACCGCAGACCACGGTAGCGGCGGCGGGGACGAGGAGCAAACGTCGGACTAGTGAGAAGGGTGCCCGGGAGGAGTCCCGAGCACCCCTCAGAGACGGGTAAGGGCCGGTGGGAGCACGTTTTCGGCACCGTTGCCCGATCGTTACCCGGCTGGCACGAGCAGAGGCACCCGGGATGCTCGATCGACGAACCGGGGTCGTCAGCCGCGGACGGCGGCGGGAGGCGCGCTGCGAGGCCCGTCCGGCCTCGGTCGCGAACGGGGCCGCTCAGGCGATCGTCTCCCCGGCCGGACCCGACGGGGCCGCGGCACCGACTCCGCCGATCGGCTCACCCTGCCACGAGACGAGTGTCCACTCGCGGGCCGAGCCCTCGAGGACGACGACGCCGGTGTTGTCGAGGAGGTGGTCGGCGATGAAGCGGGCGTCGAGGTCGAACGAACGCAGACCGGCCCAGCAGCGGATGGCGGCGCCGTGGCTGACCAGCGCGACGACCGCATGGCCGAGCGACTCCGCCTCCGCCACCACCGCGTCGTAGCGGGCCGCGAACTCGTCGCCGGTCTCGCCTCCTGCGAGGCGCAGTGCGGTCTCGCCGGCCGCCCACCGAAACACGGTGCCCATGTACTCCTCCACGGAGGCCTCGTCGCCGCGCATCTCCAGGCCTGCGGCCGCGATCTCGCGGATCCCGTCGCGCTCGATCGGCTCAAGGCCCAGGGCAGCGGCGAGTGGAGCGGCGGTCTCGAGGGTGCGCCGCATGGTCGAGACGAACAGGGCGCCGATCCCCTCGCCGGCGAGCCGGGCGGGCAGCGCCTCGGCCTGGCTGCGGCCGAGCCCGGTGAGTCCGGGGCCGGGGATGCGGGTGTCGAGAAGGCCGGCGACGTTGGAGGGGGTCTGGCCGTGGCGGATCAGGAGGAGGCGCATCAGGCCACGGTACCGGCGGCGGGCTGAGCGGGGCCCGGACCGGTTGACGGAGCATCCCCGTGAGCATCCGACGACAGCGTGCGGTCGCGACGGCGCCGACCGTCTTCTCGAGCGGGCGGGCCATGCGCACGGCCCTGCGCGCTCACGATGGTCGGCTGACGTCTCCGAGGGCCCTCCTGGGCCGCCGAGCGCGGACACCGCGCCGTTGTGGCGGCAGGCGGACGCTGCCACCATGTAGCGGAGGCGGCCGTCCGGACGGACGGCGCCGCGAGCAGGACGGGTGGACCCATGGCCACGGACGACGGTTTCTCGAAGGACGAGCGCGCAGCGATGAAGCAGCGCGCCGCCGAGCTGCGGGCCGAGGCGAAGAGGCAGAAGAGCGCCGACAAGGCCGCCGCCGAGAAGAACGATGCCGAGGCGGCGATCGCGGCGATGACGGACGACGAGCGCCCGATCGCACAGATGGTGCACGAGGTGGTGGCCGAGCACGCTCCCGAACTACTCCCCAAGACCTGGTACGGGTTCCCCGCCTACGCGCGCACCGACGGCAAGGCGATCGTCTTCTTCCAGCCGGGCGCGAAGTTCGGCACCCGGTACTCCACCCTCGGCTTCCAGGACGGCGCGCAGCTCGACGACGGCACGATCTGGCCCACCTCCTACGCCCTGACCGCCGCCGACGACGGGACACGCTCGGCCGTCGCCGAGCTGGTGCGCCGCGCGGCCGAACCCGCGTAGGGCGCGGCATGGCGCACGTCTACGACTCCCTCGACGAGAGCCTCGCGGCCTGGATCCGCGAGCAACCGATGTGGTTCGTGGCCACCGCCCCCCTGACCGCCCAGGGCCACGTGAACATGTCGCCGCGCGGGCACGACTCGTTCTCGATCCTCGGGCCGCACCGCGTCGGCTGGGTGGACTACACCGGTAGCGGCGTCGAGACCATCGCGCACTTGCGCGAGAACGGCCGCGTGTGCCTGATGTTCGCGTCGTTCGGACCGAAGCCGCGCATCGTGCGTCTGCACGGCACCGGCACGGTGCACCTGCCGGGGACGGAGGCGTTCGCCGAGGTCACCGCGCAGCATCCGGAGCACCCGAGCACCCGCGCCGTGGTCACCGTCGAGCTCACTCGCATCAGCGACGCCTGCGGTTGGGGCGTGCCCGTGATGCAGCCGGTCGGCGAGCGCGATCTGCTCCTCCTGCAGGCCGAGAAGAAGGGCCCGGAGGGCATGGCGGCGTACCGTGCCACCCGCAACGCGGTGAGCATCGACGGCCTGCCGGGGTATCCGCCGGAGTGAGGGCCGTGGTCCGCCCCGGCCGCTGAACCGCCCGTCGCGCGACACCTGGCGGCTCCGCGTGGGTGCAGCACCCGGGCGGCGCCGCCACTGGTGGTCGCGCCGCCGCTAGTCGGCGACGATCTCGCACTTGTAGCCCGCCGAGTTCTCCAGCCACCCCGCATAGTGCAGCGGCCCGCCGGCGTGCGGGTAGCGCTCGTGGTAGAGCGGGCGCCAGCCGAACTCCTGTGCCCGCGCCATGATCGCGTCGACCTGCTCAGCCGGCCCACCGCGGAAGGCGAGGTGATTCATCCCGGGTCGCCGCCGGTCGTGGACGGGGTCGGAGAGGGCGGGCGGCACCGTGATCGTCACGGAGGCGCCACCGGCGGCCCACGACCGCCCCGACGGCCACTCGCCGGCCGGCTCGAAACCGAGCAGCGGCAGGAGCCGGCCCCACTCGGCGAGCGCCTCCTCGAGATCGGCGACCCAGACTTCGATGTGATGCAGACCCGGCATCAGACGAGTGTCGCAGCCCGGCAGCGCTCTCGTCGTCGCCGGCGCGGCAGCGCACCCCGTCACTGCACCGCGGACACGGCTGACCCTCGGTCTGGGGTGCCGGCCGCGGAAACCAGCCGGGAGTGCGCTTCCGAATCATGCGAACACATGAAGTCGCGGGCACCCGGCGTCGCGAGCCCATGTCGTCGACGACCGGAGTCCGCATGCTCAGCACGACCACCAGCCCTCGCCCGCCCGCACCCCGGCCCGCGCCGGCGGCCGCCCCTCCCCTCGCTCTGCTCGAGCCCGACTCCGACCGGATGCTCGTCATCCGCGCTGCCGCAGGCGACGACCGCGCCTTCGCGACCATCGTGCGCCGCTATTCGAGCCTGCTCAGGGCGACCGCGGCGCGCACGCTGGGCAGCAGCGCCGACGTCGACGATGTCGTACAGGAGACGTTCCTCGCCGCCTGGACGCAGGTGGACAGCGTGATCGACGGCGACACGATCGCCGGCTGGCTGGTCACGACCGCACGCCGGCGCTGCTACGACCGGCTCCGTGCCCGCGTCTCGCGGCTCAGGGCCGAGCTGGACGACGAGCTCCCCGCCTCGGTCGAGGACGACCCCGAGCACGCCGTGCACTGCGGCTCGCTCGCCGCCGACGCCCGCCGGGTGCTCGCCGCGATGCCCGAGGCCCAGCGCCGCTGCTGGCAACTGCGCCAGCTCGACCAGCACAGCTACGACGCGATCGCCCGCGAGCTGGG
>NZ_LIIN01000024.1 GCF_001634385.1 Rathayibacter tanaceti | reverse complement strand
CATTGAGGGCACGCCTCTTCGGGGTCTTGAGTGCCAGGGCCCTTGCAGTAGGAGGTGACGACGCCCAACTCGAATGAGTCAGGGCTCGCAGAGGAGGGCTGCCGGTCATGAATCGTCTCGAACCGGATCTGAGGCTCGCCGTCTTTCAAGAAGACCGCCCCGTAGAGGTAACGGCCGTTCGCCTGGAGCTGCCCTGCCGCACTGCCGGTCACGACCGCATCGATCGTCTGTTCCTCCACACCGTGGTCGATCAGCCCGTGAAGGTAGCCGAAAGCCGACTCGCCCGACTGCCCCTGGCGCAACACGACCTTCTCGCCGCTCTGATCCTGGAACACGGCGAGACACTCGTAAGCGGGCGCCTGCGGGTAGGGCGTCGTTCCTGCCGCGTACCCGACGTCCGCTCGCGCTTGAGCGACACGATCCCGGCTTCCGGGGCTGTCGAGAACCCACGTCCCGTCGGCCGGCTGGAGTGCGGTGACCGAACTCCGCGAGGAAGCCTCGTCGGCCGCCGTGGCCGAGGCCGCCCCGCCCGAGAGCCCAGCGGTGATGATTGCCGCCACCGTGATTGTGAGAATCTTTTTCATCCTGCATCCCCCGATGTCCGTAATGATGACTGGCAATGTAGGATGTGTCGCTAATTTAGGACGTGTCGCTTCTGATCGAGAACCTCTCTCCGGGCCTTTCGCAGGCTTCTTGTCATGAGTCGGGTGGAGCGCTACGGTACGCCGGATGACGTCCTTTCGAGCTCTAGACTCCGAGTTCCTCGTCAGCAGGGTGGACGACGAGGCGCTTCTCCTTCGGCCCCGCAGGGATGGCCGCGCGATGATCCTCATCCTCAACGAGGCCACTCGCCGCTACATCTCGCAGAGTTCCGACGACTCCGCACTGCTCGCCGCCGTGAAGGAGGCAATCAACCGCGCTCGCGGAACAGAGCGCTACCTCTTCGCATCGAGAGATGCTCTTGTCTCCTCCCGTGAGCGAGCCGTCCTCGTCGCTGACGATGCGCCGGTCGAAGGCCCGGCAGAGGGCGGGAGCTGGAGGTTGTACGAAATGTGATCGACTGACACGACCCGGCAGCCTCCTTCACGCCCGGCTACGACCTCGTCGGCGACCCCTGGCGGTCGGCTCCGGCGGTGATGCGTCGCTCGAGGGCCGCAGTGTCGCCGCCCTCACCAAGACCGGAGGCTGGACCGCGCACGCCGGTGTCACCGGCGGCGATCGACTACCCGCAAAGGCTTGTTTGGTGGTATGTATGACAAGGCCCTCGGAGTACGTGGAGCTGTCGACAAGTAGCCACAGAAGAGCGAGCACGCGCATGGACGCAGAGACTCACGTGAACTACCTCACTGTCCTGCGCTTGCCGCACGTTGTGCGCGTGCTCGCCCCGACGATCGTGGGCAAACTTTCGTTCGCGATGGTGTCGTTGGGGCTGTTGCTGCTCCTCCAGGCCGGGTCGAACGGGTTCGCGATCTCAGGCGCTGTCGCGGGCGTGTTCGGCGTTGGCAACGTCGTCGTCGCTCCGCTTCGTGCTCGGCTGGTTGATCGTTTCGGGGCTCGTCGGGTGCTTCCACTTCTGGCGCTGGGATACGCGGCAGGTCTGGTCAGCATCGTCTGCGTTGCGCAGAGTCCAGTGCCGGTCTGGGTCCTCGTACTCCTGGGCGCACTGAGCGGCGTGTGCACACCTCCGTTGGGTGCCGTTGTCCGAGGAATCTGGGCGCTGCTGTCACCGACGGACGAACACCGGAGGAGGGCATACAGTCTGGACGCGGTGATCGAGGAGCTCGTCTTCATCATCGGCCCCCTGCTGGTGGGGGTGTTCATGCTGCTGCCGAACGGGCCAGTGATCGCCGTACTGACTGCTGCCGCTACTGGGCTCCTGGGCACGCTCTGGGTCGCGTTGGGTCCGACGCCGACGCCGGTGGAACGCCTTGGTCGCGGCCTAGACTGGCGCAGTTGGATTGGCCCTCTGCGTCACCTTCGGTTCTGGCCGGTGCTCCTCGTTCTCGCCGCTGTCGGCTTAGTCCTTGGAGCGGCGGAGCTGCTTGCCACAGCCTACGGGCAAGCCATCGGAGACGCTGGTTCGGGTATTTTGCTGGCCTGCTTCGCGATTGGCAGCGCGATCGGAGGCCTTGTCTACGGCGCTCGAAACTGGAGGTGGCCCGCTGTGCCCAGGATGGTGGCGCTCGGGCTGGCGGGCTTAGCGACGCTTCTGGCGATGGCATGGATCACCCATGTCGGTGCTCAGCTGGCAGTATTCGTGGTGATGGGCCTGTTTGTGGCTCCCTCACTGATCGCCGGGTATGTCGCCTCGGACGACCTCGCTCCCGCTGAGGAGCGCACGGAGGCTTCCGCTCTCATCAACACGGCCGTGAACGCCGGAGCTGCCCTTGCCCTTGCCCTGGGAGGTGCGCTGCTAGACGGCATCACGTTCGGCGCTGCGGCAGCATACCTTTCGGCCGTGGGTGCGGTCCTGATCGCTGCCGCTATCGTCGTGCACGTCTGGCGTCCAGGTGCAGCCGCAGCAGCCGTGAAGGGTTGACCTCGCATACAGCTGTGATGCCGGCGTTTACAGTTGAGGCTCGGTAGGGCGTGCGGCGTCGCAGCGATATCGGAGGAATTCACGGATGAACGACCAAGACAGCGCTGATGTGAAGGGACTGCGGTTGGTGGCGCACCCGCTCCGGCTCCGACTGCTCTCACTCCTGACCGGGCGCACGATGAGCGCGGCAGCGGCGGCACGTGAGCTCGGGGAGACCCAGGCCAACGTCAGCTACCACATACGGCGTCTTGCCGAAGGCGGACTGCTCGAGCTCGTCGACGAAGTTGCGATCCGAGGTGGGATCGCAAAGCGATACACTCATAACTCCGACAGCGGCGAGGCGCTCACCGACTCGGATCGCGAGAGCTTCCTGGGCTTGATGCAGGCGCTTGCCTATCAGCTCACGGCACGCGCGCCCCTCTACCGCGAGAACACCACCTTCGCCTTCACCGACGCCCACGTGTCTATCCCCGCCGAGGAATGGCCCAGGGTTCAAGGGCTCGCTCGCGAACTCGGACGAGTGATCCACGAGCTGGCCGAGCGCCCTGCAGGTGACAGGGCTGTGAGCGCATCGCTAACTGTCGCCGCTTTCGAAACGGCGTAGATTCCGTCGAACCGTCGAAGCGAGACTCCGGACTCGGCGCTGGGATGAGCCGAGTAGGTGTGGATCTGTGTTGCAGCCGCCGGGAGTGCAACTTTAGCGGTGCAATCCGCACCCGCTTCCTCAGACGCGACGGACCACGTGCGAACGCTCAGGTCCACGCCATCGGAGGCGAGGGTGCTCGCGAGCCAACCGAGAGGCCGCCCCACTCGCGGTCCCTCGACCGTTCAAGAGGGAGTCCCGGGCCACCGCACTCCCTCCGCCGGCCGGTTCCACCCCCCCCACCAGGACGCTCCGAGCCGCCGGGATTCAACGGCGTTCCCGCCGCAGCGCGTGCCTCGTGTCAGCTCGTCGCGCTGAAGTTCTGAGCGAGGGCCTGGAGTTCCGGGACGTCCTCGGCTTCTCGGAGGGCGCGCCGGAGCGCTGTGTCGTGGTGGGGTCGAGCGTGGTCGAGCAGGGCGTGACCGGCTGGGGTGAGCTCTGTGTAGATGCCGCGGCGGTCGTCGACGCAGAGGTAACGGGTGAGGAGGCCTCGCGCTTCGAGGCGGGCGACGAGGCGCGTGGTGGCGCTGGGGGAGAGCGCGGTGGCGCGGGCGACCTGGTTCATGCGCAGGTGGTGTTCCCCGACCTGGCGGCTGAGGACGTCGAGGAGCGTGTACTCGACGACCGAGAGATCGGCGTGCTCGTGGAGCGCCCCTCCGAGCTCTGCTGCGATGAGGTCGTGGAACAGGGCCAGCGTGCGCCAGCCCTGGGCGCGGACCTCGGTCGCGTCGTCGGGGAATGCCATGGGTCGACCGTACCGGCGCCCTAGCGGCCGAACGCCGGGTAGTCGATGTATCCGACGGCGGGATCGGTGTCGGGCTGCGGGTAGAAGGTGGCGGGGTTCTGCTCGTTCCACGGCTGCCCGGCGCGGATGCGCTCGGCGAGGTCGGGGGTGGCGATGTAGTCGCGACCGAAGGCGATCGCGTCGGCGGTCCCCGCGTCGATCAGCCTGCGCCCATCGCTGTGATCCATCTCCTCGTTGGCGATGACGGGGCCGGCGAATCGGTCTCGCAGGTGGCCGAGCAGGCTGTCCTCGCCCTCGATCTCGCGGACGAACAGGAATGCGATGCCGCGCCGCCCGAGCTCGGCCGCGACGTGTCCGAAGATCGCGCGGGGGTCGCTGTCGCCCATGTCGTGCTCCTCGCCTCGCGGGCGCAGGTGCACGCCGACACGGTCGGCGCCCCAGACGTCAGCGACCGCATCGGCGATCTCGAGGAGGAACCGGGCGCGGTTCTCGACCGAGCCGCCGTAGCGGTCGGTGCGGTGGTTCGTGCTGTCCTGGAGGAACTGATCGATCAGGTAGCCGTTCGCCGCGTGGATCTCCACGCCGTCGAAGCCGGCGGCCTGCGCGTTGACGGCGCCGCGACGGAAGTCCTCCACGATGCCGGGGATCTCGTCTGTCTCGAGTGCACGCGGCGGCGTGTAAGCCCGCTTCGGGCGCAGGACGCTCACTCGTCCCGCTGGGGCGATCGCGCTCGGTGCGACCGGCAGCCGCCCCTCGAGCAGTTCCGGATCGGAGACGCGACCCACGTGCCACAGCTGCAGCATGATCCGGCCACCCGCCGCGTGCACCGCGTCGGTGACGAGCGTCCACCCCTCGACCTGCTCACGTGACCAGATGCCGGGCGTGTCCGGGTAGCCCACGCCCTGGGGGCTCACCGATGTCGCCTCACTCACGATGAGGCCCGCGCCGCTGCGTTGGGCGTAGTACTCCGCCATCAGCGCGTTCGGCACTCGACCCCGGCTCGCGCGCCGCCGAGTCAGCGGCGCCATGATGACGCGGTTCGGCACCTGCAGGGCGCCGAGGGCGACGGGCTTGAACAGCGGGGAGGCGGACATGTCGGCAAATATAGTTGCAGACGCGCACTATTGCAAACAGTCATCGTTTCGTGGAGCCGCCCTGTCGTTCTCGAGGGATGGCCGCCGCAGTCGACGCGACCCATGCACGCGATCCCGACCGCCACCGCACGGCCGCACCTTCCGTTTGCGGCTCTGCCCTCCTGTAGGGATACTAAAACCACACGGTGCGTGGTTTTCGACTCCGATCATCCACGGCATCGGCACTCAACGGTGAGAGGAAACGACAATGACGATGTCGAGCGGATCTGCGGCGGGGATGCCTTCGGGCATGACCACGTCGACGGCGACAGTGCGGAAGAACAGCGGGTTCCCTGAACCGATGGAGCCCGCGACGCGGGGCTACGTCTTCTGGCTGCTCGCCGCGCAGCTGATCTTCTTCATCGCGCTGCTCGGGCCCGCGATCGTCGGCATCGGCCTGAAGATCGAGTCGCTCGTCGTCGCGGGCGAGATCGCGCAGAACGGCGCGACCGGAGCGGCCGCGATCCTCGGCGGTTTCGGCGCGCTGTTCGCGACCGTCGCGAACGTCGTCTTCGGCAGGCTCTCCGACCGCTCGACGAGCCGATTCGGGCGTCGCCGCGTCTGGATCGTCTCCGGCACGGTCATCATGACCGTCGCCTTCGCGATCATGGCCCTCGCTCCGACGCTCCTCATCGCCACCATCGGCTGGTCGCTCGCCCAGCTCGGCGCGAACATGACGCTCGCACCCTTCATCGCCACGCTCGCCGATCAGGTGCCGAAGTTCCAGCGCGGCAAGATCAGCGCCGCCCTCGGGATCGCGCAGAACGTCGGCATCCTCGGCGGCACCTACGTCGCCCAGGCCTTCGTCGACCAGCTCGTCATCATGTTCGTGGCGCCGTCGATCCTGGCGATCATCGTCATGGTCGTCTTCGCCGTCGTGCTGCCCGACAAGCGGCTTCCCGTCGCCCCGCCGAAGGCCACCCTGCGTGACTGGGCCGAGACGTTCTGGGTCAGCCCGGTGAAGAACCCCGACTACGCGCTGGCGTGGTGGTCGCGCTTCCTGATCACGTTCGCGAGCTTCGGCTTCACGACCTTCCGCTTCTTCTACCTCCTGAACCACATCGGGGTCGAGACGGAGAACATCCCCGGCGTCATCAGCACCAGCGTGCTGATCTACACGGTGGCGCTGATCGGCGCGAGCTACTTCGCCGGCTGGTTGTCCGACAGGATCGGACGCCGCAAGGTGTTCGTCTGGAGCTCGACCGCGCTGTTCGCGGTCGGCACGTTCGCCCTGATCTTCGTGCAGGACGTCGGCGCCTTCTACGTCCTCGAGGCGATCCTGGGCATCGCCTACGGCATCTACGTCGGCGTCGACCTGGCGCTCGTCGTCGACGTGCTGCCGAACCCGGACGACTCCGGCAAAGACCTCGGCGTCTTCAACATCGCCAACGCACTGCCCCAGACGCTCGCCCCGCTGATCGGTGGCATCCTCGTCTACGTGAGCGACCCGACCGGCAACAACTACGGATTGTGGTTCACCGTCTGCGCGGTGGCCGCGGTCGTCGGCGCCCTCGTCATCTTCCCCATCAAGAAAGTCCGATAGACCCGGCCGCTCCGACCCCCTCCGGAAGCGGCGCGCGACGTCCGCCGCCCCGGACGAACGGCACTCCCGCTCCAGCCTGTCCTCCCTTCGAACGAAAGCGACACCGACCATGACCCTCCCCCTGGCTTCCGTCCAGCTGTACACGCTGGCCAAGGAGTTCTCCGACGACCCTTACGGGTCGCTCGACAAGCTCGCGGCCATCGGCCTGAAGAACGTCGAGGCGTTCGACTTCGTGAGCCGCCCCGCCGAGATCCGCGCGGCCCTCGACGCGAGCGGCCTCGCCTCGCCGACCGGTCACGCTCCGCTGCTCTCCGACGAGCTCTGGACCCCGGACGGCTCCATCCCGACGCCCGCTCCCGAGGTGGTCTTCGCGGCCGCCGCTGAGATCGGCATCACGACCGTGATCGATCCCTTCGTCCCGGTCGAGCGCTGGCTGACCGAGGACGGCGTCGCCGACATCGCCGACCGCCTCAACAGGGCTGCCGAGATCGCCGCGACCTTCGGCCTCAAGGTCGGTTACCACAACCACGCGCAGGAGTTCATCGCCTCCTTCGACGGGCAGACTGCGTACGAGCGCTTCGTCGCGACGACCGACGAGCGCGTCGAGATCGAACTCGACCTGTTCTGGGCGCTGACCGGCGGGCAGGACGGTGCCGCGCTCGTGTCGAAGCTGGGCTCGCGCCTGGTCGCCGTGCACGTCAAGGACGGCGTCGCGCCGGCCGAGAACCCGTTCGCTCCTGGCGCCGCGGCGTTCGGCTCGGACACCCTCGATCAGCGCCGTCCGGGCGAGGGCCACGTTCCTCTCGTCGAGGCGCTCGCGGCCGGCGAGGGTGCGATCACGTACGCCGTCATCGAGTACGACAACGCCCCGGGAGACGTCTTCGAGGACATCCAGGCGAGCTACGACTTCCTCGTGAAGGGCGGGTACGCGGCATGAGCGGTCCCATCGGAGTCGGCGTCATCGGAGTCGGCGTCATCAGCGACACCTACCTCGAGAACCTGAAGTCGTTCCCGGATGTCGAGGTCGTCATCGTCGGCGATCTGCTGCTCGACCGGGCGAAGAGCCAGGCCGAGAAGCACGGAGTCCCCGCCTGGGGCTCCGCCGAGGACGTCCTCGCGCACCCCGACGTGCAAGTCGTCGTCAACCTGACCATCCCCGCCGCGCACATCGAGGTCTCGGCCGCGGCGATCGCCGCGGGCAAGCACGTCTGGAGCGAGAAGCCGCTCGGCCTCGACCGCGCCGGAGCGGCCCGGCTCCTCGAGGACGCCGCCGCGAAGGGGCTCCGCGTGGGTTCGGCGCCCGACACCGTCCTGGGCCCGGGCTTCCAGACGGCCAAGCGCGCGATCGCGGAGGGCGTCATCGGCGAGCCGATGTTCGCGTCCACCACCTTCCAGACCGTCGGCCCCGACCTGTGGCACCCGAGCCCGGCGTTCCTCTTCGCCCAGGGCGCCGGACCGCTGCTCGACATGGGTCCGTACTACTTCACCGGCCTCGTCAGCCTCTTCGGTCAGGTCGAGCGGGTCGCCGCCCTCGGGCGCAAGAAGCTCGAGGAGCGGGTCATCCGCTCCGGACCCGACGCCGGCACCACGTTCCCCGTCGAGGTCCCCACCTCGCTGCAGGTCCTCACCTCGTTCGCCGCGGGCCAGCAGGCATCGAGCCTGCTGAGCTTCGACTCCGCGCTCGAGCGCCACGGCGTCTTCGAGGTCCACGGCACGGAGGGATCCCTCGTGATCCCCGACCCGAACCAGTTCGAGGGTCGCACCGCGTTCGTGAAAGCCGCGACGTCGATCGCCGACGGCGATTGGGGCGAGCAGGAGTGGACCGAGATCGAGCAGAAGGGCACGGTCGTCGGCCGAGGCCTCGGTCTTCTCGACATGGTCCGGGCGATCGCCGAGGACCGCCCGCACGTCGCCACTGGTGAGCTCGGATTCCATGTGCTCGACGTCATGCTCTCGGCACAGGAGTCAGCCGAGACCGGCGAGTTCGTCGCGATCGGCAGCACCCTGTCGACGCCGGTGCCCGCTGTCCCTGTCGATTTCGACCCCTTCTCACCGACCCTCTGAAGCAGCGACGGCTCCCGGCGTCCTCCCCTCAGTTTCCGCGCTCGGGGTCCGAGTGCCAGGGCTCGTGGGAGCGACCGGTTCCTCTGATCGGCCCGTGACACTCGTTGCAGGAGTCACGGGCCGTCGACCGGGATCTGGTCGAGGCGCATCCGATGCTGGCGGAGATCGCGGGCGAGGAGGCGGCGGCCCGCTCCGGGGGTCGGCGACGCCGGATCGGTGAAGAACGACGGAAGGATCGCTCCGGAGGTCCGTGGATCCGCGGATCCCGGCGTCCGGACAGCGATCCGTCCTTCGTTCTTCACGCACACTGCCCGTGCGGAACGCTCTCCGCGGGCGCCGGCTCTGCTGATCCCGGTCCGCGTGCGGAGGCACCCTGCCGCGCGACGGGCGCTGGCGCGACCACGCGGGGCGCGGCAGGCTGGGGGGATGAGCGACGACGCGAAGCAGACCCTCCTCCGGTACCTGCAGGAGGGGCGTGACGCCCTGCTGCAGAAGCTCGACGGGCTCGACGAGTACGACGTGCGTCGGCCGCTGGTCGCGACGGGGACGAACCTGCTCGGCCTGGTGAAGCACGTGGCGGGCACGGAGGCGGGCTACCTCGGGGCGGTGTTCGGTCGGCCGTTCCCCGAGCCGATGCCGTGGATGGAAGAGGAGTCGGAGCCGAACTCGGACATGTGGGCGACGGCCGACGAGTCGCTCGCCGATGTGGTCGCGCTGTACCGCCGCGTGTGGGCCCACTCCGACGCGACGGTCGCGGCCCTGCCGCTCGACGCGCCCGGCGTCGTGCCCTGGTGGACCACGCGGGAGGTCACGCTGCACCGGATCCTCGTCCACATCACCGCCGAGACCCACCGGCACGCGGGCCACGCCGATATCGCCCGTGAGCTGATCGACGGGCGCGTCGGACTCCGAGCGCCCGGCGACAACCTGCCGTCCGTGCCGGAGATGTGGTGGCCGGAGTACCGGGCGCGCCTCGAGTCGCTGGCGCGCGCCGTTCTCGACCGGAGCTGACCTGCCGGTACCCGTCGACCTCGGACATCGGGGCGCAGAAGAGCTCCCGACTGGATCCCCGCTAACGGCACGGCACGGGGCCTGTGCGACAGCGCCTCGGCGCGGGGCGGACCCTCACCCCTCGGCCCCACCCCCGTCAAGGGGTGGGGCGCCCGTTCGGCGCGGTCCTAGCGTCGGAGGACAGGTCGACCGGGAGGGACGGCTCGGGGGTCCGGGAGGGGCGAGATGCAGAAGCTGTACTACGCGAGCGGATACGTGCTGCTGGGGGACGAGGTCTGCGGAGCGGTCGTCGAGTACGCGCAGGCACTCGCGAACGTGAGCAAGTCGGACTTCGTCGTGGTGCCGTCGCTCTCGGACGAAGGTCTGCGCGGCGAGACGCGTTTGTTGATCGGACCCGCGAGCCAGCTCTTCAGCGGTCCGGTCCTCGACCGCGGCGTCGACCTCGACGACCCGGCGGTCGTCGAGTCGATGCGCGAGAAGACGCGGCGCCTCCAGCCGGCACGGCCGACGATCCAGGCGCGGTCCGAGGACGACGACGACGAGACGGACTACTTCTGATCCACGCCCGCTCGCCCGCCCTCACGAATCCAGCGTGGTGCTCGGCCGTTCCCCGAAGCGGTGGGCGTAGGAGGCCGAGAACCGCCCCAGGTGCGCGAAGCCCCAGCGCCGTGCCACCTCGCTCACGCTGACGACTCCGGAGTCGCCGGCGCGCAGCTCCTTCTGCACCCCGTCGAGCCGGATGCGGCGCAAGTAGTCGACGGCGGTGAAGCCGAACTCGCGGCGGAACTCGCTCTGCAGCGTGCGCAGGCCGATGCCGGCCGCCTCCGCGATCGCCTCGGTGCGCAGCGGTTCGTGCGCGTGCTCGTACATGAACTCGATCGCCAGGCGCAGGCGGCCCGAGCGGGGGACGGCGAGATCGCCGGGGGTGTCGAGTGCGGCGTGCGGGAAGGTCTCGAGCAGGGCCACGGCCACGGCGCGGTCGGCCTCACTGCGAAGCAGCGGCGAGCTCTCGGCGTCGTAGATCACCCGCGCGACGGTCGCGACGGTCGCCGACCAGCGCCGCAGCGCCTCCCCCTCGGGCCGCGCCGTGGTGTCGAAGAGGAGGGGGCCGCCGCCGGTGCCCTCGACCTCCTCCGCGATGCGCTCGAGGTAGGAGCCGTCGAAGTGGATGAGATTCTGCCGGTAGTCGTGGAACTCGAAGCGGCTGGGCCGACCGTTGACGAACACGGCGGGTTGCCCGAATCCGAGCTCCACCGTGTCGCCGTCGAGGTCCGTCACACCCTCGCCGGCCGTCAGCCACGAGACGACGTACTCGCCCTGGGTCTGGATCGAGCCCTGCACCGAGCCGGCGAACTGGCTCCCGCGCAGGGTGACGTCGCCGTCGCCGACGGCCGTGTAGCGGTAGGAGAAGTCCGCGCTCGGCTCCACGACGAAGCGGTGTCCGTTGTAGGAGCGCTCGAGGAGCGCCCGCGCCTGCTCGATGTCCCGCCCGCCGATGTCGGAGCGGACGACTCCGCCGTTCTGTTCCATCCTCCACAGACTCGCACGCGGAGCGCCGACAGGCCTGTCACCCGTCCGGGGAATTCGCTCAGCGGACAGGACTGGACGCAGGTCCGGCCGCGCGGGTCATGGCCTGCACGGTGGCTGCCTGGAACTGTGCGAGCAGCACCACGGTGTGCCGGGCTCGGGCCTCGACGGCGAGCGAGAAGGTCGCACCGGTCGGGGTGGCCTGCCACGAGCGGATGTCGCGGGTGCCGACCCTGGTCGAGGCGCCGCCGCCCCTCAGCACCAGCGCGTCCTCGGTGAGGCAGAGGCCGCCGCTGACGCCGCCGACGGTCGACGAGCACTCGAAGCCCGCGCCGTCCACGGACCCGGCGAGCTGCACGAAGTCGACGACGTCGGTCGCCCCGGTCGCACCCGGAGGAGCGCTCGGCAGTCCTGCGTGGCGCGTCATCAGCTGCTCAGGCCGCGTGCGTGAGCCCGGACGACTCCTGCTGCTGGGCCGGCTCAGCGACGATCCGCAGGCCGCGGCCGCTGTTCGCCTCCTCCATGAGCGCGCGCACCCAGCCGGCGTTGATAGCCGGCATGCGGCTGCCGTGGAACGAGAACTGCAGAGGGATGGTCGGGTGCAGCCAGAGCGTCTGCCGGCCGGTGCCGTGCGCGCTGGAGGCGTCGAGCTGGAACGCGAACGCCTCGTCGCGCCGGAACTTGTTGATCATGACGATCTGGAGGTGCGCGAGCGCCCGGTCGTCGATCTCGTGCGAAGTGGGAGGAGTGCCGTAGAGGAGTGCGCCCATGGTCGGTGCCGCCGTTCTGTGCTGACGTCGCGGTGCCGGCCGCGACTCGGGGAGGATCCCCGACGGGTGTCGTCGGGGTGAAGAGATGGCGGGGGACTGCGCCGTACGGACCGCGCTGGAGGCGGTGCAGCCGGTGGCCGTCCCTCGTGCTGTTCTGCGACCGTACGCGCCTCGACCGGCGCGCGCGTGCGGGTATCCGCAATGCGAAACGCGTGGTGCGGACTCCCAGGAGGGCGGTGTCGGAGGTGGGGATTCCTCGGTGCCGAGGGGCTCGGACGTGGGTGATGCTCGGTGATCGCGGCGAGGGCGGAGGGATTCGTCGGCGGACGCGGAATCGGGCGCTGCGCCTCCTCCCGCAGGATGGAGGCATGACCTCCACCGCCGAGCGCTACCGTCGCGCCGCCGTCGAACTCGCGCAGACCTCGCAGCGGCAGGTGGAGTGGGCGCTCGCCGTGGCCGGAGACGCCCGCCTCCTCGACCTGATCGACGGCCTCCCGGTGCAGCACCGGCAGCCGTCGCTTCTGTTCTCGGTGGCGCGGCTGCTCGGAGTGCCGGACGTCGACGGTGCCGGTTTCGCGGAGTGGCTCCGGGTGGAGTGGGCGCGAGTGGCGCCGGTCGCCTCCGAGCGGAGGACACAGACGAACGAGGCCCTGCGCTGCACCGCGCTCGTGGCGGCACTGGAGCGGATCACCGAGCCGAGCGAGCCGGTCGCGCTCGTCGAGATCGGCGCCTCGGCAGGGTTGTGCCTGGTGCCGGAGCGGTACTCCTATGCCTTCGAGGCGGCGGGCGGGGAGGTGCGGCTGGGGGCCGGCGCGCCCCTCCTGCGCTGCACGGTGACGGGAGGTTCGGCCCCTCACGGCTTCCGGTCGTGGCCTGGCGGCGGGGCCTCGACCTGCGTCCGCTCGACGTGCGCGCGGCCGGTGACCGTGCCTGGCTGGAGGCGCTGCTGCCACCCGACCGGCCGGAGCGCACCGCGCGGCTGCGCGAGGCGCTGGCGGTGCTGCGGGAGGATCCACCCGTGATCGCCGCGGGCGATGCCGCGGCCGGGCTGCCGGCCCTGCTCGACGCGGTGCCCCGCGGGGTGCGCACGGTGGTCGTCTCGCTCGGCACGCTGGTCTACCTGCCGTGGGACGCGCGCGAGAGCGTGCTGGCGACGGTGGCCGACCGTGGCGTGAGCCTGGTGACCCTCGAGGCGGAGGCGCTGCTCCCGCACCTGGTCGAGGCGCGCGGTGGTCGCGTCGCTCCCGACCCGACCCCGTTCTCCTCGCCGCCGACGGTGTCCCCCTGGCGAGCGCCGCCGCCCACGGCGGCACCCTCTCGTGGCTGGCCTGAGGCGGACTCTCGCGGGCGTCGGGGACGGCAGCGTCGGGGTGAACGGGCGCAGCGTCGAGACCCTGCTCGTCGTGTCGGATCCCGCGCAGCCCGAGAGGGCGAGCAGCACCTCGCCCACCAGGGCGCCTGACGCCGGCAGAGCGCCGGCGGCGCGGCGGTGCCTGCATAACGAAGGCCAGGCGGCCGGATCGACGCCGATTGGCGTCCCTCGACGCTCCCAGCCTTCGTTCTGCAGGTCAGACCTCGGTGTGCCCCAGCTCCGCGCGGGCCAGCAGCCGGATCTCCGGCTCCGCGACCCCCTCGAGCTCCAGCATCACCACGCGGTTGCGTCCGGCGCGGGTGACCGGTGAGGGCACGATCAGCGTCCGCTGCGGTCCGCGCCGCCAGTAGCGGCCGAGCAGGAACCCGTTCACCCAGACGAGCCCCTTGCCCCAGTGCAGCGTGTCGAGGTACAGGTCGGCGGGCTCGTCGAGCTCGACGACACCGGAGGCGAGCTGCGGCCCCGCGGCGAACGCCGTCCCCGCCGCGCCGGCCTCCACCAGCTCCGGCACGCAGTCCGGTACGAGCGCCCGTGCCGTCCAGCCCTCGAGCTCCACCTCGTCGAGCCGCACGCCGCCGACCAGGCCCTTGTGCTCGCCGATCCGCGCTCCGTAGTTCACCCGGCCCTGGTTCTCGACCAGGATCGCCAGCTCGCCCCTCCCCCTCGGGAGCATCAGCGCCCGCTCGTGGTGGTCGCGTGCGAGCACGCCGACCGGCGCGCCGTCGAGCAGCACCCAGGCGCGGTCGCGCACCTCCTCGCCCACCACGAGGCGGGCGGGTGCGGAGGAGCCGTCGAGAACGGTCGTGAACAGAACGAACCCGTCGTCGTGGCCCAGATCGTCGAAGGTCGCCATCGCGTCGAGGCGGGCGGGCGGCCCGAACGCCGAGTCGAGGCCGAGCAGCGCGGGCCCCGGGACCAGCGGAGCCGTGAGGGCGGGGGCGGGACCGCTCACGGCGGGCACCTCCGCGGGGACCGGTGCGTAGCGCGCGATCACCTCGCGGAACGCCCAGAACTTGGCTGTCGGGTCGCCCGCCTCGTCCAGCGGAGCGTCGTAGTCGTAGCTGGTCGTGATCGCTGCGTAGCGGCCCTTGTCGTTGGCTCCGCTGGTGAGCCCGAAGTTGGTGCCGCCGTGGAACATGTAGACGTTGACCGACCCGCCGGCCGCCAGCAGGGTCTCGAGCTCCCGCGCGGAGGCGTCCGGATCCGTCGTGTGGTGCTGCGTTCCCCAGTCGTCGAACCAGCCGCACCAGAACTCCATGCACATCAGCGGCCCGGTCGGCTGGAACTCGCGCAGAGTCGCGAGGCGTTCGGCGGCGCGCGAGCCGAACGATCCGGTCAGGTGCAGGCCGGGGAGGCTGCCGTCGGCGAGCATCTGCGGCGTCGGCTGGTCGATGGTGGTCAGCGGGACCGTGATCCCGGCGTCGCGGGTGACGCGCACCAGCTCGGCCAGGTACTCCTTGTCCGAGCCGTAGGCGCCGTACTCGTTCTCGATCTGCACGAGGACGACCGGCCCGCCGAGGTCGATCTGGCGCGGCGCGACGATCGCGTAGACCCGGCGGAGGTACTCGCTCACGGCAGCGAGGTAGCGCGGCTCCGACCGGCGCACGCCCACCTCGGGGTCGCGGAACAGCCAGGCGGGGAGGGCGCCGTTGTCCCACTCCGCGCAGATGTAGGGGCCGGGCCGCACGATCGCGTGCAGGCCCTCGGCGGCGACGAGGTCGAGGAAGCGGCCGAGGTCGAGCCCTGCGTCCTCGCGCCAATCGCCGCGGTGGGGCTCGTGCGCGTTCCAGGCGACGTAGGTCTCGATGGTGTTCAGGCCCATCAGCCTGGCCTTGCGGATCCGATCGGCCCACAGGTCGGGGTGGACGCGGAAGTAGTGCAGCGCCCCCGACAGGATGCGGTGCGGGCGGCCGTCGAGCTCGAAGTCGTCGGCGCCGATGGCGAAGCGGCTCTCGGGAACGGTGGTCATCTGGATCCCCCTCGGGGTCGTCGGGCTCGGGCTCATCGGGCTCGGGATGCGTCGAGCGCGAGGTCGTCGAGCCCGGGGTGGGACGAGGCGGGGCCGACCGGAGCGATCCGGCCGGCCCCGCCTCGGGCAGTGGGTGCTACTCCGAGACCGTGAAGCCCTGCGCGTTGCCGTACTGGACCAGCGTGCTCTGCCAGTCCGCGAGGCCCTTCTCGAGGCTGGTGCCGTTGGCGTAGGACTGGCCGACGGTGTCACCGAAGACGCTGTTCGCGTAGACCTGGTAGGGCAGGTACGACCAGCCGGAGCGGACGTCCTTCGAGGCCTGTGTCAGCACCTCGTTGATCTTCTGACCGCCGAAGTACTCCGACTCCTGGCCGGTGAAGTCGGGGTTGTCGAGGTCGGCCGTGGTCGCCGGGAAGCCGCCGCTCTCGAGGAACACCTCGACCGAGGCCTGGTCGCTGTTCAGCCAGCGCAGGAACGCGGCGGCCAGCGCCGGGTTCTCGCTCTGCTTGGTGACGGACTGGCCGCCTCCGCCGTTCTCGGCGCTCACCGCGGTGCCGTCGTAGGTGGGGATGGGCGCGACGGCCCAGTCACCGGAGGCGTCGGGGACGCTGGACTCGAGCACGCCGGGCATCCAGGCGCCGGTCACCAGCGAGGCGATCGAGCCGTCGGCCAGGCCCTTGTACCACTCGTCGCCCCAGGAGGGGGTGTCCGAGAGCAGCTTGCCCTCGACGAGCTTGTCCCAGACTCCGGTCCACTTCGCGGTGCCCTCGTCGGCGAGGTCGATCGTGACGTCGGTGCCGTCGGTGGTGAAGGGAGTGCCGCCCGCCTGCCAGATCATGCTGGTCGCGAAGCCCGCGTCGCCGGTGTCGGCGGTGATGTACTTCGAGGGGTCGGCGGCGTGCAGCTTCTCGGCGGCCGCGACGTACTCGTCCCACGTGGCGGGGACCGCGATGCCGTACTGGTCGAAGACCTTCTTGTTGTAGAACAGCGCCATGGGGCCTGAGTCCTGCGGGAGGCCGACGAGCTTGCCGTCGATGTTCACGCTGCCCCAGGTGGAGGCGGAGTACGTGTCCTCGAGGTCGCCCATGCCGTACTGCGACAGGTCGAGGAGCGAGTCCGAGAGGGCGAACTGCGGCATGGCGTAGTACTCGATCTGCACGACGTCGGGAGCACCGGAGCCGGCCTTGATCGCGTTCTCGAGCTTGGTGTACTCGTCCTTGTTGGTGCCGGCGTTGACGAGCTCGACGTCGACCTCGGGGTAGGCCTTCTCGAAGGCGGCGACCTGCGCCTCGGCGCTGGGGGTCCAGCTCCAGTAGGTGATCTTTCCGCCGGCCTCGAGGGCCGCGTCGAGGTCGGCGGCGGAGCCGGCGCTGGTCGTGCCGCCGCCGGAGGTGGACGAGCAGGCGGCGAGGGAGCCGGCGGCCAGGGCCGCGACGGCCGCGACGGTCAGGGTCCGCCTGAGGGCGGAGCGGGCGGTCTTCACGGTGCCATTTTTCACAGTGTCATTTTTCACTGGGGTGTTTCCCTTCACTTCTTCGTGCTGCGGGTGCTGCAGGTGGTGCGGGGCAGGACGCTCCGACCGGGGTAGGGGGGGGCTCAGCCCTTGACGCTGCCGGCGCTCAGGCCGGACTGCCAGAAGCGCTGGAGTCCGAGGAAGGCGACGACGATGGGGATGATCGTGAGCAGCGAGCCCGTGATCACGAGGTTGTAGATCGGCTGGGCGCTGACGCCGGTGGCCTGCGCGTTCCACTGGTTGAGGCCGACGGTGAGCGGGTACCAGGTGGGGTCGCTCAGCATGATCAGCGGCAGGAAGTAGTTGTTCCAGGTCGCGACGACCGAGAACAGCAGTACGGTCACGATGCCGGGGGCGAGGAGCCTGATCGAGATGGTGAAGAAGGTGCGGAACTCGCCGGCCCCGTCCATCCGCGCCGCTTCGAGCAGCTCGGTGGGAACCGACTCCACCGCGTAGACCCAGACCAGGTAGAGGCCGAACGGGCTGATCAGCGAGGGGATGATGATCGCCCACGGGGTGTTGGTGAGGCCGAGCTGGCTGAACAGGAGGAACGTCGGGACGGCGAGGGCCGTGCCGGGCACCGCGATCGCTCCGAGGACCACGGCGAAGACCGCCTTGCGGCCCGTGAAGCGGAACTTCGCGAGGCCGTAGCCGGCGAGCGTGGCGAGCAGCGTCGCGCCTCCGGCACCGACCACGACGTAGAGGAGGGTGTTGCCCAGCCAGCGGAGGAAGATGCCGTCGCGGTAGCTCAGGGTGTCGGCGATGTTCTGGAAGAAGACGACGTCGCCGTCGAACCAGAGGCCGAAGCTCGAGAGCAGGCCCGCCTGGGTCTTCGTCGCGTTGATGACCAGCCAGGCCAGCGGCACGAGGCTGTAGAGGATGAAGACCGACATCAGCAGGGTGAAGGCGATCGACTTCTTCGGCTGCACGGAGGAGCCGCGGCGGGGCCTGGGGGAGGCGCCTCCGGCTCGGGGAGCGGTCGCGAGGGCCATCAGTTCTCCTTCCGTGCGCCGCGGAGCTGCACGACGTAGGCGATCACCGCGGTGATCACTCCCATGACGATCGCGACCGTGGCCGACGCGTTGTACTGCTGACCGGCGAAGGACAGGTTGTAGGCGTACATGTTCGGGGTGAAGTAGGTGGTGATGATGTTCGGCGCGAGCGTCCGGAGGATGTTGGGCTCGTTGAACAGCTGGAAGCTGCCGATGATCGAGAAGATCGTCGCGATGACGATCGCGCCGCGCAGAGCCGGCAGCTTGATCGAGCGGATGACGCGCATCGGGCCGGCGCCGTCGATCTCGGCGGCCTCGTAGAGCTCACCGGGGATCGTCTTGAGCGCGGAGTAGAAGATGAGCATGTTGTAGCCCACGAACTCCCACGTGACGATGTTGCCGATGGAGGCGAGGATCCAGTCGCGCGAGAACGGCTGCACCACGTCGGAGCCGAGCAGGTCGTTGACGTTCGCGGCGAGGCCGAACGTGTCTCCGTAGATGAAGCCCCACATCAGCACCGCGACGACCGCGGGGACGGCGTAGGGGAGGAAGACCACGATGCGGAAGAAACCGGTGCCGTGCAGGCGTCCGCTGTCGATCGCGAGGGCCGCGACGAGGGCGAGCACGAGCATCACCGGCACCTGCACGACCAGGAACAGCAGGACGCGGCCGAAGCCCTCCCAGAAGTTCGGGTCGCTGAAGATCGCGGCGTAGTTCTGGAATCCGACGAAGGAGTTGCCGCCGACGAGTTGCTCGCGGAACAGGCTGAGGTAGATCGAGTAGACGACCGGGGCGATGAAGACGAGGAGGAACACGACGAGGAAGGGGGCGACGAACGCCAGGCCCTTCCACTCGCTCTTCGCGCGCGAGCGGGGAGTCGCGAGCGGCGGCGCTGGAGGTGCCACCTCGCTCAGCGGGACGGGGGGAGACGTCGTCGTCATGGGTGTCCGTTCGGGAGTCGTGCCGGTTGGTCATGTTCACGTCAACATGGCAGAGCGCCACCGTAGCATGTCCACGTCACCACCCGCGACTGCTCGCGTGGCACGGTCGCTCGACGTTGCACCACTGGCGAGGGAGAGCGCGGGAGAGAAGGAACCCCATGGCACTCGAAACCAACCGCACTCCCGCCTCCGCGAGGCCGCGCCGCGGAGTGTCGATGGCCGATGTCGCCCGGCGCGCCAACGTCTCGGGGCAGACCGTGTCGCGGGTCTCGAACGGCAAGCAGAACGTCGACGGCGAGACGCGGGAGCGCGTGCTCGAGGCCATGCGCGCGCTCGGCTACCGGCCCAACAGCGCCGCCCGGGCCCTGCGCACCGGCCGCTTCCACAGCATCGGCGTGATCATGTTCACGCTGTCCTCGTTCGGCAACATGCGCACCCTCGACGCGATCGCGATCGCCGCAGCGGATGCCGGCTACTCCATCACCCTCATCCCGGTCTCGCACCCCACCCAGGGCGAGGTCACGGTCGCGTTCCACCGGCTGAGCGAGGAGGCGGTCGACGGCGTCATCATCATCGTCGAGGCGCACCTGCTCGACGAGGCCGACATCGTCCTCCCGCCCGAGCTGCCTGTGGTGGTCGTCGACTCGGCCGGAGGCGACAAGTACCCGGTCGTCGACACCGACCAGGTCTCGGGGGCGCGCCAAGCGGTCGAGCACCTGCTCGGACTCGGCCACCGCACCGTGCACCACATCGCCGGCCCCGGTCGCTCCTACTCGGCCGAGCGCCGCCACGAGGCGTGGGAGTCGACGCTGCGCGCCCACGGCGCTCCGGTGCCCGAGATGCTCGTCGGCGACTGGTCCTCCGACTCCGGATACCGCCTCGGCGGGCGACTGGCCGCCGACCCGGAGGTGACCGCGATCTTCGCCGCCAACGACCAGATGGCGTTGGGCGTGCTGCGGGCGCTGCACGAGGCGGGCCGCGCGGTGCCGGGCGAGATCAGCGTCGTCGGCTTCGACGACATGCAGGAGTCGGCGAGCTTCTGGCCGCCGCTGACCACCGTGCGGCAGTTCTTCGGCGACACGGGCCGCCGCTCGGTCGACATCCTGCTGCGCGAGCTCGAGTCGGGCGAGCGTTCGGGTGTGACGCTCGTGCCGACCGAGTTGATCGTGCGCGAGAGCACGGGGCCGGCGCCGACCTGAGTCGCGCTGACGTGCGAGCTGCGGGGCTTCCGCGGTCCTCTCGGACGGGTCGGCCGGGCAGAGTGCTCTCGCGCTCCGCTGCCGCAGGTCGCTCGGAGCTCCGCAGGTCGCACGCGCGGAGCCGTCGTCGGAGGAGTCCCGGCGCGCGATACTGTGAGCCTCCTCACCCCGGAAGCACAAGGAGACGCACATGTCGGTCGGCCTGCTCGCGGTTGTCGATGACATCCTCACCGCCGCACTGAAGGCGAGCGCCAAGACGGCGGGCGTCGTGATCGACGACGCGGCCGTCACCCCGCAGTACGTCCAGGGGCTGACGCCGGCCCGCGAGCTGCCGGTCGTCTGGCGGATCGCGCTCGGCAGCCTCTTCAACAAGTTCGTCATCATCATCCCCCTGGCCCTGCTGCTCTCGGCGTTCGCGCCGTGGGTGCTGCCCTACCTGCTGATCCTCGGCGGCACCTTCCTCTGCTTCGAGGGCGCCGAGAAGGTGCTCGAGTGGTTCGGCGTGGAGCACGGCGGCCACGAACCGGAGGCGCGCGACGAGAAGAAGCTCGTGTTCGGCGCCATCCGCACCGACCTCATCCTGAGCACCGAGATCATGCTGATCGCGCTCGACGGGCTCGACACCGACGGGGGTATCGGCCCGACGCTCGGTGCCCTGGCGATCGTCGGCCTCGGGATGACGCTGCTCGTCTACGGCGCCGTCGCGCTGCTGGTGAAGATCGACGACATCGGCCTGCGGCTGATGAAGAACGCCGCGCGGGGTGTGCGCCGGGCCGGAGCCAGAGTCGTCGCGTCGATGCCCGTCGTGTTCCGCGCGATCAGCATCGTCGGAACGCTCGCCATGCTCTGGGTCGGCGGCCACCTGGTCATCTCGAACCTCGCCGAGACGTTCTGGCACGGGCCCGAGGACGTCGTACACGTCGTGACGCACGCGGTGGAGGGCGCCGGACCGGTCGTGGTGTGGCTCGCCGACACCGCCGTCTCGATGGTGTTCGGGCTGGTGCTCGGCCTGATCGTCGTCGCCGTGATCACGGGCGTCTCGCGCCTGCTCAAGCGCGGTCAGCCGGCCGAGGCGCACTGACTCCACAGCTGAGTACGCACAATGAAGGCTGGAGGGTCGAATCCCCTCGAATTCTCGAGGATTCGGGCGATCCAGCCTTCGTTACGAGGCCGTGGACGATGTGACCGCCCCCGGCCCGAGGGGCGGAGGCGGTCACGAGGAGTCGCGCGTCAGCTGCATCTGCGCGCGGCGTACGCGGCGGGGATCACCGTGGTCACGGTCGTGCCGCCGGCGGTCCCGGTCGCGGTGACGGTCGCCTCGCCGGCGGGCACCGAGGCGGCACGCGTCGAGAAGGCGGCGCTGGCGTTCTTGCCGGGGGCGACTCCGGTGAACTCCTTCGAGCCGTAGGCCGAGGCCACGGTCATCGACACCGGGACGCCGGCGTTGTTCAGCGCCGTGACCGTGAGCGTCACCGTGCCGGTGATGCAGCGGGTCGTCGCGGTCACCGCGACGGCGAGGGCGGCGGGCTGCTTGAGCGTCACCGTCACCGTCGTCGTGGTGGTCGACGTCCCGTCGGCCGAGGTCACGGCGACGGAGGCGACTCCGCCGTTCGCCGTGGTCGGCTGCGTGACGCGCACCCGGGCCGCCGAGTCGGTGGCCGCCGCGGTGATCACCGGCATCGTCGTGCCCTTGACGGTCACCGCGTAGGAGGTGCGGGCCGGGTCGAAGGCGGCGACGCCGACTCCGTTCACGCGCAGCGCCCCGAGGGCGCTGACCGCGGCGGGCGACGCGACCGACTCGAACAGCTTCACCTCGGACACGATCATGTGTGTGTTCGCGTTGGCGTTCATCACGATGCGGAACGCGGTCGCTGTGACCGGCGCGAAGCTCGCGACGAGCGTGGGCGCGGTGCCGTCGGCGGGGGAGGCGACGGGCTGCGCCGTCTCCCAGCCGGGGACCGAGGTCCACGTGCCGTCCGCGGCGCGGTACTGGAGCTGCGCGCTCTGCGCCCAGCTGTTCGTGCCGTCGCGGAAGAACTGCACCGACGCCCGCTGCACCTGGCGGGCTCCGGGGAAGGTGTAGGTCAGCGTGCTCTGCGCGGCCTTGGTGCCGCTGACCCAGTTCGACCAGCCCTTGTCACCGTCGACTCCGTTGCGGGTGCGCTCCGGTCCGTAGCCCGACTCGGCCGACGTCGCGCTGGCGACGATGCCCGCATCGGGGTTGACGTTGCGGAGCGTGCCCGCGGTGACGAGCACCGTGAGGGTGGCCGGAAGCGTGGCGCCGTCGGCGGTCGCGGTTCCCGTGATCGGCACGGAACCGGGCTGGGCGAGGGAGGCCGTGGTGAGCGGCGTCCAGTCCCAGGTGACCGGCACCGCGAAGGTGCTGGTCGAGGCTCCGACGCGAGCCGGCACGGTGGTGGGTGCGGCGGCCTTC
The DNA here is from genome assembly GCF_001634385.1 of Rathayibacter tanaceti. Lineage (GTDB taxonomy): Bacteria > Actinomycetota > Actinomycetes > Actinomycetales > Microbacteriaceae > Rathayibacter > Rathayibacter tanaceti. The sequence goes on along the minus strand of NZ_LIIN01000024.1, from coordinate 4,784 downwards.
ACCCCGGCGACGCTCGCTCCGGAGGCGACGGTCACCGAGACCGGGTCGGTCGCGGTGAGTCCGCCCACGTCGACGAGCGCGGTGACGGGGATCGACTGGCCGAACAGGTCGGTCGCGGTGCCCTTCACCTCGACGCGGCCGGCGGTGCCGTAGGCCGCGTCGGCCGGGCGCTGCCAGGTGACGGCGACCGGCGAGCCGGCGCCCCACGAGTACTGCGGGGTGATCGAGGCGGGCAAGGTCGGAGCGACGCCCACGGTGGTGCGGACGGCGACCGTCTGCGTCGCGGCCGGGGCGAGGTCGCGGAGGGTCCACGACTGGTTCGCTCCGCCGTTCGAGCCGTAGACGCCCACCGCGGTGTTCTCGGCGCTCGACTGCCCGTTGACGTCGAGCGACTGGGCGATCGACTCGTTGACGAGGGTGACGTTCACTCCGTCGGTCGAGTTCACGATCCAGCGCGTCGCCGCGGTGGCCTTGGCGGAGTCGACCGATACGGAGCGCAGGTCGGTCCCGGCGGTCGTCGCGCCGAGGACGCGTCCGTCGGTCGTCTGGAGGACGACGCGGCGGGTGGCCTCGCGCTCGCCGGCCGGAACTTCGTGCACCGTCCAGTTCTGCTTCGCGGCGGCGGCGGAGTCGGTGGCGAGCGTCGTGATCGTCGTCGCGGCTCCGGTCGTCGTTGCGGTCAGAGCCTTGCCGCTCTGCGTGCCGACCAGCTGGTAGTGGTAGCCGTCGCGCAGGGCGGGGGCGGAGTCGGCGACTCCCGACACTCCGTCGATCGCGAAGGTGGTGACCGACTTGGCGGGCACGGTGACCGTCGCGGTGCGCGACTCCCGATCGATGACGACCGCGGTCTTCTGCACGAGCGCGTTGCCGGTGGGTGCGGCGGCCGAGGAGGCCTGGGTCGTGACGGAGGGCGTGACCGTCGCGCCGTCGGCGATCGTGCCGAAGCGCGAGAGGTCGAGCGTGATGGTCTGCGAGGCCGTGGCCGTGTTGCTGTGCACGATGGTCGCGCCCGTGCCGTCGGCGCGGATCGCGGCGGTGCTGGCGGTGTCGTTCACCGACATCAGGCGGTCGCCCTCAGAGATGAACGTTGTGAAGTTGCGGATCGTGTTGAACTTCGAGTTGGTCTCGACTCCGCAGACGGGGGCCTTGGTGGAGTCGCCTCCGGCGTCGGCGACGCGGCGGGCCGACTTCCAGAGCTCGCCGCCCGCCTCCTGGTACGGCTGGCAGTCGAGGTCGATGAAGATCGAGCCCCAGTTAAGGTTCTCGCCCTTCGGGCTCATGTTGTAGAGGTCCTCGACCGGCTGCCAGAGCACCCAGGCCTTCGGCTCGAGCTCGCGCAGGTCGTCGTGGATGCGGCCCGCGATGCCGAGGCCGTTCTCGATGTTGGCGGGGTCGTAGCCCTGGACCCAGTTGCCCTCGATCTCGCTCATCCACAGGTCGGTGTCGGCCTGCTTCGAGAGGTCGCGCACGGCGAGGCGGTCGGAAGTGCCGTAGGTGTGCACGTTCATCCGGTCGACCTCGGCGCGGATCGCCGGGGAGTAGGCGGCCCAGTTGGTCGTGAAGATGCTGGGGTTGGTCTCGTCCATCGCGGCGAGGCCTGCGTCGGTGGTCGAAGCCTCGAGCGCGGCGGCGACGTCCGGGATCAGATCGGCCTGTCGGGCAGGGCCCATGTGCATGCCCTCCTGCCGTCCGCCGGTGGGGACGCCGTTGGTGAGCTGCGTGCCCCAGTAGTTCGTGTTGGGCTCGTTGAAGGGGTCGAGGGTGTCGAACTCGATGCCGTACTCGTCCTCCACGTGCTCGGTGACGTTGACGAGGTACTTGGCGAACTGCTGCTCCGCGGCCGGTTTGAGCTGCTCGCTCGTGGCGGTGAAGCCTCCCGAGACGTAGCCGCTCTCGGTCATGAAGTACGGGGCGGAGTTGGCGAACGCCTCCCAGTGCGAGATCTGCTGCTCCGCGGCGAGCTTCTCGACCCACCAGCGCTGCGTCTCGTCGGCGGTCCAGTCGTAGGAGGCGGGGTCGTCGGCGTTCCACTTGGCGAGCAGGGCCGCGCGGTCGGCGTAGTTCGTCGTGGTGCCGCCGTACGCGGCTCCCGTGGTGTCGGGCTTCCACCAGCCCTCGACGGCACCGCCGGGGCGGAGGTAGTCCTGCACGTCGGAGGCGTTGCCGCCGCCGATGTTGTAGCGGGCGATGTTCAGGTCGAGGCCGTCCTCGCCGAACACCTTCTGGTAGAGGTCCTCGCGGAGGGCCTCGGGGTAGTTCCCGGTTGCGTTCGCGAACCAGACGAGGCTGGTGCCCCAGCCCTCGAACGCTTCACCGGCGAAGGCGGGGTTCGGCGTGATGCGGAACGTGTCCGCGGCCTGCGCGGGTGCCGCTGCCGCGGGGATCGCGAGCAGGGCTCCTGTGGCCAGGGCGGCGCTCGTGGCGAGCGCGGCGACCCTTCTGAAGGACATCGACATTGATGCGTTCTCTCTTTCGCCATCGAAATAGGAGGGTGTTCACGTGAACACGCTCTGCTGGCCGACCCTACATGTCCACGTCAACAAGCGGAAGGCGCGGGCTCCGCTCGAGCGGGACCCTTGCTGCCGCGACGATCCAGCAGTCGTCGCACGCGGCCCTCGAGCGCGACGACTGCTGGATCGTGGGGCGCCGCTCAGAGGCGGTGCGTCGTCTCGGGGAAGGACTCCGGCTCGCACTGGATGGTGGCGTGCTCGATGCCGTGGCGCTCGCGGAGGACGGCGAGCACCCGACCGAGAGCGGTGCGGTAGTCGGCGTCCGGGGCGACCACGATGTGGCCACTGGCGGTCTCCATCCCAGAGGTGATGGTCCAGACGTGCAGATCATGCAGCGCCAGAACGCCGGGTACCGCGCAGACGTCGCGCTCCAGCGCCTCCAGGTCGATGTGCGCGGGAGCCGACTCCATCAGGATCCCGAGCGCCTGCCGTGTCAGAGACCAGGTGCGCGGCAGGATCATCAGGCCGATCAGCACGCCGACGATCGGGTCGACCCATGCCCAGCCGGTGGTCAGCAGCACGATGGCCGCGACGATCACGCCGACCGAGCCGAGCGCGTCCCCGAGCACCTCGAGCGAGGCTCCGCGGAGGGTGATGCTCGTGCGGGCGCCGGCCGCGAGCAGGCGCAGGCTCACCAGGTTCACCAGCAGGCCCACGATCGCGGTGATCAGGAGGGGCCCGCCGGGCACTGCGGGTGGCTCGGCGAAGCGACGCACCGCCTCGACGATCACGAAGCCGGCCACGGCGAACAGCAGGAGGCCGTTGGCGAGGGCGGCGAGCACTTCGAGGCGGTAGGAGCCGTAGGTGCGTCCCTTCGCGGCCGGGCGTGCGGCGAGTGTGATCGCAGCGAGCGACATCCCGAGCGCGAGGACGTCGGTGCCCATGTGTGCGGCGTCCGAGAGCAGCGCGAGCGAGCCGGTCGAGACTCCGACCGCGAACTCGACGACCATGAACGCCGCGGTGAGGACGAAGGCGGCCACGAGAGGGCGCCGGTGCTGTGCGGCAGCGGAGCCGGCGGGCGTGCCGTGTGCATGGGCCATCAGATCCTCGAATCCCTGTTCATATGCGTAGTCTTGCATATGTCGAGCGGGAGTGCCTCCCTCCGGGCGACCTGTCGAGAAGTGCGGGCGCTGAGCCGCGCGCAGCGCGGGCGGGTGCCTGCGGCGCGATGCCTGGTTGATCCACGTGCCCCGGGGTGACCCCGGAGAGGACGGAGCAGCGCGTGCCCCGTCCGCCTCGCCCGGAGGGGCGACGCCTCCAGCCTAGGCATCGCGGGCCGATCTCGGCTCGGTGCCGATCTAGGCTGGGCGCAGTGCGGAGGGGGCGCGGTGCAGGGACGCGAGGTGCTGGTCGAGACGCTCGTGCACGCCTTCCTCGGCGCGGAGTGGACCGCCGATGCGCTCTCGGCGGCCGCGGTCGACGCGCTCGGCGCCCGGCGGCGCTGGCGCGCCAGGGTGGTCGCCGGGGTGCTCGTCGCGTTCCCGCATCCTCCCCTCGACGCCCCCCGTGAACTCGCACGCTGCCTCGACGCTCTGCTCCCCGACCGCGCCCAGCCCGGAGTCGCGCACCTCGCTCCTGTCGCCGCCCGGGCGAGCGCCTCCTCCTCCCCCGTGCCGCGGATCGACGGCTGGGGCGACCTCGCGCGGCTGCTCGCCCTGACACCCGGCGAGCTGGAGGCCTTCGCCGACGTGCAGCACTGGAACCGCCGCGCCCCCGAGGGTCCGGTGCAGCACTACGACCACGTCTGGCGCGAGCGGCCCGGCCGTGCCCCGCGGCTGCTCGAGGTGCCGCGGCCACGGCTGCGCGCGGTCCAGCGGAGCGTCCTCGACCAGCTGGTCGGACTCGCCCCCGTGCATCCCGCCGTGCACGGCTTCGTGCCCGGCCGCAGCGCGATCAGCGGTGCCGCGGTGCACGCCGGTGCCGCGATGGTCGTGACGCTCGACCTCCAGCGCTTCTTCGCGCAGGTAACGGCGCCGCGGGTCTTCGGCGTGCTGCGCGCCGAGGGGCTGCCCGAGGGCGTCGCGCACGCGCTGACCGGGCTCTGCACCCACGAGGTCCCCGTCGCGGTGCTGCGTCGGATGCCCTCCGGCGGAACCCCGGAGGAGCGGGCCGCACTGCGCCGCTCCCTCTCGCTCGCCCACCTGCCGCAGGGCGCCCCCACGTCTCCCGCGCTGGCGAACGTCGCGCTACGCCGACTCGTCGCGCGCCTGGCGGGGTACGCCGAGGCGGCGGGCGCACGCTACACGCGCTACGCCGACGACCTGGCCTTCAGCG
>NZ_LIIN01000023.1 GCF_001634385.1 Rathayibacter tanaceti | reverse complement strand
CGGCTCGCCCCCGGCCCCGTCCCCGGTCGCGCCGGGCGCCTCCACTCCGGAGTCGGCGTCGATGCTGACGCCCGACCGCCTCCTTGAGGTGAACCGCAAGACGCGGCCGGCTCCCACGGGCGGCTGGAACCGGTTCCTCTACGGGCTCACCTTCCACACGGTCAACCTCGGCGACTCCGCGGCCGTTCGGGCGTGGAAGGCGATGGACGAGCGGATCGGCCGGCAGTTCGACGGCGGAACGCGCTTCGTGCCGGTGATGACCCGCAAGGGCGGCGTCGGCAAGACGACCGTCACCACGCTGCTCGGTATGGCGCTGGCCGACTCGCGCGAAGACCGCATCATCGCGGTCGACGCGAACCCCGACCGCGGCACGCTCGCCGAGCGAGTGCCCAAGCAGACCAGGGCGACCGTCCGCGACGTGGTGAACCGCGCCTCCGGGGTCACCGGCTTCACCGAGTTCTCCACCCTCGTCTCGCGCGACGAGACTCGGCTCGACGTGCTCGCCTCGGACACCGACCCCCAGCTCTCCGAGGCCTTCGATGAGGACGACTACAACGTGGTCGCCGATCTGGTCGAGCGCTTCTACTCGATCATGCTCACCGACTGCGGGACCGGCATCGTCCACTCGGTGATGCGCCCGACGCTCCAGCGCGCCGACACCGTCGTGATCGTCTCGGGCGGCAGCGTCGATGAGGCGCGCCTCGCCTCCGAGACGCTGACCTGGCTCGACGCGAACGGCTACGGAGCGCTGGTGCGCAACGCGGTGGTCGCGCTGAACACGGCGACGCCGGGCACCAGCCTGGTCAAGCTCGAGGAGATCGAGTCGCACTTCCGCTCGCGGGTGCGCGAGATCGTGCGCATCCCCTACGACCCGGTGCTCGCCGCCGGCTCGATCGTCAAGTGGGAGCAGCTGCGCCAGGGAACCAGGGAGGCGGCGCGCCTGCTGGCCGCGCTCGTCGTCGAGGGTATTCCGGTCCGGCGTGCCTGAGCCCGTCGACGCCTTCGACCTCGTCGTCATCGGCGCGGGATCGGGCAACTCGATCGTCGGGCCCGATTTCGACGGCCTCCGCGTCGCGATCCTCGACGACGGCCGGTGGTTCGGCGGCACGTGCCTGAACGCGGGATGCATCCCGACCAAGATGTTCGTGCACGTCGCCGACGTGGTGACCGACGTCGACCAGGGCGGCGGCGTCGGCGTACACGGTCGTCTCGCGCGGCCGGAATGGGCCGAGGTGCGAGACCGCGTCTTCGGGCGCATCGACGCGATCAGCGAGGGTGGCTTCGAGTACCGAGACCAGCGATCACCCAACGTGACCGTCCTGCGCGAGAGCTTCGGCTTCGAATCGCTCGGCGACGGCTCCCGTCCACACGTCCTGGTCAGCGCGAGCGGCCGGCGGATCAGCGCTCCGCAGGTGGTCGTCGCCTCCGGCTCCCGGCCGAGACCGCTGCTCGCCGCCTACGAGCCGGACCGCCGTATCCACGACTCCTCGACCGTGATGCGCCTCGACGAGCTCCCCGAGCGGATGCTGATCCTCGGCGGGGGAGCGGTCGCGGTGGAGTTCGCCCACGTCTTCTCGGCCTTCGGAACGGCCGTGACGGTCGCCGTGCGCAGTGACCGCCTGCTCCGCGCCCTCGACGAGGACATCGCCCGCCGGTTCACCGCCCTCGCCGCCGAGCGGTACACCGTTCGCACCGGAGTCTCGGCCGAGACGATCGACGCGGGCGTCGGCGGCCTCGTCGTCACGCTCGACGACGGCTCGGTCGTCGAGACCGATGTCGTGCTCGTCGCCCTCGGACGCGAGCCGAACAGCGACACGGTCGCCGCAGCATCCGTCGGGATCGATCTGCACGACGACGGCCGTATCCGCGTCGACACCGAGCAACGGGTGCTCTCGGGCGGAAGACCCGTTCCCGGGCTCTTCGCCCTCGGCGACGTCTCCTCCGAGTGGCAGCTCAAGCATGTCGCGAACCACGAGCGCGCCTCGTCGCGCACAACCTCCTCCACCCCGGGGAGCTGCTCTCGAACAGGCTGGCGCCCGTGCCCGGTGCGATCTTCGCCCACCCGCAGATCGCGCACTTCGGCCTCACCGCGGCCGAGGCCCGCGAGCAGGGGCTCCAGGTGGTCACGGTCACGCAGGAGTACGGCTCCACCGCCTTCGGCTGGGCCCTCGAGGACGAGTCGAGCGCCTGCCTCCTCGTCGTCGGACTCGACGGCGCGCTCCTCGGCGCGCACATCATCGGCCCGCAGGCCAGTATCCTCATTCAGCCGCTCGTCCAGGCCGCCAGTGCCGGCATCGGCATCCGCGGGCTCGCCCGCAGCCAGTACTGGCCGCACCCCGCGGCGAGCGAAGTCGTCGAGAACGCCCTCCTGAGCGCGGAGGAGGCCCTGAGGGAGCGGACCACATGACCGAACGCCAGATCCGCCTCTTCGGGGACCCGGTGCTGAAGACCCCGTCCGCGAGGATCGAGACGGTCGACGCCGGCGTTCGCGGACTCGTCGAGGACCTGTTGGACAGCGTCCGTCCGCCCGGACGCGCGGGCGTCGCCGCGCCTCAGATCGGGGTCGGCCTCCGCGCGTTCAGCTACAACGTCGACGGCGTCGTCGGCTACATCCTCAACCCCGAGATCGTCGATCTGAGTGGCGAGTCGCAGCCGGTCGACGAGGGCTGCCTCTCTGTGCCCTCCCTCTGGTACCCGGCGATCCGGTACCCGCGCGCCACGGTGCGGGGCATCGACCTCGACGGCACCGAGATCGTCCTCGAGGGCGACGGCCTGATGGCGCAGGCCCTCCAACACGAGTGCGACCACCTCGACGGCCGCCTCTACCTCGACCGCCTCACCAAGGACGACCGCCGCGCCGCCATGAAGGCGGTGCGGGAGTCGGACTGGTTCTGATTCCGAGCCGGTCCCGGCCGGCTCGTCGCGGTCGCGTGGTCGTGCGAGGGAACCCCGCACCGGCGAGGGAGCCCGGACGAGCGGGTGCCTCGACCGGTACGGGTTCCCTCGCGGGGGCGCGTCAGCGCAGGGAGATTCCCTCGGTCGCGGGGGCGGCGGAGTACACGGCGCTGATGGTGTCGGCGAAGTCAGCGAGGATGACGTTCCGCTTGATGCTCATCTTGGGGGTGAGATGGCCGCTCGCCTCGGTGAACTCGATCGGCAGGACCACGAACTTGCGGATCGACTCCGCGCGCGAGACGCGGTCGTTCGCGGCGTCCACGGCGCGTTGCACCTCGGCGAGCACGGCCGGGTTCACGGCCGCGTCCTCGAGCGAGAGCGAGGCGTCCTGACCGTTGTTCGCGAGCCAGGTCGGCAGCATCTCCGAGTCGAGGGTCACCAGCGCGGCGATGAAGGGCCGCTGGTCGCCGACGACGACGACCTGGCCGACGAGCGGAGTGGAGCGGATCGGATCCTCGAGCGCGGCCGGAGCGACGTTCTTGCCGCCGGCCGTGACGATGATCTCTTTTGTGCGGCCCGTGACGCGGAGGTAGCCCTCGTCATCCAGAGTGCCGAGGTCGCCTGTGCGGAACCACTCGCCGTCGAACGCCTCCGCCGTCGCCTTCTCGTTGTTCCAGTACCCGCCGAAGATGTCGATGCCGCGGACCTGGATCTCGCCGTCTGCGGCGATCCGGATCGAGACGCCGGGCAGTGCCGGACCGACCGTTCCGATCTTGAACCGCTCCGTCCGGTTGACGGTCGCCGGCGCCGTGGTCTCGCTGAGCCCGTAGCCCTCGAGGATCTTGATGCCGAGACTGTGGAAGAAGTGACCCAGCCGGTCGCCCAGCGGCGCGGATCCCGAGACGGCGAAGCGCACGTTGCCGCCCATCGCCGTGCGCAGCTTCGAGTACACGAGCCGGTCGAAGAGGAGGAACTGCAGCTTCAGCGCGAGAGGCACCGAGCCCGCCTCGACGGCCATCGAGTGCGCAACCGCGACGTCGGCGGCGCGGCGGAAGATCTTCCCGCGCCCGCCGCTTTCCGCCTTCTGCTCGGCCGAGTTGTAGACCTTCTCGAACACGCGCGGCACCGCGAGCAGGAACGTCGGCTTGAACGAGGCGAGGGAGGGGAGCAGCTGCTTGGTGTCGGCCTGGTGTCCCACCTTCACCCCGCCGTGCACGCAGAGGATCGCGATGAAGCGAGCGAACACATGCGCCGTCGTGATGAACAACAGTGTCGACGCGCCCGGCTGATGGATCAGCTCGGTGATGGCGACCGCGGAGTTGCGGCTGAGCTCGACGAAGTTGGAGTGGCGGATGATGCAGCCCTTGGGCCGGCCGGTCGAGCCGGAGGTGTAGATGATCGTCGCGATGTCGGCGCCGGTGGCGAGGGAGCGGCGACGCTCGATCTCGGCGTCCGGGACCTCGGCTCCGCGGGCGACGAGCTTGTCCAGGTCGCCCAGGCCGATCTGCCAGGCGATGCGTACGTCCGGCAGATCGGCGCGCACCTCGTCGAAGCGGGCGAAGTGCTCCGGCGTCTCGACGATGACGGCGTGGGCGCCGGAGTCGGCGAGGTTCCACTGCACCTGGGCGGGGGAGGACGTCTCGTAGACGGGGACGAGGACGCCGCCGGCGAACCAGACCGCGAAGTCGATCAAGGTCCATTCGTAGCGGGTCTTGCAGATCAGACCGATCTTCTCGCCCGGCTCGAGGCCGACGGCGACGAAGCCCTTGGCGAGCGCGGTGACCTGGTCGAGGAACTCCTGCGCCGTCACGTCGCGCCAGCCCGCGCCGTCCGGCAGCGCGAAGAGCGGGCGATCGGGCGTCTCGCGTACGCGGTCGAGGAGGAGGGCCGTCGTGTTGGCCTGCGGATCGGCCGCCACCACCCGGGGTGAATCGAACTGGTTCACGGCAACTCCTTCGGCACCTGAATCAACGTCGTCTCACCCTACCGGCGTCGTCGAAGCTGTGGATCTTTTCAGGACCACCGGTCCCGGATCGTGACGCGATCCGTTCGCGGAGGCGGCGGCGGGCGGCGCTCGACACGCCCCTGCACCGCGCTCGGCGAGCGGCACCCGACTCCTCCCGGTCACTACACTCGTTCTGGTCGCCGCTCTGGCGGACCCGCCGTCGCGTCCGTGCCGGTGGCATCGGAAAGGCGGTTCGCGTGCACGCGATCGGGATCGACATCGGCGGGACGAAGATCGCCGGAGCCTTGGTCGACGAGTTCGGCGGCATCCTCCGAGAGGATCGCCGCCCCACCCCCGCCGGACACCCCGAGCTGATCGTCGACGTCGTCGTCGAGATGGTCGAGCACCTGCGCGAGGGCCTGCCAGAGGCGGATGTCGCGGCGGTCGGAGTCGCTGCGGCCGGCTTCATCGATGCCTCGCAGTCGATCGTCTACTACGCCCCCAACATCAACTGGCGCAACGAGCCGTTCCGCGAGAAGCTCTCGGCCCGGATCGACCTGCCGATCATCATCGAGAACGACGCCAACGCCGCGGGCTGGGCCGAGTTCCGCTACGGGTCGGGGCGCCTCGTGAGCGACATGCTGATGCTCACGATCGGCACCGGAGTCGGCGGAGCCATCGTGATCAACGACCGCCTGCTCCGCGGCGGGTTCGGCGCCGCCGCCGAGATCGGCCACATGCGCGTGGTCCCTGGCGGCCTGCCCTGCGGCTGCGGAGCGCGCGGCTGCATCGAGCAGTACGGCTCGGGCCGCGCCCTCCAGCGCTTCGCCGGCGAGCTCGCTGACGCGGGCGGGATCGGCCAGGGTCTCGCCGACGCGCGACAGCGGAACGGAGGCGAACTCGACGGCCGCCTCATCTCGGAGCTGATCACCGCTGGCGACCTCGGCGCTCTCGCGGCGCTGCGGCAGCTGGGCCACTGGCTCGGCGAGGCCGCAGCGAGCCTCAGCGCAGTCCTCGACCCGCAGATGTTCGTCATCGGGGGCGGGGTCGCTCAGGCGGGCGACCTGCTCCTGGACCCGATCCGTCAGGCCTACCTCGACAACCTGCCGGCCCGCGGGTACCACCCCGAGCCCGAGTTCCGCATCGCCGAGCTCGTCAACGATGCCGGAGTCGTGGGAGCCGCCGATCTAGCCCGCCTGCACGCCGGATCGCTCTGATCCGGCGCCCGCAGAACCCGCCACCACCGCACCGCCGAGGAGCCCGATGTTCTACTGGTTCATGAAGCACATCGTCGCGGGCCCGCTCCTGAAGACGATCTTCCGACCGTGGGTGGTGGGCGCCGATCGTGTTCCGCAGACCGGCGGCGTCATCCTCGCGAGCAACCATCTGTCGTTCATCGACTCGGTGTTCCTCCCGCTCGTGATCGAGCGGAACATGGTCTTCCTCGCCAAGAGCGACTACTTCACCGGCAGGGGCCTCAAAGGCTGGGCCACGAGGATGTTCTTCACGGCCACGGGCATGCTGCCGATCGACCGCTCGGGGGGGAAGGCGTCCGAAGCCTCGCTGAACACAGGACTGCGAGTCCTGGCCGGTGGTCATGCCCTGGGCATCTATCCCGAGGGAACGCGCAGCCCCGACGGCCGCATGTACCGCGGTCGCACCGGAGTCGCCCGCATGGTCCTCGAGGCGCGCGTGCCCGTCATCCCCGTCGCGATGATCGACACCGCCCGCATCATGCCGATCGGTCGGCGACTCCCGAGGCTCGGCCGCATCGGCATCGTGTTCGGCGAGCCGCTCGACTTCAGCCGCTTCGAGGGCATGGAGGGCGATCGTTTCATCCTCCGCTCGATCACCGACGAGATCATGTACGAGCTGCTTGCCCTGAGCGGCCAGGAGTACCTCGACGTCTACGCCACCTCGGTCAAGGAGAAGCGCGCCGCCCTCACCCGCTGAGTGCCGGCCGGGTGCCGTGCGCTCGTCCCGACTGAGCGTCTTCGCAGACGATAAGATCCTCAATCGCTGCCGTCCGACCGGGCGGCGGATCCCCGCGCGCCGCTCGCGCCCGTCAGAACCGGGAACACTCTCGTGGTCATCGATCCGAACGAACCGTACGTCCTCGCCGCCCCCTCCGTGGTCGCCGGCCTGGACTATTGGCGCGAGCTCGAGATCAAGCAGCAGCCGCAGTGGCCCGATGCCCGGGCCGTCGAGGAGGCTTCGGCCGAGGTGGCCTCGCTGCCTCCGCTGGTGTTCGCCGGCGAGGTCGATCAGCTGCGCGAGCGCCTCGGCGCCGCAGCCCGGGGCGAGGCGTTCCTGCTTCAGGGCGGTGACTGCGCCGAGACTTTCGCGGGGGCCACGGCCGATCAGATCCGCAACCGCGTCAAGACGGTCCTGCAGATGGCCGTTGTCCTCACGTACGGCGCGAGCATGCCCGTCATCAAGATGGGCCGGATGGCGGGGCAGTTCGCCAAGCCGCGCTCGAGCGACCTCGAGACGCGCGGCGACGTGACGCTGCCCGCCTACCGCGGCGACATCGTCAACGGCTACGACTTCACTCCGGAGTCGCGAGCGGCCGACCCGCGCCGCATCGTGCAGGGATACCACACCGCCGCCTCGACGCTGAATCTCATTCGGGCGTTCACCCAGGGCGGTTTCGCCGACCTCCGCCTCGTCCACTACTGGAACAAGGGCTTCACCGAGAACCCGCAGAACCAGCGCTACGAGCAGCTCGCACGGGAGATCGACCGAGCGGTGAAGTTCATGGTCGCCTGCGGAGCAGACTTCGAGGGCATGAAGCGCACCGAGTTCTACACCGGGCACGAGGGCCTGCTGATGGACTACGAGCGTCCGATGACGCGGATCGACTCGCGCACCGGCACGCCGTACAACACGTCCAGCCACTTCATCTGGATCGGCGAGCGCACCCGCGACCTCGATGGCGCCCACGTCGACTTCCTGTCGAGGGTCCGTAACCCCATCGGTGTCAAGCTCGGCCCCTCCACGACTCCCGAGACGATGCTCCAGCTCATCGAGAAGCTCGACCCCGACCGCGAGCCCGGCCGCCTGACCTTCATCACGCGGATGGGCGCAGGCACGATCCGGGACGCCCTCCCGCCGCTGCTCGAGGCCGTCAAGCGGAGTGACGCCCTGCCGTTGTGGGTCACCGACCCGATGCACGGCAACGGCCTCACCACGCCCACCGGCTACAAGACGCGTCGCTTCGACGACGTGGTCGACGAGGTCAAGGGCTTCTTCGAGGCGCACAGGGCGGCGGGAACGCATCCGGGCGGCATCCACGTCGAGCTCACCGGCGACGACGTGACCGAGTGCCTCGGCGGCTCGGAGCAGATCGACGAGGCGACGCTCGCCACGCGTTACGAATCGGTCTGCGACCCGCGGCTCAACCACATGCAGTCGCTCGAGCTCGCCTTCCTGGTGGCGGAGGAGCTCCGCGGCAGCGCCATCTGACGCCTGCCCCCCCCGATCAGCCAGGAACCCGGCGCGTCGGGAGGGCGGTGCAGCGCCGTCCCGGTCGCGCGGGGGCGACGTCAGGTCGTGATCGTGATGGAGAGCTGGATCGTCGTCCCGCGCTGCACGAGGTCTCCCGACGTGTTCGACTGATTGGTGACCCTGGTGAGCTCGTTCGGTGCCGCGTCGATCAGCGGCCCGAGCGTCGTCAGCGAGTAGCTCGACGTGAGTCCTGCCGCCTCGAGCGCCGCCTTCGCCTGGTCCCGGGTCATACCGACCACGTTCGGCACGGCGACGGGCTGCGGCCCCTTCGAGACGACCACCGAGATGGTGTCCCCGGTCACGGCTGGGGCCTCGGGGTTCGCCTGGGTCAGGACGATGCCGGCCGCGACGGTGTCGCTCCAGTCCTCGCCGCTGCGGTCGAGGGCGAGTCCGGCCTCCTTCGCCTTCGCCGTCGCCTCCTCGACCGAGAGGCCGACCACGTTCGGGATCGGACCGAGGCTGACGACCATCGCGATGGTGCTCGTCTCGGACATCGTCTCCGGGAGCGCCGAGCCGTCCGGCAGGGAGGCGGAGATCACCACTCCCGCGTCGACGTCCTCGTCGAAGACGCGCGAGACCTCGCCGACGGTGAAGGATCCGTTCGTGATCGCCGCGGAGGCGTCGGCCTCCGAGAGTCCGCTCAGAGTGGGCACGGGTAGCTGGCGCGGCCCTGTCGAGACCGTCAGCGTGATCACCGAGCCCTTGTGCACGCCCTGACCGCCAGGCGGGTCGGAGCTCATCACCGTCCCCGCGGGCGCGGTGAGGTCCGGCGTCTCCTGGGGCTGCACCTCGAAGCCCTGGGCCTGCAGCTGCGCCGTGGCCTCCTCCTGCGACTGGCTCACGACGTCGGGGATCGAGACGATCGCGCCCGGTCCCTCGCCGAACCACCACGCGGTGCCGCCGCCGATCAGCGCGAGCAGCAGCACGACGACGGTGAGCACGACGCCGCGCCGGCGCCGGATGCGGCGCCGGGCCGCGAGACGCGCGACGGTGTCGTCGTCCTCGTCGACCAGGACCACGGCTGCGGCCGCGGGAGCGCTCGCGAGGACCGACGTGCGGCCCGGCTCCTCCGCGTCGAGGAGGGCCGTGGCTCGATCGGTTTCGGGGGAGGGTGAGGGGAGCGGGGCGACCGCCTGGGTGTCGCCGCGACGATCGCTCGGCGTGATCCCCATCAGCCGCTCGGCCTCAAGGAGCTGCGCGAGCATGACTCCGGCGTCGCGTGGACGCATGTCCGGGTCGCGCTCCGTCGCCCAGATCACGAGCTCGTCGAGAGAGGACGGCACGGAGGGCACGGTGGCGCTGGGATACGGGACGGAATCGTTCGCGTGCTGGTAGGCGATCTGCATCGGCTGCTCGCCGGTGAACGGCTGCTCGCCCGTGAGCATCTCGTAGATCATGATGCCGATGGCGTAGATGTCGCTGCGGGTGTCGGCGGTGCCCCGGGTGACGAGCTCGGGGGAGAGGTAGGCGATGGTACCCAGCAGCGCCTGGCCGGAGGCGGTGTTCGCCGTCGCCGCCCTGGCGAGGCCGAAGTCCCCGATCTTGATGCGGCCGTCGTCGGCGAGCAGCACGTTCTCGGGCTTGAGGTCGCGGTGCAGGATCCCCGCGCGGTGCGCGGCTGCGAGCCCCGACAGGACCGAGTGCATGATGTCGACGACCTGCTGGGGCGTCAGCCGCCCGCGCTCCTTCAGTAGGTCGCGGAGCGTGATGCCGGGCAGGTACTCCATGACGAGGTAGGCCATGTCCGAGTCCTGGCCCTGATCGAAGACGCTGACCACGTTCGGGTGCGCGAGCCTCGCGGCCGAGCGCGCCTCCTGGACGAAGCGGTTCTTGAACGTCGCGTCGTCAGAGAGGTGCCCGTGCATGACCTTCATCGCGACCCGGCGCTCCAGGCGCTGGTCGTGCGCGAGATACACCGTGGCCATCCCGCCGCGCGCGATCCGCGAGCGCACCTCGTACCGGCCGTCGACGAGACGGCCGAGAAGAGGGTCGAGCTGGCTGGTGGTCACGCGATGAGTCTAGGCAAGACCCCCCGCGGAACCGGTGAGCGACGCCCGGGCGGCGCGAGCCGGCTCGCTCCCTGTGCGCTTGGACGCCCTGCGGCGCCGTGGCACTCTTGACGGGTGACCGACTCGTCCGCTTCCCCTGCCTCCTCGACCACCCCCGAGCTCGAGTGGCTCACCATCCCCGACCTCGTGGAGCTGACCGGCCTCGGCGTCGGCCGGGTCCGCCGCCTCCTCGAGGAGCGGCACCTGCTGGGCACCCGGCGCAACGGCGTCGTCGTCGTGCCCTCCCTGTTCCTCCGCGACGGCGAGCCGATGACCGAGATCCGCGGAACCGCGATCCTGCTCTCCGACTCCGGCTTCACCGATGACGAAGCGGTCGACTGGATGCTCAGCACTGAGGAGAGCCTGGGCACGAGCCCTGTCCTCGCTCTCCGCGCCGGCCGCAAGGCGGAGGTCCGCCGCGTGGCCCAAGCTCTGGCCTGAGCCACGACCGTCACCCGAAGTGGTCTCAGGAGGAGCGGACCGTGACCTGCTCGGCCAGTCCACGCAGCTCGAGCACGCCCTCCGGCCGCAGGGGCGCCTCGGACAGCACGGCGAGAGCGGCCTCGACCTGCCGTGAGATGCGCTCCTCCAGGAGCTCGAGCGCTCCGCTGCCGGCCACGATCTCCTGAGCACGGGCGATGCCGGCAGCGTTCGCATCGCTGCGTCCGACGACGGCGTCGAGCTCGGCCCGCTCGGTCGCCGTGCAGGCTCCTCTGGCCAGGCCGAGCAGGACCGTGCGCTTGCCCTCGCGCAGGTCGTCGCCCGCGGGCTTGCCCGTGACCGCCGGGTCGCCGAAGACTCCGAGGACGTCGTCGCGCAGCTGGAAGGCGATACCCACGGGCAGCCCGAAGCGGCGCAGGGCGTCGATCTGCGCGTCGTCGCCTCCCGCGAGGGAGCCGCCGATGGCGAGCGGCGCCTCGATGCTGTACTTGGCGCTCTTGTAGACGACGACGCGTTCGGCGCGCTCGAGATGCTCGTGCTCGGGGTGCTGGCCCCAGGCGCTCTCCTCGAGGATGTCGAGGTACTGGCCCAGCGTCACCTCGGTGCGCATCAGGTTGAACTCTGAGCGGGCGCGTGCCGCGGACACCCGGTCCTCGAGTGACCATTCCGCCTCCGCGAAGATCTCGTCCGACCAGACCAGGAGGAGATCCCCGAGCAGGATCGCGGACGAGCGTCCGAACTCCTCGCCGTCTCCCGCCCAGCCGCCCTCGGAGTGCAGAGCGGAGAAGCGGAGGTGCGCCGCGGGAGCCCCGCGGCGAGTGTCCGAGTTGTCGATCACATCGTCGTGCACCAGAGCCGCGGCGTGGAACAGCTCGAGGCAGGCACCCACTCGAGCGACCGGGTCGGAGCCGCTCGGATGCGCGTCGCTGGGTGTGCTCGAGACGGCGTTCCAGCCCGCTTCGCAGAAGCGCGCCCGGAACCGTTTGCCCCCGCTGAGAAAGTCCCGCGAAAGGTCGCCGAGGGCGGAGACGTCCTCGCCGATCGAGCGCAGAATTGGCAAGCGGCCCGTGAGGAATTCATCGATTCTGAGCTGGACGCGATCGACCAGTCGAGAGCTGTGGTTCACCCGACCAGCCTATGCACGGAAGGCGCCTGGCGCCTGTGCCGGGCTCGGTCTACACTGAAGCGCCGTCCGACCGGTCGTGCCCAGTGTCGCCAATTCCGGCGTCGATCCCCGAGAGGGTCGGCGTCACACCCTGAAGGGGTCAAGATGCCGCTTTCGGAACACGAGCAACGGCTCCTCGACGAGATGGAGCGCAACCTCTATCAGAACGACGCCGATTTCGTGGCGGCGGTCGCCAAGGGGAGCGGTGGAACCAACTACCGTGCGCTCGTCCTGGGCATCCTCCTCGGCATCGTGGGCCTGGCCGTCCTCGTCACCGGAGTGATCGTGCGCCAGCCGCTCGTCGGCATCCTCGGTTTCGCGTTCATGCTCGGCGGCGTCGTGATCGCGATGCGGCCGTCCGCCGGTGGGCCGACGGAGTCCGGCCTTCCGAACGTCGGTCGTCCGTCGAAGCCCCGCTCCGGCAATCGTCAGGGTTCCGGATTCATGGACCGTCTGAACGACAGGTGGGACAACCGCGGCGACGGCCGCGGCTAGCCTCCCCTCCGCTCCACCACAGGGTCGATCCTCACGGATCGGCCCTTTTTTCGTGCCCTGACCCTCCCTCGCGCACCATTTCTCCTCCACTTCGCCCCACCGGCTCGGATTCCCGGAATACCGGGCAGATCGGCCCGTCCTTCAGCGCGCCTGAGGCCGTGCCAGGGTTGAAGGTGGTGGGAAGTGGAGTACCGTGGAGGCCACACCACCCCGGCCGGAAGAAGTGAGGGACAGCCCGTTGTTCCTCGGTACCCATTCCCCCAAGCTCGACGAGAAGGGCCGCGTGATCCTCCCCGCCAAGTTCCGCGACGAGCTCTCCTCCGGTGTCGTCGTCACGCGCGGCCAGGAGCGGTGCCTCTACGTGTTCAGCCAGGCCGAGTTCGAGGTGATGCACGAGAAGATCCGGCAGGCGCCGGTGACCAGCAAGCAGGCGCGCGACTTCCTCCGGGTGTTCCTCTCGGGGGCGAGCGCCGAGACGCCGGACAAGCAGAACCGCATCACCCTCCCGGCGCCGCTGCGGGCCTACGCCGGCCTCGACCGCGACCTGACGGTCATCGGAGCGGGCAACCGGGCCGAGATCTGGGCGCAGGGCGCCTGGGAGGACTACCTGCAGGAGCAGGAGTCCGTGTTCTCCGACACCCAGGAGGAGGTGATCCCCGGCCTGTTCTAGCTCCTGTCGCGCGACTCCCAGCCACTCGGCGCCCGGACGCACCTTCCCCGGTGTCCGGACGCGAGGTGGATGGGGATCGGACGACAGGAACGGAGCAGCGGGACCGCCATGGCAGAGAACACGCCGAAGGACCACCCGCGCCCGACCGAGGAGCGCCACCTGCCCGTTCTGCTCGAGCGCTGCGTGGAGCTTCTGACTCCCGCTCTCGAGCGCGACGGCGCGGTCGTCGTCGACGCCACCCTGGGCATGGGTGGCCACTCGCTGGCACTGCTCGAGCGTTTCCCTCGCCTGCATCTCGTGGGTCTCGACCGCGACCCCGAGGCCCTGCACCTGGCGGGGGAGAGGCTGGCGGCCCACGCCTCCCGGATCGACCTCGTGCACGCCGTCTACGACGAGCTGCCCGAGGTGCTCGACGAGCTGGGCATCGGCACGATCGACGGGGCGCTCTTCGACCTCGGCGTCTCGTCGTTGCAGCTCGACGAGACCGAGCGCGGCTTCTCCTACTCCAAGGACGCCCCGCTCGATATGCGGATGGACTCGACCGCTCCGCTGACGGCGGCGAGCATCCTCGCCGACTACGACGAGGGTGCGCTCCGCCGGATCTTCCACGAGTACGGCGAGGAGCGACTCGCCTCGCGCTACGCGAAGAAGATCGTCGAGGCCCGCCGTGAGGCGCCGCTGGAGCGCTCGGGCAGGTTGGTCGAGATCATCCAGGCCGCGACCCCGGTGGCGATCCAGCGCAACGGCCACCCCGCCAAGAGGGTGTTCCAGGCTCTGCGCATCGAGGTCAACCAGGAGCTCTCGGTGCTCGAGCGCGCGATTCCCGCTGCACTGGGTCGGATCGCCGTGGGCGGGCGCATCGTGGTCGAGGCGTACCAGTCGCTCGAGGACCGCATCGTCAAGCGCGCGCTCCAGGCCGCGTCGTCCTCCACGGCACCGGCCGGTCTCCCCCTGGAGCTCCCGGAGCACCGACCCGAGTTCCGGCTCGTCATCCGCGGCGCGGAGCTCGCGTCGGACGACGAAAAGGCCCGCAATCCCCGAGCGACCCCCGTGCGTCTGCGCGCGGCCGAGAGGATCAGGAGCACCGCATGAGCGCTACCGCCGTCATCGACCCCGCCGTCATCGACACCGCGCGCCGGGCCAGGCCGGAGGAGGTTTCGCCGCGGCCGAGCATCGAGGCCGTCCCCCCGACGGAGAAGCCCGGCCGTCCCCGCCTCGTCTACGGGATTGTGGCCGTCGCCGGCCTCTTCGCGATCATCGTGGTCCAGCTGCTGGTCAGTGTGGGTCTCTCGCAGGGCGCCTACCAGATCTCCGCTCTGCAGACCGAGCAGAGGACCCTGACCCGCAGCAACGCCGAGAAACAGGACGCGGTCGACACCCTGAGCTCGCCGCAGAACCTCGCCTCCGCCGCGCAGGGCCTGGGCATGGTCGCGAACACGGCGCCGGTCTATCTGCGCCTGTCCGACGGCGCCGTTCTCGGCGATCCGACCTCGGCGTCCTCGAGCGAAGTCGGCGGCACCGCCGCCGCGCCGCTGGTGCCGAACGCGCTGGTGCCTGCCCTCCAGCCGGGAACCGCCGCAGCGAGCGCGTCCTCCCCGGCTGCAGGCACGGCGGCCGTACCGTTGCAGGGCGAGTTGCCCGCGCCGATCACGCACTGATCTGGCGGGAGCGCCCGCCGCGGGGTGGGCGCGACGGCACGGCCCCTCGGGGGCCCATGACGACCAACCGGATACGACCTACCGGCGGCCCGACCGCCCGGAGCACGAGGGACACCGCCGCAGTGAGACACCACCGCTCGAACAGACGCCGCACCGCCGTCACATTCGTCATCATCCTCGCCGTTGTCGGCCTCTTCATCGGCAAGCTCGTCGACATCCAGATCGTGCGGGCGAACGAGCTCACCGACGCGGCGGCACAGAACCAGTCGAACAGCGTCGTCACCTACGGCACGCGCGGTCCGATCGTCGACCGCTCAGGGACGATCCTGGCGGACACGACCACCCGCTACCGACTGACCACGTCACCGAAGAACGTCGGCGAGTTCGACCGGGAGCTCGCGGGCGACCAGACGGTCGTGGTGAGCGTCCAGCAGGCCGCCTCCGAGATCGGAGCGATCACGGGCCAGTCGATCGAGCAGATCACCGGGGCGGTCGACGCGGCCCTCGCGAAGGACGCCGCATCCAACTACCTGGCCTAGCGGAGGGCCTCGATCTCGAGGCGTACCAGAAGCTCGTCGCGCTCGACATCCCGTGGACCTACTTCGAGACCCAGCAGGGTCGCAGCTACCCCAACGGCGCGGTCGCAGGGAACCTCGTGGGCTACGTCGGCTCGGACGGAGTCGCTCAGGAGGGGGTGGAGTACGGCGAGAACACCTGCCTGGCCGGGCAGAACGGCTCCGAGAGCTACGAGCGCAGCGCCGATTTCGTGCGGATCCCCGGCAGCACCGTTTCGGAGAAGCCTGCGGTCGACGGCGGCACGCTCCAGCTGACCATCGACTCCGACCTGCAGTACTACTCGCAGCAGGTGCTCGCGAAGCGGGTCGCCGAGGTCGGCGGCAGCTACGGCATCGTCGTCGTGCAGGAGGTCAAGACGGGCAAGCTGCTCACGGTCGCCGAGACCCCCACGGTCGATCCCAACAACGTCGAGGCCAGTCCCTCCGCAGACCGCAGCTCGCGGGCCTTCCGCGCGCCGTTCGAGCCGGGCTCCACCTTCAAGCCGATGACGGCGGCGATGCTGATCGACCAGGGCCAGGCCGGTCCGACGACGCAGGTCGTCGTCCCCGACAGCTTCGAGAAGGACGGTGCCTCCTTCAGCGACGACTTCGCGCACACTCCGACCAACTACACCCTCACCGGGATCCTCAAGGACTCCTCGAACGTCGGCATCTCGATGCTCGGCTCGCGCCTCTCGGCCCAGACCCGCTACGACTACCTGCAGAAGTTCGGCCTCGGCACGCCCACGACGAGCGGCTTCCCCGGTGAAGAGGGCGGCCTGCTCGCCGACTACCAGGACTGGGACAACCAGACCAACTACACGACCATGTTCGGTCAGGGCGTCTCCGCCACCGCGGTCCAGGTCGCCAGCATCTACCAGACGCTCGGCAACGGCGGCGTCCGGCTCCCGTCGCAGCTCGTCGCGGGCTGCACCATGCCCGACGGCTCCGTCGTCGACGTGCCCGACTCCGCAGGCAGCCAGGTGGTCTCGAGCTCGGCGGCGAAGCAGGTCGTCGACATGCTGCAGACCCACTACAACGAGGGCTGGCTGGCGGACGACATCCACGTCGACGGCTACAACATCGCCACCAAGACGGGCACCGCGCAGCAGCCCGACGGCAAGGGCGGCTACTCGAAGAGCTACACCGTCTCGCTCGCTGGACTCGCGCCCGCGGAGGACCCGGAGTACGTCGTGACGGTCACCATCGCCGATCCGGTTAAGATGAACACGTCCCAGGCGACGGCTCCCGTCTTCCAGCAGGTCATGACGCAGGTGCTCAAGACCAACCGGGTGGAGCCGTCCACGGTGCCGCCCGTGGAGTACCCCACCACGTGGTGACCGGAGCCGGGACAGCACCCCCGTACGAACAAGCACCGTACGACCCAGCACCGTACGAATCAGCACCGTACGCATCAGCACGAGAGAAAGAGCGGGCTTTGCACGACCCTCGCCCGCAGTCCTCCCTCCGTCCCGAGCACCCGGTGCCGCGGAGCCTCTCCCAGCTCGTCGCGGAGTTCTCGCTCGGGCCGGTCCGCGGGATCGAGGGCGTCGAGGTGAGCGGGGTCACGCTCGACTCGAACCGGGTCGAAGCGGGGGACCTCTACGTGGGAGTCGCAGGACGACGCGCGCATGGCGCGGCCTTCTCGGCGGCGGCCGCCTCCTCCGGAGCAGTCGCCGTGCTGACCGACCCGGCCGGAGCCGATCTCGCCGCCGACAGCGGACTCCCCGTCCTGGTGACCCCCGACCCGCGCGCCGCCCTCGGCGATGTGGCGGCGTGGATCCACCGGACTCGCGAGGACGTACCGACCCTCTTCGGTGTCACCGGCACCAACGGCAAGACGAGCGTCGTCTACCTCCTCGACGCGCTGCTTCGCCGCCTGGGAGTCGTCTCCGGCTTGAGCTCGACGGCCGAGCGCCGCATCGGCGACGTCGCGTGGTGAGCTCGCTGACCACTCCCGAGGCCAGCGAACTGCACGGGCTGCTCGCGCGGATGCGGGAGTCGGCCGTCCGGGCCGTCTCGATCGAGGTCTCGGCGCAGGCGCTCAGCCGGCACCGCATCGACGGGCTCGTCTTCGATGTCGTCGGGTTCACGAACCTCAGCCACGACCACCTCGACGACTACTGCGACATGCGCGAGTACTTCGAGGCGAAGGCCGACCTGTTCGAGCCCGAGCGTGCGCGGCGTGGAGTCGTCACGGTCGACAGCACCTGGGGCCGCGAGCTCGCCGAGCGCAGCAGGATCCCGGTCGCCACCCTCGCCAGCTCGGCGGTGCTCGGCGTGCCGCCCGAGACGCCGGCCGACTGGTCGATGACCGTGGTCGACGCGACCGCCGACTCCACGACCTTCCGTCTCGACGGGCCGGAGAACCGCTCCGTCGTCGTCACTGTCTCGCTGATCGGCTGGTACATGGCGGCCAACGCGGCACTGGCGATCGTGATGCTGGTCGAATCGGGCTTCGACCTCGACGCGATCACCCACGCGCTCGAGGAGAGCCGGCTCGACGTTTACATCCCGGGTCGCGCCGAGCTGGTGTCCGGCGATCGCGGACCCCGGGTCTACGTCGACTACGGCCACACGCCGGACGCGTTCCAGAACGCCCTCGAGGCCCTGCGGGCCCTGACACCTGGGCGGCTGATCATGGTGTTCGGCGCCGACGGCGACCGCGACACCACCAAGCGCGGCGACATGGGCGCGATCGCGGCCCGACTCGCCGATGTCGTCATCGTCACCGACTTCCACCCGCGCTGGGAGGACCCCGCGGCGATCCGCGCGGTCCTGCTCGAGGCGGCTCGCGCGGCCGTCCCCGGCCGGGAGGTCCACGAGATACCGGATCCGCGCGCCGCCGTGCGCGCCGCCGTCGCGCTCGCGCGCGAGGGCGACTCGATCCTCTACGCCGGCCCCGGCCACGAGGACTACCAGGAGATCGCAGGAGTGCACATGCCGTATTCGGCCAGAGACGACGTCCGGCAGGCTCTGCGCGAGGCGGGCTGGCTCTAGATGATCGCGCTGACCCTCACCGAGATCGCCGCAGCCGTCTCGGGACGCCTCCACCTCGCCGGCTCGTCGGCGAGCGCCTCCACCGTGGTCGTCGGAGCGACCGAGACGGACTCCCGCGAGATCGCTCCGGGCGGAGTCTTCGTCGCCAAGCGCGGCGAGCACACCGACGGTCACCTCTTCGCACCGGCGGCGCTCGAGCGGGGCGCGGCGCTCCTGATCGTCGAACGTCCCCTCGATCTCGATGTGCCGCAGGTCCTGGTCGACGATTCCGTCGAGGCGCTCGGGGCACTCGCGACCGAGGTGGTCCGCCGGGTCCGCGCGAAGGGCGGCCTCACCGTCATCGGCGTCACGGGATCGAACGGCAAGACCACGACCAAGAACCTGCTGCGCACGATCCTCGAGCGGGTGGGCGAGACGGTCGCGCCGCGCGGCTCCTTCAACAACGAGGTCGGCGCACCGATCACAATGCTCCAGGTCTCGGAGTCGACCCGCTTCCTCGTCGCCGAGATGGGTGCGAGCGCCGTCGGCGAGATCCGCCGCCTGGTGCGGATGGCCAAGCCCGACGTCGGAGTCGTCCTCGCGGTCGGCCTCGCGCACGCGGGTGAGTTCGGCGGGATCGAGCGGACGCTCGAGGCGAAGACCGAGATGGTCACCGACCTCACCGCCGACGACGTGGCCGTGCTCAACGCCGACGACGGCCGCGTCGCCTCCATGGCCGGGCGCACGGCGGCACGCGTGCTGTGGTTCGGCCGCGGCGACGGAGCCGATGTGCGCGCGGTCGACATCGAGCCGACGGCCGATGGCACCCGCTTCACCATCGAGGTCTCGGCGGGGGAGGGCCGCGAGGCCGGCCGTGCCGAGCTGCTCCTGCGCGTCCTCGGCGAGCACCACGTGATGAACGCCCTCGCGGCCACTGCCGCCGCTCTCTCGGTCGGAGTCGCTCTGCCCGCGATCGTCGACGCACTGGCGACTGTGACGCTCGCCGAGCGCGGTCGCATGGAGGTCCTCGGCGGCGAGGACGTCCGCGTCATCAACGACGCGTACAACGCGAGCCCCGACTCCACCGCCGCCGCGCTGCGCACCCTCGCCCAGATCGCCCGGCCCGAGGGCCGCACCGTCGCCGTCCTCGGAGAGATGAGCGAGCTGGGCGAGTGGGCCGACGAGGAACACGAGCGCGTCGGGCTCCTGGCCGTGCGCCTGAACATCGCCCAGATCGTCGTGGTGGGCCGTGGCGCCCGCCGCATCCACGTGGCCGCCGAGCGCGAAGGCTCCTGGAGCGGCGAGTCTGTCTTCGCCGAGGACTCCGACGCCGCGTTCGCGTTCCTCGAGGGGTACCTCCGTCCCGGCGACACCGTTCTCGTTAAGTCGTCGAACTCCGCGGGGCTGCGCTTCCTCGCCGAGCGTCTCGGGGAGCGTCACCGATGAGGGCCCTGCTGCTGTCCGGCGCGTTCTCGGGAGCGTTCACGCTCCTGATGACGCCCCTGTTCATCCGCCTCTTCCACCGGCTCCAGTGGGGCCAGTTCATCCGCGAGGACGGGCCGAAGTCGCACCATGTCAAGCACGGCACCGCCACGATGGGCGGCATCGTCATCATCCTCGGCACCGTGGTGGGCTACTTCCTCGGGATGCTGTTCGGCAACCGGTCGCTCGCCCCCTCGGCCCTCCTGGTGCTGTTCATGATGGTGGGCCTCGGGCTGGTCGGCTTCACCGACGACTTCCTCAAGACCCGCAATCAGCGCAGCCTCGGGCTCGGCGGCTGGGCGAAGATCGCCGGTCAGGTGATCGTCGCGGCGGCCTTCGCCGTCATCGCGATCATGGTGCGCGATTCGAACGGGCTGACGCCGGCGTCGACCTCGATCTCGTTCATCCGCGATCTGCCGTTCGACTTCGCCGTACTCGGTTGGGTCGGCATCGGGTTGTTCGTGCTGTGGATCTGCATCATCGTCACGAGCACGTCCAACGGCGTCAATGTCGCGGACGGTCTCGACGGCCTGGCGACGGGCTCGTCGATCCTCGCGATCGGCTCCTACGTCATCATCGGGTTCTGGCAGTCGAACCAGTGGTGCTTCGATCAGCACCTCAACCCCGAAGTCGTCGACAAGTGCTACCAGGTGAGCGACCCATTCGACCTGGCTATCATCGCCGCGGCGATCTCGGGGGCGCTGGTCGGCTTCCTCTGGTGGAACACCTCGCCCGCGCAGATCTTCATGGGCGACACGGGCTCACTCGGCCTCGGCGGCGCCCTTGCCGCCCTCGCGATCCTCACCCGCACCGAGCTGCTCGTCATCCTCATCGGCGGCCTGTTCGTGATCGTGACCGGCTCGGTCATCGTCCAGCGGATCTACTTCAAGCTGACCCGGGGCAAGCGCATCTTCCTGATGAGCCCCCTCCACCACCACTTCGAGCTCAAGGGCTGGGCCGAGATCACCGTCGTGGTCCGCTTCTGGATCATCGCGGGTATCCTCGCGGCGACCGGTGTCGGGCTCTTCTACCTGGAATGGCTCTCGCTGGAATGACTGATCCCGCCCGTCTCGACTCCCTCCGCAGCTGGCACTCGGACTGGCGGGGCCTGCGGGTCGCCGTGCTGGGTCTGGGAGTCACCGGATTCTCGGTCGCCGACACGCTGACCGAGCTCGGCTCGGAGGTGCTGGTCCTGGCGGACCGCGTCGACGAGGAGCGCGAGCGCCTTCTCGAGGTCATCGGCGCGCGCCTGCACCGCGCCGAACGCCTCGACTCCGTGCCCGGCGAACTCAGCGCGTTCGCGCCCGACCTGGTCGTCGTGTCGCCCGGGTTCCGGCCGACGCATCCGATTCTGCTGTGGGCGGCAGAGGCGGGGATCGCCGTGTGGGGCGATGTCGAGCTCGCCTGGCGAGTGCGCGACAAGGTGCTCCGCGCCGACGGCACGCCGGCCGACTGGGTGGCGGTCACCGGCACCAACGGCAAGACCACGACGGTGCGACTGACGGCGACGATGCTCGTGGCCGGCGGTCTGCGCGCCGCGCCGTGCGGCAACATCGGGATCCCGGTCCTCGACGCCGTGCGCGACCCGCAGGGCTTCGACGTGCTGGTCGTCGAGCTCTCCAGCTACCAGCTGCACTATCTCGGTGCGATCTCGCCGATCGCGAGCACCTGCCTCAACATCGCCGACGACCACCTCGACTGGCACGGCTCGGTCGAGGCGTACCGCGCCGCGAAGGGCAAGGTCTATGCGGGGACCCGCCTCGCGTGCGTCTACAACCGGGCCGACGCGGCCACGGAGCAGATGGTGCTCGACGCGGAGGTCGTGGAGGGCGCTCGCGCGATCGGCTTCGGACTCGGCGTGCCGGGTCCCAGCGACTTTGGGATCGTCGACGGGATCCTCTGCGATCGCGCGTTCCTCGAGGATCGCCGCACCAGCGCTCTCGAGATCGCCACTGTCGACGAACTCGCCGAGCGCCACCTCGCCGCGCCGCACATCGTGCAGAACGTGCTCGCCGCCGCCGCTCTCTCCCGCGCCTGCGGGATCGAGGTCGCTGCGATCCGCCGTGCTCTGGCCGGCTTCGAGCTCGACGCCCACCGCATCCAGGTGGTCGCGGAGCGATCGGGAGTCACCTGGGTCGACGACTCCAAGGCCACCAATCCGCACGCGGCCGACGCCTCGCTGCGCGCCTACCCGTCGGTGGTCTGGCTCGTCGGCGGGCTTCTCAAGGGTGTCGACGTCGACACGCTCGTCTCCGCCCACGTCGACCGCCTGCGCGGCGCCGTGGTCATCGGAGCCGACCGTTCGGCGCTCCTCGAGGCATTCCGACGACACGCGCCCGCCCTCCCCGTCAGCGAGGTGGTCCCGGACGACACTGGTGCGGTGATGCAGGCGGCCGTCGAGGCCGCTGCGGCACTCGCCCGCTCGGGCGACGTCGTCCTGCTCGCACCCGCCGCAGCATCGATGGACCAGTTCCGCGACTACGCGGCTCGGGGCCGCTCCTTCGCGGCCGCCGTGGCGACCCACCTGGGAGGAGGAGCCGATGACCGCTCCGACGACGAGCCGCCCCGCGGGCCGCTCGCGCACTGAGCCGCGAGAGAAGGACAGGGGCGGGATGCGCACGGCGCGAATCGTCCTGTCGAAGGTCTTCGCCTCGCAGTCGCCCAACTTCTACCTGCTCTTCGGAACCACGTTCTTCCTGGTGCTGTTCGGCCTGACGATGGTGCTGTCCTCCTCGTCGGTGACCTCCTATCTGAAGGACGACGACTCCTTCGGCGGGTTCATGCGCCAGGGCGTCTTCGCTGTGGCGGGCGTCCCCCTCATGCTGATCGCCTCGCGTTTCCCTGTGCGGTTCTGGAAGCGCATCGCCGGTCCGCTGCTGATCGTCGGCTGCCTCCTGCAGCTGCTGGTCTTCACTCCTCTCGGCACCGAGATCGGCGGCAACCGCAACTGGCTCGACCTCGGCGGACTCTCGATGCAGCCGTCCGAGATCCTCAAGCTCGCCCTGGTCCTCTGGCTGGCGGTGACGCTGGAGCGCCGACTGCGGCGCGAGCAGGACTGGCGTCACGCTCTGCTGCCCGTCCTGCCCTTCGGAGGGATCGCCCTGGTGCTGGTCCTCGCAGGCGGCGACCTCGGCACGGTGATGATCATGGCGGGCATCTTCCTCGCCGCGCTCTTCTATGCGAACGTCCGCGTGCGCATCATCATCCCGCTCATCGTCGCCGGGGCGGTCGGAGCCGTGCTCTTCGCACTCACGAGCTCGAACCGCGTGACCCGCATCCTGTCGTTCTTCGGCGACTGCTCCGGATCGGAGCAGTACGAGACTCGTGCTGGCAGCCCGTGCACGGCACCTGGGCGATGGCCTCCGGAGGCATCTTCGGGGTCGGTCTGGGCAACTCCAAGGCCAAGTGGTCGTGGCTGCCCGCCGCCGACAACGACTACATCTTCGCGATCATCGGGGAGGAGCTGGGCCTCATCGGCGCCGTCGTCGTCCTCGCTCTGTTCGTGGTCCTCGCGGTCGCGTTCTTCCGGGTGATCCACGCCTCGACCGACCCGTTCGTGCGCATCAGCACCGGTGCGGTCATGGTCTGGCTGATCGGTCAGGCGTTCGTGAACATCGGCGTGGTGCTGGGGGTTCTGCCGGTGCTCGGGGTGCCGCTGCCGCTCATCTCGTCCGGAGGCACCGCTCTGCTCAGCTCGCTCCTCGCCATCGGCGTCGTCCTCTCGTTCGCCCGCGAGCAGACGACCGCTCTGCCCGTGCTGGGCTCGCTACGACGACGCTCGACGAAGGCCGCTGCGTCGTGACCCGCTACCTGCTGGCGGGCGGCGGCACGGCCGGCCACGTCAATCCGCTGCTCGCCACCGCTGACGAGATCCGCCTCCGCAATCCCGGGGACGAGGTCCTCGTGCTCGGCACGGCGGAGGGCCTGGAGGCGCGCCTCGTCCCGCTCCGGGGCTACGAACTCTCGGTCATCCCCCGGCTGCCCTTCCCGCGGCGGCCGAACGCCGCCGCCCTGCGCTTCCCGCTCGCGTTCCGCGCGACGATCGACGGCATCGTCCGGACGATCCGTGAGCGCGGGATCGATGCCGTGGTCGGCTTCGGCGGCTATGCGGCGGCTCCCGCGTATCTCGCAGCGCGCCGTGCCCGCATCCCCTTCGTCGTGCACGAGGCGAACGCGCGTCCTGGTCTTGCGAACCGGCTCGGCGCTCGCGCGACGCCTCACGTCGGTGTCGCGTTCGAGGGCACCCCGCTCCCGCACGCGCAGGTGGTCGGCATGCCGCTCCGGCGCGAGATCGCCGAGCTCGACCGCTCCGCTCGACGCGAGGAGGGGCGCCTCGCGCTGGGCCTGGATCCCGAGCGCCCGACGCTGCTGGTCACCGGAGGCTCGCTCGGCGCCCGGCGGATCAACGCGACCGTGCACGCCTCCGCGTCCGCCCTCGTCGCCACGGGCTTCCAGATCCTGCACATCACCGGCGACCGCGCCGAGATCACCGATCCGGGGATCGACGGGTACCACCTCCTCGCCTACTGCGACCGGATGGATCTCGCCCTGTCGGCGTCGGACTTCGCGGTCTCGCGCGCGGGAGCGGCGACCGTCAGCGAGCTCAGCGCGCTCGGCCTGCCCGCGGTGTACGTCCCGTATCCGGTCGGCAACGGCGAGCAGCGCGTCAACGCGCGCGGCGTGGTGGACGCCGGAGGAGCGCTCCTCGTCGAGGACGCGGCGTTCCTGCCCGTCTGGGTCGAGCGAGTGCTCGTGCCGCTGCTCGGCGACTCCGCCCGCCGCGACGAGATGGCGCGCCGTGCCGCGCGAGTCGGGGTCCGGGACGGCTCAGGGAGGCTGGTCGACCTGATCGGATCGAGCCTGACCGCGCCGCGGTGACCGCGCTCCGCGCTGCTCGGGAGAGCCCTCCCGCCCACCGTCTACACTGATCCGGCGCCCGGCGCGAGGCCCCTCGCGCGCAGCGCCGACCACCCGAAAGCGAGAGCCCCGTGATCAAGCCCGACCTCGGCATCACCATCCCCGACGAGCTCGGCTCGGTGCACTTCATCGGCATCGGCGGCTCCGGGATGAGCGGGATCGCACGGCTCTTCCAGCACGCCGGCCACCGGGTGACCGGCTCGGACGTGCGCGAATCGCACCCGATCGAGCAGCTGCGCGAGCTGGGGATCCCCGTCGCCATCGGCCACGACGCCGCGCACCTGGGGGACGCCGAGGCGGTGGTGGTCACGTCAGCGCTCTGGCCGGACAACCCCGAGTACGTCCTCGCGAAGGAGCGCGGCCTCCCCGTGCTGCACCGCTCGCAGGCCCTCGCCTGGCTGGTGCGCGGCAAGCGTCTGGTCGCGGTCGCCGGCGCGCACGGCAAGACCACCTCGACGGGCATGATCGTCACCGGTCTGCTCGGGGTGGACGCCGATCCGAGCTTCGTCAACGGCGGGATCATCGAGAGCCTCGGCACGTCCTCCGCGGCCGGCTCCGGCGAGGTCTTCGTCGTCGAGGCGGACGAGTCCGATGGCAGCTTCCTGCTCTACGACGCCGCGGTCGCCCTGATCACCAACGTCGATCCCGACCACCTCGACCACTACGGCTCGCTCGAGGCCTTCGAGGAGGCGTTCGTCACCTTCGCCTCCTCCGCGAGCGAACTCGTCGTGATCTCCTCCGACGATGCGGGCGCGGTCCGCGTCTCCGAGCGTCTCGGCGATCGCCGGGTGATCACCTTCGGCGAGTCCGAGGGATCGGACGTCCGCGTCGTCGATCTCGAGCTCGTGGGGCCGGTCGGCTTCGCCCTCGAGTACGAGGGCCGCCGCTACGCCGCGCGCCTGCGGATCCCGGGGCGACACAACGCGGTCAACGCGGCCGGTGCCTTCGCCGTGCTCGTGGGCCTCGGCTTCGACCCGGCCGCCTCCCTCGAGGCCGTGTCGGCCTTCGGAGGCACCGAGCGCCGGTTCGAGTTGCACGGCTCGGTGCGCGGCGTCAGCGTCTATGACGACTACGCCCACCACCCGACCGAGGTCGCCGCTGCACTGTCCGCCGCCCGCACGGTGGTCGGCGAGGGACGCATCATCGCGCTGCACCAGCCGCACCTCTACAGCCGCACCCGCCTGTTCGCGCGCGAGTTCGCCGAGACCCTGGAGCGCTACGCCGATGAGACCGTCGTGCTCGACGTCTACGGCGCCCGCGAGGATCCCGAGCCCGGGGTGACCGGAGCGCTGGTGAGCGACAAGTTCGCCGACCCCTCCCACGTCTCGTTCGTCCCCGACTGGGAGGAGGCGGCGCGCCGCACGGCCGAGATCGCGCGCGAGGGCGACTTCGTCATCACGCTCGGGTGCGGGGACGTCTACCGCATCATCCCGCAGGTCCTCGAGTCGCTCGGCGCGAGCGAGGGCGCTCCGGTCGCACGATGACCGCGGCCAGCGCCGGGCACCTCCGCGGGGAGCGCGCATGAAGCGGCCCGACGCCGACCGCCGGCCGAGCGTGCGTCCACCTGCGCCGCCGTCGGGCGACCGTGAGCAGCCCACCGAACCGGTGCGCATCGTCTCCTCGCTCCGGGTGCGCACCGAGGCAGAGCCGAGCGCTCCGGAGCGCACGAGCGGCAGGATCGCTGCGGCCCGCGCCGCGCTCGCCGGTGTCCGCGTGCCCGACGTCCGCCTGCCCGGCGCCGAGAACCGTGCGGTGAAGCGGGCCGAGCGCGAGCGGAGGCGCTTCGAGCGCGGCGAGGTCCGCCGCTTCACGCAGCGCTCGCGTCGTCGTCGGCGGATTGCCCTGGTGGTCGCCGGGTCGCTGGTGGCGCTGGCCCTGATCGTCGGCATCGCGGCCTTCTCGCCGCTGATGGCGGTGCGCACCATCGAGATCACGGGCACACAGCGCGTCGATGCGGCGACGGTGCAGGGCGCGCTCGACGATCAGCTCGGTGTTCCGCTCACCCTCGTCGACCGGGGGGAGGTCGGCCGCGTGCTCGGCGCCTACCCGCTCGTCCAGAGCTATTCCGTGCAGACCCGGCCGCCGGGCACGCTGGTGATCACCGTCGTGGAGCGCGCACCGCTGGGCGTGATCGAGCGGGACGGCCGGTTCGATCTCGTCGACGCCGCTGGCGTGGTCATCGAGACGGCGGACGCGGCGCAGCCCGGCTATCCGCTGCTCACCACGCCGTCGAGCGACGCCTCCGGAGCCGGGTTCCGCGCGACCGCAGGCGTGTTGCGGGCCCTGCCGCGAGCGCTGGCCGAACAGGTCACCGCGGCGGCCGCGACGACCGGCGACGACGTCTCGCTCACGCTCGCCGGCGGGGCGAAGGTGGTGTGGGGCGGCTCGGACGCCTCCGCGGTGAAGGCCGTCGTGCTCGAGAAGCTGATGGCGGCGACCGATCCCGCGACTGTCGCCTCCTACGACGTCTCCTCGCCCGAGGCGGCCGTGGTCGCCCCGCGGTCGTGACGTGGGACTGATCCGTCCGGCTGTTTCCCGATTGCGGGCGTGTCTGCCGGGAGCGCGCCCCTCCTCGGCCTACCGTCGGAGCCGCACCCACTATGCATACTCAGTATAACTTTAAGCCTCAACTACAGGTTTAATGTTCAGCCCGGAGGCCGGAGACGTGACTTCAAACCAGAACTACCTCGCCGTGATCAAGGTCGTCGGCATCGGCGGTGGCGGCGTCAACGCTGTCAATCGCATGATCGAGCTCGGTCTGCGCGGTGTCGAATTCATCGCGATCAACACGGATGCCCAGGCGCTCCTGCTGAGCGACGCCGACGTCAAGCTCGACGTCGGACGCGAGCTGACCCGTGGTCTCGGTGCCGGTGCCGACCCCGAGGTCGGCCGTCGTGCCGCCGAGGACCACGCCGAGGAGATCGAGGAGGTCCTCGCGGGCGCCGACATGGTCTTCGTCACCGCGGGCGAGGGGGGCGGCACCGGCACCGGAGGCGCGCCCGTCGTCGCGCGCATCGCCAAGTCGATCGGCGCTCTCACGATCGGTGTGGTGACCAAGCCCTTCGGCTTCGAGGGCCGTCGCCGCCAGACCCAGGCCGAGGCCGGCGTCGCCACGCTCAAGAATGAGGTCGACACCCTCATCGTCGTCCCCAACGACCGCCTGCTCGAGATCAGCGACCGCGGCATCTCCATGCTCGAGGCCTTCGCGACCGCCGACCAGGTGCTCCTCGCCGGTGTCCAGGGCATCACCGACCTCATCACGACCCCGGGCCTGATCAACCTCGACTTCGCCGACGTCAAGTCGGTCATGCAGGGAGCCGGATCCGCGCTGATGGGCATCGGCTCGTCCCGGGGCGCCGACCGCGCGATCAAGGCGGCCGAGCTCGCCGTCGCCTCGCCCCTGCTCGAGGCCAGCATCGACGGCGCGCACGGTGTGCTCCTCTCGATCCAGGGCGGATCGAACCTCGGCATCTTCGAGATCAACGATGCCGCTCGCCTGGTGCAGGAGGCGGTGCACGCCGAGGCGAACATCATCTTCGGAGCGGTCATCGACGACACTCTCGGGGACGAGGTTCGCGTCACCGTCATCGCGGCGGGCTTCGACGGCGGCGAGCCCGGCGGCGCGGCCCCTGCAGCGGTCGCCCAGCCCCGGCCGCAGCAGAGCATCGCGAGCGAGTCGCCCGCCGAGCCCGCTCCGGCTCCCGCCGCTCCGCCGGTCGCGGGTTCGATCTGGTCGAGCACCCCGGCCGCTGCTCCGGCTCCTGTCGCCGACCCGTCGTTCGACGACGACGAGAGCGATCTGGACATCCCGGACTTCCTCAAGTAGCCGTGCCCGATCCGGAGCTGGCCGCGCGCTGGGCCGCGGTCTCCGAGCGGGTCGCCGAGGCGACCCGCTCGTCCGGTCGTGCGGCCTCGTCCGTCACGACGATCGTCGTGACGAAGTTCCATCCGGTCTCCCTCCTCCGCGACCTGCTCGAGCTCGGCGTCGCCGACTTCGGTGAGAACAGGCACCAGGAGGCGCAGCAGAAGTCCCTCGACCTCGCCGGCACGGCCGCACGCTGGCACTTCATCGGGCAGCTGCAGAGCAAGAAGGCGCGCCAGGTGCGCCGCTATGCGCGCGCTGTGCACTCCGTGGACCGGCTCGCCCTCGTCCCGCTGCTCGACACCGGCGAGGATGCACTCGACGTCTACCTCCAGGTCAACCTCACGGACGACCCCGATCGCGGCGGAGCGGCGCCCGCCGATGTCGAGCCCCTCGCGGAGGCGCTCGCGGACGCCGGCAGCCTGAGCCTGCGCGGGGTGATGGCG
>NZ_LIIN01000022.1 GCF_001634385.1 Rathayibacter tanaceti | reverse complement strand
CCAACGGACCCAGGTCGTCGGAGAGTCCCCGAGCGATGTCGGCGACGTGGCGGTCGTCGGCGTTCAGCACGACGCGGCCGGTGGCGCGTCCCGCGATCGTCGCGAGCATGCGCGCGACCATCGCGGGGTCGAAGAAGCGGTCGATCTGATCCACGACCACGTTCGTCAGGAGCACGACGCGGGGGCGCATCCGTGGAGCGAGCCGGGCTCCGTGTCCCTCGTCCATCTCGAGGACGGCGATGTCCGCGTCGATGCCTCCGCGCAGATCGGCCCGCTCGAGCAGTGCCGAGGTGAGGCCCTGGGCGATGTTCGCCGTCGACGGGTTGGTGAAGACGCGCAGACCGTGCGCCCGCAGGACGGCGACGAGCATTTTCGTCGTCGTCGACTTCCCCGCTGACCCCGTCACGACGACCAGACCCTCAGGGAAGCCGTTGAGCACCGCGGGGAGGAACCCGGGTGCGACGCGGTTCACCACGAGTCCGGGTACGGCGGACCCACCGCCGGGCTTCCGGACTCGCGCAGCGAACCTGGCGGCCCTCCCGAGGAGGACCGCCGGCGCGTAGCGGATCACCGGCCTACTCGAGGTAGTCGCGCAGCGACTGCGATCGGGACGGGTGGCGGAGCTTCGCCATCGTCTTGGACTCGATCTGGCGGATCCGCTCGCGCGTGACGCCGAAGGTGTCGCCGATCTGGTCCAGTGTCTTCGGCATACCGTCGCCCAGGCCGAAGCGCATGCGGATCACGCCGGCCTCGCGCTCCGAGAGGGAGTCGAGCAGCGACTCCAGCTGCTTCTGCAGCATGGTGAAGCCGACGGCGTCGGCCGGGACGACCGCCTCGGTGTCCTCGATCAGGTCACCGAACTCGCTGTCGCCGTCTTCGCCCAGGGGGGTGTGCAGCGAGATCGGCTCACGGCCGTACTTCTGCACCTCGATGACCTTCTCGGGGGTCATGTCGAGCTCGCGGGAGAGCTCCTCGGGCGTGGGCTCGCGGCCCAGGTCTTGCAGCATCTGACGCTGCACGCGGGCGAGCTTGTTGATGACCTCGACCATGTGCACGGGGATGCGGATCGTGCGGGCCTGGTCGGCCATTGCGCGAGTGATCGCCTGGCGGATCCACCACGTCGCGTAGGTCGAGAACTTGAAGCCCTTGGTGTAGTCGAACTTCTCGACCGCACGGATCAGGCCCAGGTTGCCCTCCTGGATGAGGTCGAGGAACTGCATGCCGCGACCCGTGTAGCGCTTGGCAAGGCTGACCACGAGCCGGAGGTTCGCTCCGAGCAGGTGGCTCTTGGCTCGCTGCCCGTCCTTCGCGACCCAGCGCAGCTCGCGCACGAGTTCCGGGCTGAGGTCGCTCGAGTTGGCGAGCTTGTCCTCGGCGAACAGGCCGGCCTCGATGCGCATCGCGAGCTCGACCTCCTCAGCCGCGTTGAGGAGCGCGACCTTGCCGATCTGCTTCAGGTAGTCCTTGACCGGATCGGCGGTGGCGCCGGTGATCGCGGTCGAGTAGACCGGGACCTCGTCGTCCTCGCCCCCGAAGGAGAGGACCAGCGCACCGCTCGGCAGCGGCTCCGCGGGTGCGACGGCCGCAGCAGCAGCGGGAACCTCCGGCGTCTCCGTGTCGTCCTTCGCCGCCTCGGTGTCCTCGACGACGACCTCGGTCTCCTCGTCGACGTCCGCCTCATCGGGCTCGACCGCATCGGTCGGCTCGTCCTCGGTGACCGCGGCGGCCTTGGTGGTGGCGCGCGATCGCGTGGTCTTCGCTGCGGCGGTCTTCGCCACCGTGGTCTTGGCCGCGGGCTTGCGCCCTGCGGGCTTCTTGGCGGTCGTCGTCACGTCGTCGTCGACGGCGTCGAGCGTTGCTGTCTTGGTAGCTCTGGTGGCCATGGCGGCACCTCTCCATCCGTTGCGTCCCGGAGGCGGCGGCGCCGGGAGGGCGCCGTCCGTCGGTGGGCATTACGAGGACCCATGTCAAGTCGAGGACCTCACACGCCCGTCGTGGGCCTGGTGCTCCTCGACCCGAACGGGTCCTATTGACAATTATTGCACGTCTGAGTAGTGCAGCCGTGCGGTCGGGTGCGAGCGAGGCTCGTTCCGCGGAGATCCGGGCGGATCCGAAGGGACATGGTGTCTGCGGGGAGTGGAACGACGCAGGTGACGCTCAGCGCCGTGCGCGGCCGCGGCGCAGACGGTCACTCCATGCAACCCAGAGCGGGGCCACCGTTATTCCCTCGTCCTCCGCCAACCGGCGCCGCGTGCGGCGGCGTGCGATCAGGAGGCCGACGACTCCTGCTCCGATGACGATGTACTGCACACACCACGCCAGCCGGAAGTGCTCGAGGGAGTAGGTCTGCTCGGAGGAGGCGCCCGGACCGGCGAGCGCGTCCAGGATCAGACCCATTGCGAACATCATCGTGAAGCTCGCCAGGAAACCGCCGACGTTCACGACTCCGTTGGCCGCGCCGAGACTCCGAGAAGGATTGAAGGTGCGGGCGAAGTCGAAGCCGATCATCGATCCCGGCCCTCCGGCGCCCACCACGATCAGCAGCAGCACGACCAGCCAGTACGGCGGCACCCCCGGCCACAGCAGGACAACGGTCCACGCGATCGCCATCACCGAGACGATGCCCAGGACGAGGTTGCTGCGCCTCATCGGATGGCGGGCCGTGAGGACGCCGAGCACTGGACCCACGACGATGCCTGCCACGACGACGATCGTCAGCGTCGGCGCAGCGACGCCCGGGGACAGCCCGATCGAGTAGACGAGGAACGGGTACCCCCAGAGGAGGGTGAAGACCGTGCCGGAGGACTGCGTGACGAAGTGGGACCAGAAGCCGAGCTGCGTCCCCGGCCGTCTCAGGCTCACGCCCAGCTGGGCGATGGTCGCGCGCAGGGTCGGCGGAACGAGAACGATCGGCTCTGTCCGCGGAGGCACGTCGCTGATCAGCAGCAGAACGGCGAGGAACGCCACCGCCCCCAGGCCCGCCGCGGAGAGGAAGGCGGGCGTCCAGCCGGACGTGTGCAGCACCGCGGCGAACGGCAGCGCCGAGAGGATCTGCCCGACCTGGCCGATGTTGCCGATCCACTGCGAGAGCTGCGGCACGATCGGTCCGCTGAACCAGGTGACGGTGAGCCGGATCACCGAGGTGAAGATCGCGGCGTCGCCCGCTCCCAGCAGGATGCGGCCGAGAATCGCGACTCCGATGCTCGGTGCCACGGCCACCACGATCTGGCCCGCCATCAT
Organism: Rathayibacter tanaceti; assembly: GCF_001634385.1. Lineage (GTDB taxonomy): Bacteria > Actinomycetota > Actinomycetes > Actinomycetales > Microbacteriaceae > Rathayibacter > Rathayibacter tanaceti. The sequence goes on along the minus strand of NZ_LIIN01000022.1, from coordinate 25,867 downwards.
CAGAGCCGTGCCGCTGAGGATGAGCGTGCGAGGGCCGAAGCGGTCGATCAGGATCCCCACCGGGATCTGCATGGCCGCGTAGACGATCAGTTGGACGACCGCCAGCGACGAGAGGACGGCCGCCGTCACTGCGAACCGCTCAGCCGCATCGACGCCGGCGACACCGAGTGTGGTGCGGTCGAGGACGGCGACGAGGTACGCGAAGGCCCCGGCGCCGAAGACGAACCAGGCCCGACGATCTCGCACTCGCCCGATCCTACCGAGCGCGGTCGCTCACGGGGCGGTGGGCTCCTCACCCGGGCGACGGATGGCAAGGAACTTCTCGAGCTCGGCGGCGATGGCGTCGGCGCTCGGCACGAAGCCGTCCTCGTCGGTGAGCGGCGAGCGGAGGCTGGTCCCCTCCATGTAGGTGTCGTGCCGGGCTTCGAGTGCGGCGACGAGCTTCTGCAGCTCCTCGTTGCCGGCCACCTGCTCGTCGACCTTCCCGAGGAACTGGCGTCCGCCCTCCCTGAGACGATCCGTCGGGAAGATCAGCCCGGTCGCTGCTGCGATGCTCTCGAGTGCGGCGACGGCGGCCTGCGGGTACTCCGTGTCGGACAGGTAGTGCGGAATGAGCAGCGCGAAGCCCACGACGCCGAGTCCGCGCTCATAGAGGCGCAGCTCGAGCAGGTGCAGCACGTTCGCGGGCACCTGGGTGTGCGGTCTCCAGACCGACATCGCCTCGATCAGGTCCTCGCGATTGCCGCTGACCGTGACGCCGACGGGCCGGGTGTGCGGGACGGGCATGGGGATCGCCTGGACCCACGTCGTCGAAGCGACGTCGAGCCGGTCGAGCAGCGACACGACGGCGCGAGTGAACCGCTCCCACTGGAAGTCGGGTTCGAAGCCTGTGAGCAGGAGGAAGGGCTGATGCAGCTCGTCGTAGGCGAGAGAGAGCCTCAGCGTCGCCGGGCGGTAGTCGGTCAGGTGGTCCTGATCGAAGGTGATGATGGGTCGCCGGGCGCGGTAGTCGAGCAGCTGGTCCTGGTCGAAGACGGCGACGGGACGGTGCTCCAGCGTCTCGAGCAGGTACTCGCCGAGTTGCCCGACGGCTCCGCCGGCGTCGGCGGAGCCCGTGAGCCCGGCGACGAGGTGCAGTCCTCCCGGGATCTCGGAGAGGTCGCCCTCGATCTCGAACAGGTCTTCCGGATCCAGCATGGCGCCCAGTTTAGACGGGGGTGCGCCCGCCCCGGCCCGGTCCGCTGAGCCCTCAGCGAACAGCGCTTAGCATTGCCGCCATGCCCCTCTCCTCTCTCGAGTACTCGACCGTTCCGGCCTCCGACATCGACACCGACGCTCTCGTCCTCGGCGTCGCCCCTGGGGCGGACGGCCCTCGGCTCGTCGGCGTGGAGGGCTTCGAGGAGCTGGCCTCCTCCCTCGTGGCGCTCGGTGTCTCGGGAGCGGCCGACTCGCTCGTGCGCGTGCCCTCGTCGGTCCGCGCGGGCGTCGTCGTCCTCGTCGGTCTCGGGTCGACAGAGCCCGACGACGCGGGCCTGCGCTCGGCGGCGGGCGCGGCCGTCCGTCTGCTGGCGGGATCCGCCTCCGTCGCCCTCGCACTTCCTCCGTACTGGCGACTCGGACGGCACTCTGGGCGCTGTCGCGGAGGGGGCTGCGCTCGGGTCGTACGCCTTCACCGCTTTCCGGAGAAGTACCGCGTCGGGCGTGAAGTCCCCTGTAGAGCACGTCGTCCTCCTCGGCGCCGGCGACTCCGCCGACAGTGCGGTACTCGACCGGGCGCTCGTGCTCGGCCGTGCGGTGTCGGCGGTCAAGGATCTGGTCAACACTCCCCCGTCGCACCTCTACCCCCAGACCCTGGCCGAGGCCGTGCAGGACGGCGTCGAGGGCCTGCCCCTCGAGGTCACGGTCTGGGACGAGAAGGCACTCGCGGAGGAGGGTTTCGGCGGCATCCTCGGCGTCGGCAGCGGCTCCTCGCGCCCACCCCGCCTGGTGAAGATCGCGTATACGCCCGAGGGCGCGACCACGCACCTCGCCCTCGTCGGCAAGGGCATCACCTTCGACAGCGGCGGACTCTCGCTCAAGCCGCCCACCTCGATGATCGGGATGAAGACCGATATGGCCGGTGCGGCGACGGTGTACGCCGTGGTCCGCGCGATCGCCGAGCTGAACCTGCCGTTGCGGGCGACCGCCTGGCTCTGCGTTGCGGAGAACCTGCCCTCGGGCACAGCGATCCGCCCGGACGACGTGCTCACCGTGCGCGGCGGGACCACTGTCGAGGTGCTCAACACCGATGCCGAGGGCCGGCTGGTGCTGGCCGACGGCCTTGTCGCCGCGAGCGAGGAGCAGCCTGACGCGATCGTCGACGTCGCGACGCTGACGGGAGCCTCCGTGGTCGCCCTCGGCAATCGCACCGTGGGCACTCTCGGCGACGACGCGCTCGTCGCGCGCGTCCTCGACGCTGCGCGCACCGCGGGAGAGACGTTCTGGCACATGCCGCTCCCGGCCGAGCTGCGTCCGCTGCTCAACTCCGACGTCGCCGACATCGCGAACGTCAAGCCGGGCAACACGGCCGGGGGGATGCTCGTGGCCGGTCACTTCCTCCGCGAGTTCGTCGGCACGCGCGGCGAGGGCGACGAGGCGACCGTGATCCCCTGGGCACACCTCGACATCGCCGGCCCGTCGAGCAACGGCGGCAGCGGCTACGGCTTCACCGGCGCCGGGGCGACCGGCGTCTCGGTCCGGGCGCTGATCGTTCTGGCCGAGCGCTTCGCGAGCGCGTAGTAGGGTCGACGGGGCGGGAGATTCCGCCTCGTCCCCCTCTCTCACCGCCCGGATGCTCCCTGTCGGAGCCGCTCGGCGAGGCAGCGGGACCGCATGTCGCGAGGGAGTCACTGGGTGTCGGAAGAGCGCTACGACCTGGTCGTGCTCGGAGGTGGCAGCGGCGGGTACGCGGCGGCCCTGCGGGCGACACAGCTCGGGATGAGCGTTGCGCTCGTCGAGCGCGACAAGCTCGGCGGAACGTGTCTGCATCGCGGATGCGTACCGACCAAGGCTCTCCTGCACGCCGCTGAGCTCGCTGACGGCGCCCGCGACGGCGAGAAGTACGGCGTGCTCTCGAGCCTCGCGGGCATCGATATGGCCGGCGTCACCCGCTATCGCGAGGGCGTCGTAGCGGGCAAGCACAAAGGACTCCAGAGCCTCGTCTCGTCCCGCGGGATCACCGTCGTCACCGGTGAGGGTCGGCTGACCGCACCCGGAACGGTGACGGTGGGCGAGCATGTGCTGCACGGTTCCGCGGTCGTGCTGGCGACCGGGTCCGCCTCCCGCACCCTCCCAGGGGTGGAGATCGGCGGGCGCGTGATCACGAGCGACCAGGCCCTCGAGCTCGACCACGTCCCGTCGCGGGTCGTGGTGCTGGGCGGAGGAGTGATCGGAGTCGAGTTCGCGAGTGTCTGGCGCTCCTTCGGAGCCGAGGTCACCATCGTCGAGGCGTTGCCGCACCTGGTGCCGAACGAGGACGAGAGCGTGAGCAAGCAGCTCGAACGCGCCTTCCGTCGTCGGGGCATCGCCTTCCAGCTCGGCTCGCGTGTCGCGTCGGTCGCCCAGGACGAGAGCGGTGTCTCGGTGTCGCTCGAGAGTGGCGCCTCGGTCGAGGGCGAGCTGCTGCTCGTCGCCGTGGGGCGTGGTCCCGTGACCGCGGGCATCGGTCTCGAAGAGGTCGGCGTCGCCGTCGATCGCGGTTACGTGCTGACGACGGAGCGGCTCCGGACCTCCGTGCCCGGCGTCTACGCGGTAGGCGACATCGTGCCGGGCCTCCAGCTTGCGCACCGGAGCTTCCAGCAGGGCATCTTCGTCGCCGAGGAGATCGCCGGGCTCTCCCCGCAGGTCGTCTCGGACATCAACGTCCCGAAGGTGACTTACAGCGACCCGGAGGTGGCGTCGGTCGGGCTCAGCGAGGCCCGCGCTGTCGCCGAGTACGGGGCCGAGCGTGTCGCCACGTACGACTACGGGCTCGGTGGCAATGCCCGCAGCACGATCATCGGCACCACCGGATCCGTCAAGGTCGTCCGCGTCGTGGGCGGTCCCGTCGTCGGTGTGCACATGGTCGGCGCCAGGGTCGGCGAGCTGATCGGCGAAGCGCAGCTCATCGTGAACTGGGAGGCGCATCCCGAGGACGTCGCCCCCCTCGTGCACGCGCACCCCACCCAGAACGAGGCGCTCGGCGAGGCGCACCTCGCTCTTGCCGGGAAGCCGTTGCACGGACTCTAGAACCACTGCGGTGCGGCGACCCGCCGCTTCCGCATCAGTAAGCTGGACATCGAAACACAAGCGTCTTAAGGAGACAGGCTCATGAGCGAATCCGTCAGCCTCCCGGCACTCGGAGAGAGTGTCACGGAAGGAACGGTCACCCGCTGGCTGAAGAACGTCGGGGATCGCGTCGAGGTCGACGAGCCCCTGCTCGAGGTGTCGACCGACAAGGTCGACACCGAGATCCCTTCGCCCGTCGCCGGTGTCATCGAGGAGATCCTCGTCCAGGAGGACGAGACCGTCGAGGTCGGCGCCGAGCTGGTTCGCATCGGTGACGGCTCTGGAGCCGCGTCGGCGTCCGAGCCCGAGGCTCCCGCCGAGGAGGCCCCTGAGGTCCAGGCCGCCGAGACCGAGCCCACGGAAGAGGCGACTGCGTCGGTCGACGCCGAGAGTGACACCGAGGCTCCCGCCCCGGCCGAGCCCGAACCCGCCCCGGCCGCCGAGAAGCCCGCCGCCCCCGAGGCTGCTGCTCCGGCTCCGTCGATTCCCGTCGCATCGACTCCGGCTCCGTCGGCTCCCGCCCCGGCCGCCGCCGCTCCCGCCTCGTCCCCGGAGGCCACCGACTCCAACCCCGGATACGTCACCCCGCTCGTGCGCAAGCTCGCCGGCGAGAACGGCATCGACCTCTCGACCCTGACGGGCACCGGAGTCGGTGGCCGCATCCGTAAGCAGGATGTCCTCGACGCCGTCGAAGCCGCGAAGTCGGCTCCCGCCGCCCCCGTGTCTGCCCCCGCGGCCGCTGCCGCCAAGGCAGCCCGCACCCCGCTCGAGACCTCGCCCCTCCGCGGCACGACGCAGCCGATGTCGCGTCTGCGCAAGGTGCTCGCGCAGCGAGCGGTCGAGTCGATGCAGACCAGCGCTCAGCTCACCTCGGTGATCGAGGTCGACGTCACCGCCGTCGCCCGCTTCCGTGACGCCGTCAAGAAGAGCTTCCAGGAGAAGACGGGCGCCAAACTGTCCTTCCTGCCCTTCTTCGCGCTCGCGGCCGCCGAGGCCCTGAAGGCCTACCCCGTGATCAACTCGACCCTCGACGGAGAGTCGATCGTCTACCCCGATCACGAGAACATCAGCATCGCTGTCGACACCGAGCGCGGGTTGCTGACCCCGGTCCTCAAGAACGCCTCCGAGCTCACGCTCGCGCAGATCGCCACCACGATCGGCGACCTCGCGGAGCGCACCCGCAACAACAAGCTCAAGCCCGACGAGCTGGCCGGTGGCACGTTCACCCTGACCAACACGGGGTCGCGTGGAGCTCTGTTCGACACTCCCGTGGTGTTCCTGCCGCAGACGGCCATCCTCGGCACAGGCATCGTCACCAAGAAGCCCGCCGTCGTTCAGGTCGACGGAGCAGACGCCATCGCGATCCGCTCCACCGTCTACCTCGCTCTCTCGTACGACCACCGCACAGTCGACGGCGCCGACGCAGCCCGTTTCCTGGTCGCGATCAAGGAGCGCCTGGAGGAGGGCTCGTTCGAGAACGACCTCGGCGTTTGAGACGCTCACGCTGAGGCGGCCCGTCACGGGGTCTCTCCGACGTAGACGTCACGGATGAGCCAGCCGGCCTCCGTCCTGATCATCAGGACGGAGGCCGCTGTCGTCTCCGGAGAAGTCCCGAGGTCGACAACGGCCGAGGCGCCCTGCACCAGGACCTCCGAGACGCTCGCCCCCACCGGCAGTGCTGTCGCGAGACCTTCCCGGGAGCCGTGCAACGGCGAGTCGTCGAGTGTCAGGGCCTGGGCGCAGAGGATGTCGGAGCAGCTCATTGCCGCCGTCACCAACAGGCTCGCGGCCTCCTCCGCGGGGAGATCGGACGATGGCCCGTGACCAGCTCCGACGCCGGGGGCGGAGGGAGCACCCCCGGTTGGCGCCGCGGGCGTGCTCGCCGGCCGAGCGGGGTGCGCCGCCGCCACACCGACGGTGGAGGGTACGGTCGGCACGGGGTCCCGGCCGTTCGCACCGCCCGACGGAGGAGTGCCCATCGCACCCGCGAGAACGGCTCCGATCACGATCGCCGAACCCGCCGCCACCGGCCCTCGTCGGCGACGGAGGATCGCGCCGAGCCGCGCGATCCCGTCGTCGAACGGATGCGCACGGCGGTGGCGCGCCTGCTGCGGAGCGGGATCGGCCACCGTTCGCACGCCGGCACGCGGTCGCTTCGGCCCTTCGATCTCTCGAACCGCTGCTCCCAGCCCCTCCGGCTCGGCGAGCCCGTATAGCCGTCCCTCGAGCGCGAGGGAATCCCGCTGCTCGGTGAGAAGCGCGACCGGGAGCTCCGAGCAGTGCTCGCCGACCCGCGCGACCAGCCCCCGGAGCGCCGTCCGGGCCTCCCCTGCCGAGCCGACCGCCGGTGTCGTGAGCAGCAGTACGGGTCGCCCGTCCGCCGTCAATCCCACATCCGCCGCCGTGGGCGCGAGATGAACACCGCGGGCGCCTGCGGAACGGACGGCGCCCACGATCGGCGCGAGAAGCGTGACCGCGGCTCCCAGGCGCAGATGCCGGGCCGGATCGAGCAGATGGTCGGCCGTCGCAACGGTCGGCGGTGCGGCGAGCAGGATGCGCCGCCCCCGCGATGCGACGAGGCGGACGAACGACTCGCGGTGCCTGTGCGCGGGCAGCGAGCCCATCGGCGAGCTCCGGACTGCTTCCGCGGCGAGCCGACTGAGGCATCGGGCGGAAAGAGTGACCGCATCGTCGTCGACGACGACGTGTCCGAGCGGCGTGCGCTCTCTCACGCGGCAGCCGCCGACCCGCTGCCCGCCACGCCCGCTTCTCGATCTCATGGGGCGATCGTGGCGTCTGGGGATGCTGCGCGGGTCCTGCGCAGGAGGATCGGTGGACGCACGGCCGGACTCTTTGCCTGTGAAGGAGCGCGATACTCCGTGCAGGTCCGTCGCCGGGCCCACGCTCGGTATCCTTGACGGCATGGCACGCAGCACGGAACCGTCGACGAAGGCGGTCAAGGAACCCGGACGTCTCAAGCAGATGTGGCAGGTGTTCCAGATGACCCGCCGCTACGACAGCAGTGCCGTCTGGATCATCCTGCTCGCGCTCCTGCTGCCGATCCTCCTCGGCGTGCTGCTCGGGGTGCTCCTGGGCAACGGCAACGGCTTCGTCATCGCGCTCTGGATCCTGGTCGGAGTGATGGCGGGTCTTGTCACGGGTCTGGCGGTCCTCTCCCGACGCGCCGAGCGCGCTGCCTACGGCCAGATCGCGGGGCAGCCCGGAGCGGTCGGCGCCGTGTTGCGCAGCGGCCTCCGCGGCACGTGGACGGGTGGCGAGATGCCCGTCGCGGTGAACGGAAAGACCCAGGACGCCGTCTACCGTGCTGTCGGTCGCGGGGGCGTCGTGCTGATCTCCGAGGGCCCTGCTGGGCGTACCAAGCGGATGCTCGAGGACGAGCGCCGCAAGATCTCCCGCATCCTGCCGAACGTGCCCGTCACCTTCGTGAACGTCGGCCCGGATGCGGACGCCGTTCCGCTCCACCGTGTGCCGCGCGAGCTCGCCAGGACCAAGAAGGTCCTCACCAAGGCCGAGGTGCTCGCCGTCAAGAACCGCCTCGCCTCCCTGAACACGTCGCTGCCGATCCCGAAGGGCGTCGATCCGTTCAAGGTGCGGCCGCAGCGTTCGCGCTGACGCTCAGCGCAACGGGCCCGTCGGGACCACTCCCGTCGGCCCGTCCGGTACGTGCTGGTCGATCGTCAGTAGCGCACGAGCACGGTGCCCGCGACCTTGTCGTGGAAGCCGCGCTGATCGGAGTCCCAGACGAGGGCGGGTACCAGCACGGCCAGCAGCACGGCGCGCACGAGCGGACGCCAGGCGCCGACCCAGCCGCCGCCGAGGCGGACGACCCGCATGCCGAGGGCGCGGTGGCCGATACTGCCTCCGATGGTGGGGATGAAGACGGCCTGGAGGAGGACGAAGATCACGAGGCTCGCCCAGCGGTCGTAGTCGAAGAACGCCAGTGAGGTCAGGGCGGCGACCGCCAGATCGACAGTCAGGGCCGCGATCCGGCGCCCGGGGCGGCCGACGGAGAGGCGACCCTCGCGGGGCAGGCCCAGGCGCTCCCCCGGGTATCCGCTCGGCGCGGCATCGGCGAAGGTCCTGCGGTCGGCTGCTGGCATCCCCTGATCCTATCCGGGCGGCACCGGTCCGACATCGGGTCCCGAGCCCGGGCCCAGGCGCACCGCGTAACATGCCGGAAACAACAGGGACACGGCGGGGAAACCCCTCGTCACTACCCTGAAACGGCTGCGCTCTGCAGCCACCCGTTACGCCATTGGAGACCTTTGCATGTTTAAAGATTCTTCCGAGGTGCTCACGTTCATCAAGGACACGGACGTCAAGTTCCTCGACATCCGGTTCACCGATCTCCCCGGTGTCCAGCAGCACTTCAACATCCCCGCCTCGACTGTCGACGAGGAGTTCTTCTCCGTCGGCCAGCTCTTCGACGGGTCCTCGATCCGCGGATTCGCGAACATCCACGAATCGGACATGCAGCTGATCCCTGACGTGACGACCGCCTACGTGGACCCGTTCCGCGTCGAGCGCACTCTGATCCTCGTCTTCGACATCTACAACCCGCGCAACGGCGAGATCTACTCGAAGGACCCGCGTCAGGTCGCCAAGAAGGCCGAGAAGTACCTCGCCTCGACCGGCATCGCCGACACAGCGTTCTTCGCCCCGAGGCCGAGTTCTACATCTTCGACGACGTCCGCTACGAGATCACGCAGAACTCGGCCTTCCACTCCGTCGACTCGGTGGAGGGCGCCTGGAACTCGGGACGCGTCGAGGAGGGTGGCAACCTCGGCAACAAGACCCCGTACAAGGGCGGCTACTTCCCCGTCAGCCCGGTCGACAAGCAGGCCGACCTGCGTGACGACATCTGCCTCAAGCTGATCGACGCCGGCCTCATCCTCGAGCGCTCGCACCACGAGGTGGGCACCGGAGGTCAGGCCGAGATCAACTACCGCTTCGACACGATGGTCCACGCGGCCGACGACATCCTGAAGTTCAAGTACATCGTGAAGAACACGGCTGAGCAGTGGGGCAAGACCGCCACGTTCATGCCCAAGCCGCTCTTCGGAGACAACGGCTCGGGCATGCACACCCACCAGTCGCTGTGGAACGACGGAACGCCGCTCTTCTACGACGAGAACGGTTACGGCGGCCTGTCGGACATCGCGCGGTGGTACATCGGAGGCCTGCTCAAGCACGCCCCCGCAGTGCTCGCGTTCACCAACCCGACGGTGAACTCCTACCACCGTCTGATCCCGGGCTTCGAGGCGCCGGTCAACCTCGTGTACTCGGCCGGCAACCGCTCCGCGTCGATCCGCATCCCGATCACCGGCACGAACCCGAAGGCCAAGCGCATCGAGTTCCGAGCGCCCGACGCGTCGGGTAACCCGTACCTCGCCTTCGCCGCTCAGCTGATGGCCGGCCTCGACGGCATCAAGAACCGCATCGAGCCCCACGAGCCGGTCGACAAGGACCTCTACGAGCTCCCCCCCGAGGAGGCGAAGCTCATCCCACAGGTCCCCGCGACCCTCGGCGAGGCGCTCGACGCCCTCGAGGCCGATCACGACTTCCTGCTCCAGGGCGGCGTGTTCACACAGGAGCTGATCGACACCTGGATCGAGTACAAGCGCGAGAAGGAGATCAAGCCGCTCGCGCAGCGCCCGCACCCGTTCGAGTTCGAGCTGTACTACGGCGTCTGATCCCTCTGCAACGACTGCAGGGCCGTCCCTCCTCGGAGGGGCGGCCCTGCAGTCGCTTTCCGGACAAGGACGAGGCGCATGAGGGGCTACTCCCCGTCGGCAGGCCCGTAGAAGAGCCGCTCGAAGACGGAGCGGGAGCGGCGGGTCACGCCGAGATAGTCGTCCTCGAGAGCCGTCGCCGAGTCGGCCGGGTACTCGAGCAGGCGGGCGAGTCCGTCGAGCTGGCGGCGGTCGGTTGGGAGCACGTCACTCGTGCGGTTCGACCACAGTGTGGTGCCCGAGCGGACACGGGAGGCGAGCAGCCAGGCCGCGCGGAGCCGTTCCGCGTCGTTCGCGTCGACGAGTCCCGCACTCTCGGCGACCGCGAGAGCGGTGAGCGTCGACGTCGTGCGCAGCTCGGGCGTGGTCCGGGCGTGCTGCAACTGGAACAGTTGGACCAGCCACTCCACGTCACTGAGGGAGCCTCGGCCGAGCTTGAGATGGCGCCGAGGGTCGGCGCCCTGGGGCAGCCGCTCGCTCTCGACGCGGGCTTTGATCCGTTTGACCTCACGGATGTCGCGATCCGAGATCGACGCCGGATACCGCACGCTGTCGGCGAGCGCCTCGAAGTCGGCGATGAGGGATCGGTCGCCGGCCACTCCTCTGGCACGCAGCAGCGCCTGCGCCTCCCAGGTCAGGGACCAGCGGGCGTAATAGGCGCGGTAGGAGTCGAGTGAGCGCACGAGCGGCCCGTTCTTCCCCTCGGGACGCAGATCTGCGTCGAGATCGAGAGGGAGGCGGGAGCCTCGGTCAGGCGGACCAGCTCGCCGACGAGGAACTGCGCGTAGAGCTGCGCCTGGTGGGGCTCCGCAGTGCCGGGCCGCTGCACGTACATCACGTCCGCGTCGGAGCCGAAGCCCAGCTCGGCGCCGCCGTAGCGGCCCATGCCGATGATCGCGAACTCCAGGTCGGCACCCGGTCGGGTCGCGCTCGCGCGGCGGACGGCCGAGAGCACCCCGTTCAGGAGCGCCGTGATGATGTCGGTCAGGCTGGTGGCGATCTCCTCGATCGTCGTGATCCCGAGGACACCGCCGATCGCGGTCCGCAGCACTTCGCGTCGCCGCATCGACCGCAACACCGAGGCCACGGCGTCGGGAGTGTCGTGACGGCCGAGCACCGCCCTCACCTCCTCGCCGAGCTGCGCCGCGGTGCGGGGGCGGAGGGCTTCGTCGTCCTCGAGCCACGCGGCCGACTCGGGGATTCGGTCGAGCAGCTCGCCGACGAAACGCGACCCCGAGAGCACTGTGGTCAGCCGCTTGGCGGCGCCCGAGGAGTCGCGCAGCATCCGCAGGAACCACGGCGTCCCGCCGAGCGAGTCGCTCAGCCGGCGGAAGGCGAGGAGGCCGTAGTCGGGGTCTGCGCCGTCCGCGAACCACTGCAGCATCACCGGGACCAGGTGGCGCTGGATGCTGGCGCGGCGCGAGACTCCGGAGGTCATCGCCGCGATGTGGCCGAGGGCACCGCGGGAGTCGACGAAGCCGATGGCGGCGAGGCGTGCCTCCGCCTGGCCCGCCGAGAGCTCGGCCCCGCCGTCGGAGAGGGCGGCGACGGCCGAGAGCAACGGCCGGTAGAAGAGCCGCTCGTGCAGGCCGCGGACCCGGTGCTTGATACCGTTCCAGACGGTGAGGAGTTCCTCGGCCGTCCGCGCGAGGCCGCTCGATCGAGCGAGAGTGCGCAGCTCATGCTCGTCCCGCGGCATCAAGTGGGTGCGGCGCAGACGCCTCAGCTGGAGGCGGTGCTCGAGAAGCCGCAGCGCGCGGTAGTCCTGAGAGAACTCCTCAGCCGCTGACCGGCTGATGTACCCGCCATCAGCGAGTGCACCGAGGGCGAGGAGCGTCCCGGGCATCCGGATCTCGTCGTCGTTCTGCCCGTGCACCAGCTGCAGCAGCTGCACCGTGAACTCGATGTCGCGCAGACCGCCCGGTCCGAGCTTGAGCTGGTAGTGCACGTCGTTCTGCGGGATGTTCTCGGTGACCCGCTCGCGCATGCGCTGCACGGACTCGACGAAGTTCTCGCGGGACGCACTCGACCACACCTTCGGTGCGACGGCATCGACGTAGGCGCGGCCGAGCTGCTGATCGCCGGCGAGCGGGCGTGCTTTGAGCAGCGCCTGGAATTCCCAGCTCTTGGCCCAGCGCTCGTAGTAGGTCACATGCGACTCGAGCGTCCGCACGAGAGCTCCCTGCTTGCCCTCGGGTCGCAGATTCGGGTCCACCTCCCACAGCTCGGGCTCCAGAGCCAGCGCGGACGTGCCGCGCATGAGCAGGACGGCGAGGCGCGTGGCGATGTCGATAGCCCGCGCGTTCGAGAGACCGCGATCGGCATCCCCCTCCGCGACGAAGATCACATCGACGTCGCTCACGTAGTTCAGCTCGGAGGCGCCGGCCTTTCCCATGCCGATCACGGCGAAGCGGGTCGCGGCCACCTCGTCGCGACCGAAGCGGCCGGGACCTGTGCCCTCGACGAGCTCGGTGCGAGCGACGGCAAGCGACGCTTCGAGTGCTGCTCCCGCGAGGTCGGCCAGGGCACGGGTGACCCGGTCGATCGCCGCCACCGGGTCGGCCTGGCCAAGGTCGTGCACCACTATCCGCGTCAACAGGCGCCGGTAGAGCACGCGCAGCGCGGTCCAGCCCTCCTCCTCCGGCAGAGTCGAGAAGCCGTCGACGGAGCCGACCGATTCGAGCATCTCCCTCGTCATCTCGACCCGCCCCGGCAGGACCGGCACCGAGTGGAGCAGGCTTCCGAGCTCGTCGGGCCGCCGCTGCAGGAAGTCGGCCAGACCGGAGGAGGCTCCGACGACCAGGAGGAGACGCGTCAAGGCCTCGTCGTCGGCGAGCACCGCATCCATCCGGTCGCGATGCCGTCGCAGCAGATCGACCAGTGCACCGAGGGCAGCATCCGGATCGGCGACCCCGGCGAAGGCAGGCAGCACCGATTCGAGCCCGCGCCCCGCCAGCTCCTCGGCCTCGTCCAGACGAACCCCTGCCTCACCCAGCGCGGCGAAGCCGAGGCGCGCGATGTCGCGGAGGGACCGTTCACGCGTCATGGGCGAGCGATCAGAGCATCTCGAGGTTGCTGCGCAGCTCGTACGGCGTGACTTGTGCGCGGTACTCGGCCCAGTCCTTCCGCTTGTTGAGCAGGACGAAGTTGAAAACCTGCTCGCCCAGCGTCTCGGCGACCAGCTCCGACTCCTCCATCAGCGAGATGGCCCGGTCGAGGCTGGGCGGCAGAGCCCCGTAGCCGAGTGCTCGACGCTCCGCGTCCGACAGCGCCCAGACGTTGTCCTCCGCCTCCGCCGGGAGCTCATAGCCCTCCTCGATGCCTTTCAATCCGGCGGCCAGGAGCAGCGAGTAGGCGAGGTAGGGGTTCGCGGCCGAGTCGAGGGCTCGGTACTCGATTCGAGAGGACTGCCCCTTGTTGGGCTTATAGAGCGGCACGCGGACCAGAGCGGAGCGGTTGTTGTGACCCCACGAGACGTAGCTCGGGGCTTCGTCGCCACCCCACAGGCGCTTGTAGGAGTTCACGAACTGGTTCGTGACCGCCGTGATCTCGGGAGCGTGCTTCAGCAGGCCGGCGATGAACTGTCGTCCGAGCTTCGAGAGCTGGTACTGCGCGCCCTGCTCGTAGAAGACGTTCACATCGCCCTCGAAGAGCGACAGGTGGGTGTGCATGCCGGAGCCCGGGTGGCCGGAGAGCGGCTTGGGCATGAAGGTGGCGTACACGCCCTGCTCGATCGCCACCTCCTTGATGACGGTGCGGAAGGTCATGATGTTGTCGGCCGTCGTCAGAGCGTCCGCGTAGCGGAGGTCGATCTCGTTCTGGCCGGGACCCGCCTCGTGGTGGCTGAACTCCACCGAGATGCCGAGGTCCTCCAGCATCCGCACGGAGCGGCGGCGGAAGTCGTGCGCCGTTCCCCCCGGGACGTTGTCGAAGTACCCCGCGGAGTCGACGGGCTCGGGGCCCTCGGTGCCGAATGTCGAGGACTTCAGGAGGTAGAACTCGATCTCGGGGTGCGTGTAGAAGGTGAAGCCGCGCTCCGCCGCCTTCGCTAGCGTCCGCTTGAGAACGTTGCGCGGGTCGGCGACGGCGGGCTGGCCGTCCGGCGTGGTGATGTCGCAGAACATCCGCGCCGTCGGATCGATCTCGCCCCGCCACGGCAGGATCTGGAACGTCGACGGGTCGGGGTGCGCGAGGACGTCGGCCTCGAACGACCGGGTCAGCCCCTCGATGGCCGAGCCGTCGAATCCCAGCCCCTCGGCGAACGCGCCCTCCACCTCGGCCGGCGCGATGGCGACCGACTTCAGCGTGCCGACGACGTCGGTGAACCAGAGGCGAACGAATTTGATCCCTCGCTCTTCAATGGTGCGAAGAACGAAGTCCCGTTGCTTGTCCATCCAGACCCCTTCTGTTTCGCCCCTCAGGCTACTGCCTCCGAACGACGCCCGCGGGGCCCCGCGGGCGCGCCGCTAGGATGGCCGCCATGTCAGCGCAGCCCGTCAAACGCGTTCGAACGCGCCACTTCCAGAACGCGAAGGACTCGGGTGTCCGCATCACGGGTCTGACCAGCTACGACCAGGCGACCGCGAAGATCTTCGACGAGGCGGGCATCGACTTCCTCCTGGTGGGAGACTCCGCGGGCAACACGGTGCTCGGCTACGACACGACCCTCCCGGTCACGGTCGACGAGCTGATCCCGTTGGCGCGCGCGGTCGCGGGCGCAGTCGAGCGAGCCTTCGTCGTCGCCGACATGCCGTTCGGCTCTTACGAGTCCGGACCTGACGACGCCCTGCACACAGCGTTCCGCTTCATGAAGGAGACGCACGCACACGCCGTGAAGCTCGAGGGGGGCGTCCGCTCCTCCGAGCAGATCCGCCGCATCGTCGAGGCGGGCATCCCGGTCATGGCCCACATCGGATTCACTCCCCAGAGCGAGCACGGCCTCGGCGGGCATATGGTGCAGGGCCGCGGCGACGGGCTCGATCAGCTCCTCGCCGACGCCCGCGCGGTCCAGGAAGCGGGCGCCTTCGCCGTCGTCCTCGAGATGGTTCCCACCGACGCCGCGCGCCAGGTGACCGAGGAGCTCCGCATTCCGACGATCGGAGTGGGCGCCGGGCCGCACGTGGACGGCCAGCTGCTGGTCTGGACCGACTTCGCCGGCTTCACGACCGGACGCATCCCGCGCTTCGTGAAGCAGTACGCCGACTTGCGCGGCGTGCTGACGGAGGCGGTCACCGCGTACCGCGACGACGTCGAGTCCGGCGCGTACCCCGGCGCGGAGCACAGCTACGAGTAGCGGCTAGCGATCCTCCGCCGCGTCCTCCTCGGCCCACGCTCGACTGTTCTCGTGCAGCCGCTCGAGAGCGTGCTCCGCCTCCTGACGGGAGGAGAAGGGGCCCACACGATCGACGGAGGGGGACACGAAGCCCTGCTCCACCGAGCCGGTCGTGAGGTTGTACCACCAGGAGTTCGCGTCGCCGTCAGCCATGCGGCGATCCTACGCCGGGGCCTTCCACCGAGCCGGACTCCCTCGCCTTCGCTAGCATGACCGGTATGACTTCTGCTACGACCGCCATCGGGATCGACATCGGGGGAACGGGCATCAAGGGGGCGTCGGTCGACCTGGCGGGAGGGTCGCTGCTGAGCGACAGGATGAAGCTCGCCACCCCCGAGGGCGGGCGTCCGAAGGACATCGTCGCGACGGTGCAGCAGATCCTCGACAAGATCCCCGGCCTGCCGTCCAACACCCCCGTCGGGATCTGCTTCCCCGCCGCCGTCGTGCACGGTCGCACGATGTCCGCGGCGAACGTCTCGGAGGAGTGGATCGGCCTCGAGGCCGAGAAGATGTTCGAGGACGCGATCGGGCGTGACATCTTCTTCGTGAACGACGCCGATGCCGCAGGGTACGCGGAGTCGCGCTTCGGCGCTGCGAAGGACAAGAGCGGTCTGGTCATCATGACCACCCTCGGCACCGGCATCGGCACCGCTCAGATCTACGACGGCGTGCTGATCCCGAACGCGGAGCTCGGGCACCTGGAGATCCACGGCGGCGACTACGAGAAGAAGGCCTCGTTCGCCGCCAAGGAGCGCGACGACCTCGACTACAAGCACTGGGCGAAGCGTCTCCAGCGCTACTACTCCCATCTCGAGGCACTGCTGTGGCCCGACCTGTTCATCGTCGGCGGCGGCATCTCGAAGCACCACGAGGAGTTCCTGCCCCTGCTCGATCTGCGCACCCCCATCGTGCCCGCCGCACTGCGCAACAACGCGGGCATCCTGGGCGCCGCAGCGCTCGCAGGCCAGCACTAGAGCCTTCGCAGAGCCGGTGCTCCTCGTGGCACCGTTGCTGGGCAGCGCAGCCATCGATACTCGAGAGGCCCCGCCGCGGCGAGGCCTCTCGAGGCGAAAGGGTCGGCTGATACGCCGGGTTCTGTTGACGCCGCGCCTCTCGGCGGGCGCTGGACGGCCATCTCTCTCGGAGTCACGTCGCCGTGACCCTCCAGCGGTCTACCCGAGGACCCGACGAGCAGCCGCATCGTCCTCTGTCTGACCTTGCTCCGGGCGAGGTTTACCGAGCGAACCGGATCACTCCGGCCCCTGGTGGTCTCTTACACCACCGTTTCACCCTTACCGCGTGCCTGAGCCCGCGGCGGTCTGTTCTCTGTGGCACTGTCTCGCGGGTCGCCCCGGGTGGGTGTTACCCACCGCCCTGCTCTGCGGAGCCCGGACGTTCCTCGGCACCTGAGCTCTCGCTCGGGTGACGCGACCGTCTTGCCGGCCCATTCGCCCGACCAGTGTACGGCTCAGACGAGGGTGGACTCCTCGCCGCGCACCAGGATGCAGCCGCTGTCCGGGCAGAGGACCACGTCGTCGGGGGCGGAGGCGCGGATCCAGGAGAGGTCGGACTCGGTGAGCGCGACCCCGCTGCCCTCCGAGACCTTTCCTCGCAAGAGGGCGGCACCGACGCCGTAACGGGCGCGCTGCTTCTCGTAGAGCTCGACGAGGTCCTCGGGGAGACTCTCCACGAGATCGGCGCGGTCGCGGGCGAGCGCCTCCTGCTTGTCGTGCAGCTTCGCAGCCTGAGCGTCCCGCTCCTCGGCGAGGGTCTTCGCCGACGCCACGACATCATCGCGCTCGGCCTGCGCAGCGGCGACCTCGGCGTCGAGCCCTTCGATGCGCTCCATCAGGGTCAGCTCGATCTCCTCGAGGTCGCCGCGGCGCTTCGTGAGCGACGTGATCTCGCTCTCCAGCGCCGCGATGTCCTTGGCGGAGGACGCCGTCTGCAGGCGGTCCTGATCGCGCTTCAGCCGGTTCTCGACGATGGCGACGTCGGACTCGATGCGTCCGAGTTCTGTGCGCACGTCCTCCAGGCGTCCCGTGCGCTCCGCGAGCGCACGGCGGGTCTCGTTGTCGCGGACCTGCATCGCCTGGATCTTCGCGATCTGCGGGAGCGTCGCGAGGGCGTGGCGCAGCTGCGCACCTCTCGTGTCCAGACTCGCCAGAGTCAGGAGTTCGCGCTGGTCTGCGGGGCTGGCTTTCACGTGGCGGTCCTCGTTCCCGGCACACAGGGTGGGCGTGCCGCCACCATTCTCCCGTGCCTGTGGCGGCTCAGTGCACGATCGCGAAATCCCAGGGGTCGGTGCGGGTCTCGCTGACCTCGACTGCGACGGTCGGGAGGGCTTCGCGCAGCGCGGCAGCAGCCACGTCGAGCCACAACCACTCGCTCGCCCAGTGCGAGACGTCGATGAGAGCGGGCCCGGTGCCGTGCAGGGCCTTCTCCCGCGCCTCCGAGGCCGGATGGTGACGGAGGTCGGCGGTGATGTAGACATCGCTCGTGCGGACCGCTGCAGCGTCCAGGAGTGAGTCGCCCGCGCCTCCGCAGAGGGAGACGCGGCGCACCGGAGTCTCGTACCCGCCAGCGGCGCGCACTCCCCCGGCCGTGGCCGGCAACAGCTCGGCAACGGCGGCGGCCAAGCGGCCCAGCGTGACCTCCTCGGGCAGATCCCCGACCCGGCCGAGTCCGATCGACGGCTCCGCGCCCGGGACGAGCGGAGTAGTGCCGGTCAGGCCGAGCCGGGTCGCGATCACATCGGAGACGCCGTCGGTCACGATGTCGGCGTTCGTGTGCGCCGAGACCAGGGCGCAGCCTCCGCGGATCAGCTCGGCGAGCAAGCGGCCCTTGTAGCCGTCCTCGGCGATGGACGTCACGCCGCGCAGCAGCAGCGGGTGGTGCGCGACGAGGAGCTGGAAGCCGCCGTCCACCGCCTCTGAGACGGTGTCGGCGACGACATCGACGGTCAACAGGATGCGCTCGACCGAGGAGTCGGGGTCGCCGGTGACGAGACCCGGCGTGTCCCAGCTCTCTGCGGCCGCCTCCGGCCAGAGTCGGTCGATGACAGCGTGGACGTCGCGCAGCAGGGGCATGGTCCCAGGGTAGGGGTGGCCGCTCCTCCGCTGTGCGCGAGCGCGCGAGCCATAGTGGTGGGGGAACGACGAAGGTCCGCACTCCCTGGGAAGTGCGGACCTCTTCGGTGGATCCGAGGGATTCGAACCCCTGACCCCCTGCATGCCATGCAGGTGCGCTACCAGCTGCGCCACGGACCCTAGCGTGCTTCTCCGCCTTGCGACTTGAGGCCCCGACCGGCGGAAGCAACTCGAACAAACTACAACACAAACTCTGTGATGCGAAATCGAGCCCAGCCGCCGGGCGTGTTCGTCAGGAGGACGGCGCGGACGAGTCGGCGACGACCGGCTGGTCGATCGTGAAGGGCACGGTCGGGCAGTCCTTCCAGAGGCGCTCGAGCGAGTAGTACATGCGGTCCTCTTCGTGGAAGACGTGCACGACCAGGTCGCCGAAGTCCAGCAGGATCCAGCGACCCTCCGCCCGGCCCTCGCGACGCAGGAGCTTCGCTCCGGCGTCGTTGAGGCGGTCCTCCACCTCGTTCGCGATGGCGACCACGTTGCGCTCGGAGCGCCCCGTGGCCAGGAGGAAGATGTCGACCAGCGGCAGCGGACCCGAGACGTCGAGTGCGACCAGATCCTCTCCGCCCTTGGAATCGGCAGCAGTGGCCGCGAGCTGGAGCAGTGCGCGGGCGGAATCGGTCGCAGTCATGAAGCCTTCAGTGTCGGTGGTGGAGATCAGAAGATGTTGAGCACAAAGCCGCCGACGAACAGCGCGATCGACGCGACCAGCAGGACGGCGGCGGTGATCGCCAGGACGACGGGCACGCTGATGCCGGCGCGCTTCTGCGGCGCGATCATCGAGGTGCCCGCCGCGTGGGTCGACACGGCACTGGAGGCTCGGACCGGCTCGGAGTCGGCGGCCGGCTGCTCGCGGTCGATGCGATCGACGTAGCGGTCGACGTCCGGCGAGTCGTAGAGGTTGGGATGCTGACCGGTTGAGCCGAGGCTGCGTGGCAGGTCGAACGAGCCGGTGACCAGGATCTCACCGGTGTCGGTGCCGGGAGCGGTCCCTGCGCCGGTCGTCGGCAGGATGAGCGCGTTCGTGGTCGTGGCCGCTCCCGTCGCCGCCACGCCGCTCGCGATCAGCGAGTCGAACGACGCGTCGACCTCCTCCTTCGACTTGCTGTCGAGTTCCTCGGTGATGGCGAGGTGCTCGATCGGCGGCTGGAAGCTGCCGGTGATCTCGGTCGCCTTCTCGTCGGCGATATCGAGCGAGCCCCCGACGGTGGCGAAGAGGGCGGTGTTGAGGTGCGGCTGCTCCGGTTCGGCGCGGCCTGTGGTCGTGTCCTCCTCGGCCGAGGACGTGCCGGCGGCAGGTGTCTGCTCGGAGTCGGGCAGAGCGCCGGTCCGCTCCGCGGACGATCCGGTCTCGGAGGTCCCGTCGGCGTCGGGAGTCTCCTTCTGGGCGGCCGGATCCTCCGCGGATGCGGAGTCGGCGAGCGTCGGCTCCTCGTCCGCGGCCTCGACGACCGGCACGGAACCGGTCGGCGCCAGGGACGAAGCGCGCTCGAGCGCCTCCTCGACCTCGCCGGACTGCTCGGGGCTCTCGCGAGAGGGCGACTCGGCGTCGGGCGCGGCGGCGACCTTCTCGGCTTGCTGCTGTGCCAGGAGCGCGCGCAGCTCGCGTCTCGTGAGAGGGCGCCCGGTGGCGTTCTCAGTGGCGACGATCTCCAGGGAGGACGTGCGAAGGTCCGGTTCGCTCGCTGGCCGGGGGTCGACGGGAGTGATGCGCAGAGCCTGGGTCGCCGTGAGGACGGGCATCTCGCCCGCGGCCGTGACGGATGCGGTGGCAGCCCGGCGGGACGTGGTCGGAGCGGCGGCGGCGGGGGCCGTACCGGCCTCGCGCCTCTCGCGCTCGCGGATCTCGCGCCGGGTGAGCGGCTTCTCCTCGGGCTGAACTGTCATGACGTACTCCGATACAGGTGGTGCTTCGAGATGTACTGGACGACACCGTCGGGAACCAGATACCAGACCGGATGACCCCGGTTCACGCGGCTCCGACAGTCCGTCGAGGAAATCGCTAGCGCCGGAATTTCCAACAAGGATACGTCTTGGGCCGGCAATCCCGAAACGTTGAGGACGTGTCCCGGCCGACTGACCGCGACGAAGTGGGCCAGTTCCCACAGCTCGTCGTAGTCCTTCCAGCTCAGGATCTGCGCGACGGCGTCGGCTCCGGTGATGAAGAAGAGCTCGGCGTCAGGATGCGCCGCGTGGATGTCTCGCAGGGTGTCGATCGTGTAGGTCGTCCCCACCCGATCGACGTCGACCCGACTCACAGTGAACCGCGGATTCGACGCCGTGGCGATCACCGTCATCAGGTAACGGTGCTCGGCCGAGGTCACCGTCTTCTTGTGCCACGGCCGACCCGTCGGCACGAAGACGACCTCGTCGAGGTCGAACGACTGCGCCACTTCGGACGCGGCGACGAGGTGCCCGTGATGGATCGGGTCGAAGGTGCCGCCCATCACTCCGATTCGCGGGCGCCGCGGGCCTCCGCTCGCAGCGGACGTCACGATCGCGGGGCTCCCTGCTAGTGGCCGTGACCGTGCTGGTCGTGCGACCCGGCACCGGTCTTGTGCGAGTGCCGGTTCGCGACGTCGCGGTAGCTCCAGGTGACGAAGCCGAGCGCCGTGAAGGCGACGGCGGCGATCAGGCCGAAGACGATCGGGGGGAACGGAAGCTCCGCGTGGGCCGCTGCTTCGGCGAGGACGGTCGTCGCGAGGGACATGCAGTGCTCCTTGGAGGTCGTGGACGCCCCGGCGGGGCTCCGACGAGTCTACCCGGATGCCGCGAGGTCCCGGATCGGCGTCCCTCCCCCGCGCTCTATCAGGCCCTGACCTGCCCCGCTCCGCGCAGCAGCCATTTCGTGCTGGTCAGCTCGGGGAGTCCCATCGGTCCCCGGGCGTGCAGCTTCTGCGTCGAGATCCCGACCTCGGCTCCGAAGCCGAACTCTCCGCCATCGGTGAAGCGGGTGGAGGCGTTGACCATCACGACGGCCGAATCGACCTCAGCGAGGAAGCGTTCGGCGCTCACGAGGTCGTTCGTCACGATCGACTCCGTGTGGTGCGTCGAGTACCGGTCGATGTGCGCCATTGCGGCGTCCAGATCGTCGACGATCGCCACCGCCACGTCGAGGGAGTAGTACTCGGCCGACCAGTCCTCCCGGCTGGCGGGGACTGCGTCGGGCCACAGCGCCACGACGCGCTCGTCGCCGTGGACAGTCACCCCTGCCTCCGCGAGCCGGCTGAGCACGGGTGGGAGCAGGCGGTCTGCCGAGTCACGGTGTACCAGGAGCGTCTCGAGAGCGTTGCAGGTGCTCGGCCGCTGCACCTTGGCGTTGTGCACGATGTCGACCGCCCACTGCTCGTCGGCGCTCGCGTCGAGGAAGACGTGGACGACTCCCGCGCCGGTCTCGATGACGGGCACTGTGGACTCCGTCACGACGGACTCGATCAGGCCGGCGCTCCCCCGCGGCACCAGGACGTCGACGTAGCCGCGCGCCCGCATCAGCGCCTTGGCACCGTCACGGCCGTGGTCGTCGACCGTCTGCACCAGGTCGGCCGGGAGCCCGACGGACGCGACGGCCTCCTGCAACAGCTCGACCAGGACGCGGTTGGTGCTCTCAGCAGCACTGCCGCCGCGCAGGATCACCGCGTTGCCGCTCTTGAGGGCGAGAGCGGCGATGTCGATCGTGACGTTGGGCCGGGCCTCGTAGATGGCCCCTACCACGCCGAACGGCACCCGGACCTGTGACAGCGAGGCGCCGTTGGGCAGGTTCGAGCCGCGCACGGTCTGCCCGACCGGATCGATCAGACCGGCGACCGCGACGACGGCGTCGGCGAGCGAGCCCAGGCGAGCCTCGTCGAGCCGGAGGCGGTCCTGCAGGCCGGCGCTCATCCCATCGGCGCGGCCGCGCTCGAGATCGAGCTCGTTCGCCGGCACGACGCGATCGACGCTCGAGCGCACCGCATCGGCGATGGCCAGGAGCGCCCGGTTCTTGAGGTCGGTCGTCGCGCTGCGGAGAGAGCGGGAGGCGGTGCGGGAGGCGGCGAAGCGCGCGGTCAGCTCGCTCGGGTCCGGGGTCGTCTGCGGCATCCGGCCAGTGTATTCGCAGACGACCCGGCGGACCGGAGTCAGTGCTCCCGGTCGGACTCCGTGCCGTCGTCCTCGTCGGCGACCCGCCAGACGCCTCCCTGGCGCTCCCGCTCGAGCTCGGCGCGGGCCTCGGCCTTCGCGTCCATCCGCTCGAAGTAGTCCTCGCGCCGCTCGTTGCGCGTCTTGCGGCGGTTCTCGTCGAGCCGGACATCAGTCCCGCGGGGGGCGGTGATGAGCTCGGCGGTCGACGTGAGGGTCGGCTCCCAGTCGAACACGACGCCGTCGCCCGGGCCGATCACGACCGTCGACCCTGCCACCGCTCCAGCCGAGAAGAGCCCGTTCTCGACGCCGAGCTTCGCCAGGCGGTCGGCGAGGAAGCCGACCGCCTCGTCGTTGGTGAAGTCGGTCTGCGCGACCCAGCGTTCGGGCTTGGTGCCCAGGACGCGGTAGACGTTCCCGTAGGAGCCCCCCTCGACCTTGATCTCGAAGTCCTTCTCGTCGACCGCGCGCGGGCGGATCGTGATCCGCTCGACGCGCGGTTCGGCCGCGAGCTCGAGGCGGTGCTTCTCGACGATCTCGCCGAGAGCGAAGGTCAGCTGCCGCAGGCCGGAGTGGCTGACGGTGGAGATCTCGAAGACGCGGTACCCGCGCGCCTCCAGATCGGCCCGGACGAAATCGGCGAGCTCGTGCGCCTCGGGGACGTCGACCTTGTTGAGGGCGACCAGCTGCGGCCGCTCGACCAGCGGGATCTGGCCGTCGCCGACGGGGTAGGCGGCCAGCTCGCGCAGAATGATGTCGAGGTCGGTCAGCGGATCGCGGCCGGGTTCGAGAGTGGCGCAGTCGAGGACGTGGACCAGGGCGGTGCACCGCTCGACGTGGCGGAGGAATTCGAGGCCGAGGCCTCTCCCCTCGCTCGCGCCCTCGATGAGGCCAGGGACGTCGGCGACGGTGAAGCGCGACTCACCCGCCTGCACGACGCCGAGGTTGGGCGCGAGAGTGGTGAAGGGGTAGTCGGCGATCTTCGGCTTCGCCGCCGAGATCGCAGCGACGAGGCTGGACTTCCCCGCGGAGGGGAACCCCACGAGCGCGACGTCGGCGACCGTCTTCAGCTCGAGGACGACGTCGCCCTCCCAGCCGGGGGTGCCCAGCAGCGCGAAGCCAGGAGCCTTGCGCTTCGTGGTCGCCAGGGACGCGTTGCCGAGCCCGCCCTGACCGCCGGGAGCTATCACGAACCGCAGACCAGGCTCGTCCATGTCGATCAGTTCGTCACCGTCGGGCGACTTGACGACCGTGCCGAGGGGCACCGGGAGCTCGAGGAGCTCGCCGTTCCCACCCGCGCGGTGATCGCCCATTCCCGGCCCACCGTTCTGCGAGCTGCGGTGGGGGTGGCGGTGGTAGCCGAGCAGCGTCGTGGTCTGCGGATCGGCGACGAGCACGATGTCGCCTCCGTGGCCGCCATTGCCGCCGTCGGGGCCCGCGAGCGGCTTGAACTTCTCGCGGCGGACGGAGACGCAGCCGTTGCCGCCGTGGCCGGCACGCAGGTGCAGCGTGACGTTGTCGACGAAGGTGACCATGGTGTGTGTCCGTCCGATCAAGGGGGTGTGCGGTGTCGGGCTGCGACGCCGGGGGCGTGCGCCCCGGGAGACGAGCAAGGGGCGAGCCGAAGCCCGCCCCTTGCGTCCTGTGCCTGTGCGGCGGAAGAGCCGACCCTACTGGGCGGCCGCCACAATGTTGACGACCTTGCGGCCGCCCTTGCTGCCGAACTCGACAGCGCCCGCCGAGAGGGCGAACAAGGTGTCGTCGCCGCCACGGCCGACGTTCGCACCCGGGTGGAAGTGGGTTCCGCGCTGGCGGACGATGATCTCGCCCGCGTTCACGACCTGACCGCCGAAGCGCTTGACGCCGAGACGCTGCGCGTTCGAGTCGCGACCGTTGCGAGTGGAGCTTGCGCCCTTCTTGTGTGCCATTTCTCATCTCCTCGAGACCGTGGGGCCGCAGCCCCATGCTGAT
This sequence comes from Rathayibacter tanaceti, assembly GCF_001634385.1. Lineage (GTDB taxonomy): Bacteria > Actinomycetota > Actinomycetes > Actinomycetales > Microbacteriaceae > Rathayibacter > Rathayibacter tanaceti. The sequence goes on along the minus strand of NZ_LIIN01000022.1, from coordinate 1,244 downwards.
CTCCTGTGGGGCGATGGCTCGCTCCGCAGGTCAGCTCAATTCGTGCAGGGACTACTTGATGCCAGTGACCTTGACGCGCGTGAGGTCCTGACGGTGCCCCTGGCGCTTCTTGTAACCGGTCTTGTTCTTGAACTTTTGGATGATGATCTTCGGACCACGGAGGTCCTCGAGCACCTCGGCGGTGACCGTGACGCCCGCGAGGGTCGCCGCATCCGAGGTGATCGACTCGCCGTCGACGAGCAGCACGGCAGGAAGCTGCACGGTGCCGTTCTTGTCGGCCTTGACACGGTCCATCGTCACGATGGTGCCGACCTCGACCTTCTCCTGCCGACCGCCGGCGCGCACAACTGCGTAAACCACTTCTCGTACCTGTTTCTCGTCTGGACGGAGCGGAGGCGCCATCCGGGGCTTGTATGGACGGGGCGGTGCCCCGGTCTTCCGGTTCGTACCCGTCTCCTCATGAGACCGAGGGAACCGGCACCGCGGCTCGCACCCCGTGAAGAGCGGAGCGACAGCGGAAATCTGCGTGAGCACATGGATCGCGCCACACCAACGGTCAAGAGTACGGGATCCGTGCTCCACGGTCAAACGCACGCACCCCCGGGGGCTGCGTCCCCCGACCGGCGACCTCGTCACGATAGTGGAGAGGCGCCCGCCCGCCGCGACGGCGCGCCGCCTAGGATCGACGAGTGGTCATCCTCGTCGACGCAGCGCGCTGGCCGGCCCACGGCACTCTCTGGGCGCACCTCGTGAGCGATGTGTCGCTGGAGGAGCTGCACTCCTTCGCGCTCCGCACCGGGGTGCCCGAGCGCGCGTTCGATCTGGACCACTACGACGTTCCCGAGGAGCGGCTCGTCGAGCTGATCGCGGCCGGCGCGCTGCCGGTCGGCGCGCGGGAACTGGTCGAGCGCCTGCACGCCAGCGGCCTGCGGGTGCGGGGCCGCGACCGGGAGAGGGCCCGGTGCCGGCTTCCGCCGGGCACCGAGCCCTCCTGACCCGCGTGGGACCCGCTACTCCTGATCGGAGCGCCGGGGCGTCTGCTCGGGGATGACCGCGACTCCCGTGAGGGCTGCGGTGGTCACGCGACGGCTCTTCGCGCGGCCTTGCCCCGGCTGCTTCGGCTCCGGCAGTGCGTCGAGGACGGAGTCGAGCAGGTGCTCCGCGACCTCGCTGCGCACCCTGCGAGGCGGCGTCACCGGCGCGACTCGGGTATGTCGAGCAGAGCGGCCGCGGGGCGGTCTCCG
>NZ_LIIN01000021.1 GCF_001634385.1 Rathayibacter tanaceti | reverse complement strand
CTTGCGCCGAGGCTGGGCCCCGGACCGGCCAGGGCGACCCGTTCGAAGGCCGGGCCGCACCGCGCCGTCGTCGTCGGCGGCGGGATCGGAGGCCTCGCCTCCGCCGCGCTCCTCGCTCGCGACGGCTACGACGTGACGCTCCTCGAGGCCCGCGAGGTCGTCGGAGGCCGGGCCGGCTCGTGGGAGCACGAGGCTTCCGCTTCGACACCGGCCCCTCGTGGTACCTCATGCCCGAGGTGTTCGACCACTTCTTCCGCCTGATGGGCACGAGCGCCGAAGAGCGCCTCGACCTGGTGAAGCTCGACCCCGGCTACCGCGTCTACAGCGAGGGCGTGGACGAGCCGATCGACGTGCTCGCCGACCTCGAGTCGAACCTGGCCCTGTTCGAGAGCATCGAGCCGGGTGCGGGCGAGCGGATGCGCCGCTACCTGGAGTCCGCGCGCGACACCTACGAGGTCGCCAAGCGCCGCTTCCTCTACACCAGCTTCTCCTCTCTCCTCCCGCTGCTGCGCCGCGACGTGCTCAGCCGCACCGGGAAGCTCGGCCGGCTGCTGCTCACCCCACTCGACACCTTCGCCGCGACCGCTGTCACCGACAACCGCCTCCGCCAGATCCTCGGCTACCCCGCCGTGTTCCTGGGGTCGTCGCCGTTCAGCGCGCCGAGCATGTACCACCTGATGAGCCACCTCGACCTGGCCGACGGCGTGCTCTACCCGATGGGCGGATTCACGACGCTGATCGAGGCCGTCGCCGACGTCGCCGAGGAGGCGGGCGTGCGCATCCGCACCTCCTCGCCGGCGACCCGCATCCTCACCGCCCGATCGCCGCGCGGCGGCCGCCACGGCGCCGAGGTCGTCGGAGTCGAGTTCGCCGGCCCCGAGGGCAGTGAGCGGATCCCGGCCGACCTCGTCGTCAACGCCTCCGACCTCTTCACCACCGAGCAGTCGCTCCTGCCCGAGGAGCTGCGCACCTACCCGCCGGCGTACTGGGAGAACCGGGAGCCGGGCCCGAGTGCCGTCCTGGTGCTGCTCGGCGTCCGCGGCGAGCTGCCGCAGCTCGAGCACCACACGCTGCTGTTCACCGAGGACTGGCGCGAGAACTTCGGGAAGATCTTCGGCGAGCAGCCGAGCGTCCCGGATCCCGCCTCGATCTACGTCTGCCGGCCGAGTGCGACTGACCCGAGCGTGGCTCCGGAGGGGCACGAGAACCTGTTCGTGCTCGTCCCCATCCCGGCCGACACCTCGATCGGCCGCGGCGGAGTGGACGGCGCCGGTGATGCGCGCGTCGAGGCCATCGCCGATTCCGTCATCGAGCAGATCGCGACCTGGACCGGCGCGGTCGACCTCGCCGAGCGCATCGTCGTACGCCGCACCATCGGCCCGGCCGATTTCGAGAACGATCTCGGCGCCTGGCGCGGCTCGATGCTGGGCCCCTCGCACGTGCTCTCACAGAGCGCCTTCTTCCGCGCCGGCAACGTGAGCCGGCACGTCGACGGTCTATTCTTCGCGGGCAGCTCGACGATCCCGGGCATCGGACTGCCGATGTGCGTCATCAGCGCCGAGGTGATGCTCAAGCGCGTGCGCGGCGACGTCTCGACCGAGCCCCTGCCGGTGCGCGAGGCGCCGAGTGCCCCCGTCGCGCCGAGCGTCGTGGAGGGGTCTGCGTCCGTCCTCGCTGCGGCGGGGGAGTAGGCGTGGGGATCCTCTACCTGCTCGCGCTCGTTGTCTCGATCACCGGGATGGTCGTGCTCGACCGGCGCTTCGGCCTGTTCTTCTGGGCGGATGCGCGGCGGGCCGCGATCGTGCTGCCGGCCGGTGTGGCGTTCTTCCTGGTCTGGGATCTCGTGGGCATCGGCCTCGGCGTCTTCTTCCGCGGCGAGACCCCCTACATGACCGGCGTTCAGCTCGCGCCCGAGCTGCCCATCGAGGAGGTCCTCTTCCTCACCCTCCTCTGCTACCTGACGATGGACGTGCACGGCTTCCTCTCGCGGCGCGGCGCGCAGCGGAGGGTGGGGGAGCGCGCATGACCTATCTCCTGCTCAACACCGTGTTCCTCGCGGTGGTGCTCGTGCTCCTCCTCGTCGCCCTGCGCCGACGCACCCTGCGCGCCTCCGCTCTGCTCGGCACGCTCGCCGTGCTGCTGCTGATGACGGCCGTGTTCGACAACGTGATGATCGGCGTGGGCCTGCTGGTCGCCTACGACGACGAGCTGATCTCGGGCATCCGCATCGGCGTCGCTCCGATCGAGGACTTCGCCTACGCCATCGCCGCGGCTCTCGCCCTCCCCGCCCTGTGGACCCTCCTCCCCGCTCGACGACGGAGCGAGGCGTGAACCGGCTGCGCGCGCTCTTCGTCTCGAGCCGCCCGCTGAGCTGGGTGAACACCGCCTACCCGTTCGCGGCGGCCTACCTGCTGACCACGCGCGAGGTCGACGTCGCCTTCGTGCTTGGCACCCTCTACTTCCTCATCCCGTACAACCTCGCGATGTACGGCATCAACGACGTCTTCGACTACGAGTCCGACCTCCGGAACCCCCGCAAGGGAGGCGTCGAGGGCGCCGTCCTCGACCGCAGTGAGCACAGAGCGACGCTGATCGCCGCTGTCGCCACGAACGTGCCGTTCCTCGCCGCTCTGGTCCTGCTCGGCTCGCCGGTGTCGTGGCTGGTCCTCGCGATCAGCGTGTTCGCCGTGATCGCCTATAGCGCGCCGGGGCTCAGGTTCAAGGAGCGGCCCTTCGTCGACTCGCTGACCTCGGCGACCCATTTCGTCAGCCCCGCCGTCTATGGGATCGCGCTCGCTGGCACGACCGTGACCGGCCCGCTCGTGGCGCTGCTCGTCGCCTTCTTCCTCTGGGGCATCGCCAGCCACGCCTTCGGGGCGGTGCAGGACATCCTCGCGGACCGTGCGGGCGGCATCGGCTCGATCGCGACCGTGATCGGAGCGAGGGCGACCACCCGCTTCGCGATCGCAGCGTACGTGGCGAGCGGGCTCCTGCTGCTGCTCCTGCCGTGGCCGGGGACGCTCGCTGCGCTGCTCGCGCTGCCCTACGCGATGAGCATCTGGCCGTATCGATCGCTGTCGGACGCGGAGGCGGAACGCGCGAACGCGGGCTGGAAGCGCTTCCTTGCGCTCAACTTCCTGACCGGGTTCCTGGTCACGCTTCTGCTGATCGTGTTCTGGCTCGCGACCTGATCGCGCAGCTCGCTCGTCGTTCCTCGGAACGGCCGGCCCGAGCGGCGCGGCCGGAACGGCGGGCCAAGAGCCCGGAGGACCTGAAACGCAGGCTTCGAGCCCGCAGGCCCTGACATGCAGGCGCCGAGGCGCAGGCTCCGAGGCGCAGCCTCAGAACAGGTCGTGCGGAGCGACGATGAGGACGATCACGACCGCGAGCGCGGCGAGCAGACCGATGGCGAGCGCGACGAATCCGATCCGTCGCACGATGCGCCGGGCGCGGGTGCTCCGCGACTCGCGGCGCTTCTTGCGGACCCGGACCGACGTGGGCTGCGCGGGTGCGGCGCTCTCGTCGCCGGTGGCGTCTGCGGCCGCCGCGGGGACGGCGGTCCCGGCCGTCGGCCACTCCGACGCGGGTGTCGTGGAGGGGCGCTCCACCGCGGGAACGTTCTCCTGCGTGTGCCGCTCGGGGCCGGGCAGCCGCTGGTCCACGGGACGTGTCGTCATTCCCGATCCTCCTTCACGCCGCGTCGGCGCGACCCGGTCACTCTAGGCGAGCGGGAGGCGTCTGCTGCGGCTCTGGCGCGTTCTGCGGGTCCTGCGCGAGCGGTGCGCCCGACGGCGGGCGCCGCACCGGCAGCAGCAGCGCCAGGCCGACGGCGAGCACGACCACCAGCCCGAGAATGCCCCAGTACTGCACGTTCGCCTCGCCGTTGCCCGACACGGCGGCGGCGATAGACACGGCGGCGGAGAAGGCCGCCGGGGCGAGGAAGGAGGCGGCGCGGCCCGTCGTGGCGTAGAGGCCGAAGATCTCGCCCTCGCGCCCCTCCGGGATGAGCCGGGCGAGGTAGCTGCGGCTGGCTGATTGCGCGGGGCCGACGAACAGGCACAGTAGCAGCCCGAAGATCCAGAAGACCGTCGTGCCGCCGTCGTGCAGCGCGAACACCGCGGTGCCGGTGACGAGCAGCCCGACCAGGGAGGTGACGATGACGGCTTTGGGGCCGATCCGGTCGTCGAGCGCGCCGACCGAGATGGTTGCGACCCCGGCGACCACGTTCGCGGCGATCGCGAACAGGATGACCTCGCCGGCGGTGAAGCCGAACGTGCCCTGCGCCAGGACTCCGCCGAAGGTGAAGACGCCCGTCAGCCCGTCGCGGAACACCGCGCTCGCGATCAGGAAGGTGACCGTGCTGCGGCTCTCGCGCCAGAGCGTCGCGATCTGAGCGAAGAGTGCGCGGTAGGAGGCGAGCAGGCCGATCCGCTCCGCCCGTCCGACCCGTGCGGGCGTCTCGGGCACCGCGAACAGCACCGGGAGGGCGAAGATCGCGAACCAGAGGCCTGCGAGCAGGATCGAGACGCGCACGTCGAGCCCGTCCTCGCCGCTGACGCCGAAGAGGCCCACCTCCGGAGAGATGAAGCCGAAGTACACGACGAGCAGCAGGACGATGCCGCCCACATAACCCATTCCCCAGCCGAATCCCGAGACGCGGCCGATGCTTGCGCGCGTCGAGACCTGGGTGAGCATCGCGTTGTAGTTGACGCTCGCGAACTCGAAGAAGACGGTGCCCACGGCGAGCAGCCCCAGCCCCAGCCAGAGGAAGGCGGGATCGGGGCGGACGAAGAACATCAGCAGGATGCACAGCACCACGACGGCGGAGTGGATCCCGAGCCAGAAGCGTCTGCGCCCGCCCGCGTCCGCCCGTCGGCCCGAGATCGGGGCGATGACCGCGACGACCATGCCTGCGGCCGCGAGGGACCAGCCCAGGGCGGCCGAGACTCCGCTCGGTGTGCCGAAAAGACCGTCGCTCGTCAGGTAGACGGTGAAGACGAACGTCGTCACCACCGCATTGAAGGCCGAGCCGCCCCAGTCCCACAGGCCCCAGGCCAGGACGGGCCAGCGTCCGGTGCGCGTCGTCATGGGCTCACCGTAGGGGGAGGAGGTGAACGGTCGGAAGTGCCGCGGCGCGAGGCTGAGAGTTGAGCCGACTCGGCTCACCTTTTAGCTTCTCGACTTGACGTCGAGAGGGTGGCCGTTAAACTTGAGCCTGTGGAACTCAAGTCCTGCAGAGGATTCCGCACCACCCGTCAACTGACCGGCCCGCCGCCCGCGCGAGGGCCGATCGCGAAGGAGAACAACGCATATGTCCCGTGCCGTAGGCATCGACCTGGGAACCACCAACTCTGTCGTGGCCGTCCTCGAGGGGGGCGAGCCCACTGTCATCGCCAACGCCGAGGGCTTCCGCACCACTCCGTCGGTCGTCGCGTTCACCAAGGACGGCGAGGTGCTCGTCGGCGAGACCGCGAAGCGCCAGGCCGTCACCAACGTCGACCGCACCATCGCCTCCGTCAAGCGCCACATGGGCACCGACTGGACTTTCGGCGTGGAGGACAAGAAGTACACCCCGCAGGAGATTTCGGCCCGCATTCTGGGCAAGCTCAAGCGCGACGCCGAGCAGTACCTGGGCGACAAGGTGACCGACGCGGTCATCACCGTCCCCGCCTACTTCAACGACGCCGAGCGCCAGGCCACGAAGGACGCCGGAGAGATCGCCGGCCTCAACGTCCTGCGCATCATCAACGAGCCGACCGCAGCCGCCCTCGCCTACGGCCTCGACAAGGGCAAGGAGGACGAGCTCATCCTCGTCTTCGACCTCGGCGGCGGAACCTTCGACGTCTCCCTCCTCGAGGTGGGTAAGGACGACGACTTCTCGACCATCCAGGTCCGCGCGACCTCCGGCGACAACCGCCTCGGCGGCGACGACTGGGACCAGCGCGTCGTCGACCACCTGGTCAAGCGTTTCAAGGAGTCCACGGGCGTCGACGTCTCGAAGGACAAGATCGCGCGTCAGCGCCTCAAGGAAGCCGCGGAGCAGGCGAAGAAGGAGCTCTCCTCCAGCACGTCGACCAGCATCCAGCTGCCCTACCTCTCGCTCACCGAGAACGGCCCGGCGAACCTCGACGAGACGCTGACGCGCGCCAAGTTCGAGGAGCTCACCAGCGACCTGATCGAGCGCACCCGCAAGCCGTTCACCGACGTGATCGCGGAGGCGGGCGTCAAGGTCGAGGACATCGCCCACGTCGTCCTCGTCGGCGGCTCGACCCGTATGCCGGCCGTGGCCGAACTCGTGAAGAAGCTCACCGGCGGCAAGGAGCCGAACAAGGGCGTCAACCCGGATGAGGTCGTCGCGGTCGGCGCTGCGCTGCAGGCCGGTGTCCTCAAGGGCGAACGCAAGGACGTCCTCCTGATCGACGTGACCCCCCTCTCGCTGGGCATCGAGACCAAGGGTGGGATCATGACCAAGCTCATCGAGCGCAACACGGCCATCCCGACCAAGCGCTCCGAGACCTTCACCACGGCCGACGACAACCAGCCGTCCGTCGCGATCCAGGTCTTCCAGGGCGAGCGCGAGTTCACTCGCGACAACAAGAACCTGGGCACCTTCGAGCTGACCGGCATCGCTCCGGCCCCCCGCGGCATCCCGCAGGTCGAGGTCACCTTCGACATCGACGCCAACGGCATCGTGCACGTCTCGGCGAAGGACAAGGGCACCGGCAAGGAGCAGTCGATGACGATCACCGGCGGCTCGTCCCTGCCCAAGGACGACATCGACCGCATGGTCCGCGAGGCCGAGGAGCACGCCGCCGAGGACAAGGCCCGCCGTGAGGCGGCCGAGATCCGCAACAACGCCGAGACCCTCGCCTACTCGATCGACAAGCTGATCAAGGACAACGAGGACAAACTGCCCGAGGATGTCACGTCCGAGGTCCAGGGCGATGTCGACGCGCTGAAGACCGCGCTGGCCGGAGACGACGAGGCGGCCGTCAAGACCGCGTTCGACGCTCTCAACGCCTCCCAGACCAAGATCGGCCAGGCCATCTACTCGCAGGAGCAGGCCGCCCAGAGCGCCCCCTCGGACGCTCCGGCCGATGGCGAGAAGAAGGACGACGAGGACATCGTCGACGCCGAGGTCGTCGACGAGGACGAGCCGAAGGACACCAAGTAGTCATGGCAGCCGAGAACGAGCCCCAGGATCTCCCCGAGGAGCAGCCGGCCACCGGCGACGAGGCGGGAGCCGAGGCGGCGAAGGACGCACAGGACCCGGAGGGCCTCATCGAGGCCGAGGGTCCGGACGTCGAGACGACGCTCTCGGACGCCGACCTCTCCTTCCTCTCGGGGCAGTCCAGCGCCGAGACCCTCGCGGCCGAGCACCTCGCCGACCTCCAGCGGGTGACCGCAGAGTATGCGAACTACCGCAAGCGCACCGAGTCGAACCGTCAGGTCGACAAGGAGCGGGCGATCGGTGAGGCGGTCAAGGTCATCCTCCCCGTGCTCGACGACCTCGACCGTGCCGAGAAGCACGGCGACCTCGCCGAGGGCGGACCCTTCACGGCCATCGCGCAGAAGTTGCGCGCCGGAGTGGAGAAGCTCGGCCTTGTGAAGACCGGCGCGGTCGGCGACCTGTTCGACCCCACCCTCCACGAGGCGATCTTCCAGCAGCCGACTCCCGGCACCGAGACCTCCACGGTCGCGGACGTCGTCGAGTCGGGCTACTACCTCGGAGGCTCGCTGCTGCGGGCCGCCAAGGTGGTCGTGGCGGTCCCCGCCGACTGACCTCGGTACCAGCACCACTCGCGGAGGGCCCCGCCCGCTCGGCAGCGCACTGCCGGCTCCGGGCGGGGCCCCTCGCCGCATACGACACAGGAAGAGGCACATGGCCAGCCAGGATTGGTTCGACAAGGACTTCTACAAGGTCCTCGGCGTGTCCAAGGACGTCTCCGCGGCGGACCTCAAGAAGACCTACCGCAAGCTCGCCCGTCAGTTCCACCCCGACTCCAACCCCGGGGATGCGAAGGCCGAAGCGCGCTTCAAGGAGATCAGCGAGGCGTACACCGTCCTCTCCGACCCGGACCAGCGCAAAGAGTACGACCAGATCCGCGCGATGGGCGGCGGCGCCCGGTTCACGGCGGGAGGCCAGGCCGGCGGTTTCGACGACGTCTTCGGCGGCATGTTCGGGCAGGGCGGACGCACGACCTACAGCACCCAGCAGGGGCCTCCGCCCGGCTTCGAGGACATCCTCGGCGGCATGTTCGGGGGTGGTGGCAACGCCCGCTTCGGCCAGCCGAGTGGCGGCTACCGAGGCTTCGGCGGCCCGCAGAAGGGCGCCGACGTCACGGCCAGCACCACCATCGACTTCCGCACCGCAACGCGGGGCGACACCGTCCAGCTGCAGACCGGAGACGGGCGCACGCTCTCCGTACGCATCCCGGCGGGAGTGTCCGACGATCAGAAGATCCGCGTCCGCGGCAAGGGACGCCCGAGCCCAGACGGCGGCGAGCCGGGCGACCTGGTGCTCACGGTCTCGGTGCGCAAGCATCCGGTCTTCGAGCGCGACGGCCAGAACCTCCGCGTCACCGTCCCCGTCACCTTCGTCGAGGCCGTCTTCGGTGCCACGATCGAGGTGCCGACGCTCGGCGGCGAACCGGTCAAGCTGCGGGTCGCTCCCGGCACCCCCAGCGGCCGCGTCCTGCGGGTGAAGGGCCGCGGCGTCTCGACATCCAAGGGAACCGGCGATCTGCTGGCCGTGCTCCACGTGGCCGTCCCGAGCCACCTCTCGTCGGGCGCCCGTGAGGCGCTCGAGGCCTATGCGGCAGCCGAACCCGACGAAGACCCGCGCGAGGACATCCTGGAGAAGGCCCGCTACTAGGCGGGAACGGATCGGCGCGGCCAATCGGAGAGGAGGGGACATGGACGAGAACACGCCCGTCTTCGCGATCGCCGTCGCCGCCGACCTCGCCGGGATGCATCCGCAGACGCTGCGGCAGTACGACCGCCTCGGGCTGGTCAGTCCCACCCGCACAGCGGGCAAGTCACGCCGCTATTCCATGCGCGATGTCGTGCAATTGCGCGAGGTGGCACGGCTGTCCTCCGAGGGAGTCTCGCTCGAGGGCATCGCCCGGATACTCCAGCTCGAGAACCAGGTGCAATCGCTCACACAGCGCGTGCGGGAGCTCGAGACGGCGCTGGCCGACGAGCTGCTCAACCGGCCGGGGCGGAGGGTGTTCGCCGCAGGACTCGAGGGCGACGTCGTCACCCTGCGCCACGGCACACGCACGCAGCGCCGCACCGAGCTCGTCGTCTGGCGCCCTGTGCCGCGATCGGGCGCCACCGGATCCGAGCTCCCCTGATCACGGGGTAGCCTGGCTGAGCGACGAGGCGCGACAGCCACGGCGTCCGCTCCGTCCGCTCGGTGCGGAGACAGGAGGGCCGCCCCGTGGATCAGGATCACCGCGCCGACGAGCGCATCGACAGCAGCGTCACCGAGGCCGGACAGGCGTGGGTCGACGGGAACGACGAGTCGCCGGAGACTCCCGACGCCGAGATCGCCGTGAGTAACGAGACTCCGGAGCCCGAGGGCGTCGAGGAGTTGAACGACCAGACCGCCGACGATTCCGTCGTGGACGAGGGACGAGATGCGCCCCCGTTGGACGACGCTGAGCTGGACGTCCCTGCGGTGGACGCCCCCGAGCTGGACGCCCCTGAGCTGGACGCCCCTGAGTCGGACGCCCCCGAGCTGGAGGCCCCTGCGTTGGACGCCCCCGAGCCTGACACCTCCCCGCTTGAGACGGTCGAGCGTGACGACTCCGCACCCGTCGAGGCCGCACAGGCCGACGGAGGCGTGCTCGACGCCGAAGACGGCCCCGAGCACGCCGCAGAGCCCTCCTCCGAGCCGGATCGCCGCGCGCCCGTCGTGCCCGACAACGGCTACAGCCGCGAGTCCTACGCGATCCACGCGACCCGAAGCGAGCTTCCGCTCTTCAACGTTGCGCTCACGGGCCGCCGTGACGACTCAGGATGGCTTTCGTCTCTCTCCCGCGTCCTCGGCGGCCCGGATGGACCGGTCGGCTCGCCGGACGCCGCTGCCGCCACCGCGCATGCTGCGATCGATCGTCGCACGCGCACACAGCCGGGCCGGGACGAGGAGCCCTCCGCCTCCTGAGCGATCCGCCGGGGCGGCGCGCTACTCGGTGATGCGTGAGGGGCGCGCGAACTGCGGCCCGCCGAGGCGGCCACCGCTGATGCGGCTCAGCGTTTCGGACCCGAACGGCACCGCATGCACGAGCGAGCCGGTGTCGACGCGTTCCTCATCGGTGTAGCCCAGCAGGACGTACATCCCGATGACCGCGATTGCCGCGATCGTCGCCACACGAGCGGGGATCTGGTCGAGCGTCCCTCCGCCCCCGTCGACCGGTTCGGCCAGGGTCACGCACATCAGGAAGATCGAGGCGTACACGGCGAGGTGCACGTGGGCGCTCCGCCAGGGACGCGAGAGCGCTGCGATCGGGAGGATCCAGAGCGCGTACCAGGGGTGGATGGCCGTCGACGCCGTCACGAACGCCAGGAGTGCGCCGGACAGGCGCGCGAGAGGATCGATCGCCCGCTTCGACAGCATCAGACCCGCGCGATCGCGCCGGCGACGGCGAGGGCCAGGATCTTCACGGCGGCGATCGCCGCGGCGGGATCGTGCCCGGTCATCTCAACGGCGGTCGAGGTGACCACCGAGACGAACGACATCGGTGCGTACCAGTGCAGGATCGAGCCGGGGACGACCATCGCGCCGATCCAGCCCATGCCGACGCCGGCGAGGAGGCCGATCGCCGCGACCAGGCCGAGCGCGCCGAGGCCGGACCACGCCCAGGCACGGATCCGCTCCCGCAGCGTCGCGTCGTGGCGCAGCCACAGCAGAGCCAGCACAGGAAGCGCGATGATCGCGACCGGCTTGATCGCGATGGCTCCCGCCATCAGTACCACCGCGGTGATGCGGCGATCGGTCTGGGCGTAGTAGAGAGAGGCCAGGATCAGGGCGAGCATGACGCCGTCGTTGTGGCCGGCGACGATGAACAGCACGAGCGTGAGCGGATTCGCCACGACCGTCCATGCCGTGAGCGAGGTCGAGAGGCCTCGGAGCCGCGCCAGACGGATCGCGTAGACGCTCACGACCGCCACTCCCGCGACCGAGACCGCCCGGAGCATGGCGATCGAGAGCTCGGGTGAGCCGTAGCCGGCGAACTGGACAGCGGCGCGTTCGATAAGGAGGTAGAGAGGGCCGTACGGCGTCGGCGTGTCCGCCCACAACGGGTCGACGCCCAGGGCGAACCACCCCGGAAGCGTGGCGACTCCGTTCGTGTACGGATCGATCCCCTGCGTCATCAGGCGCCCCTGCGCGACGTACGAGAACATGTCGTGGCTGAACAGCGGCACCGTCAGGAGGAGCGGCGCTGCCCAGACGAGAGCGGCGACCACGATCGCCCGCAGTGCGGCAGGGCCCCCGGCCAGGGCGGTCGTGCGTAGTCGGAGCCAAGCAACCAGCAGGAGGAGACCGCCGCCGACCACGAGGACGCCGCTCATCTCGGTCAGCCAGCCCGTGGCACGGATCGACGCGATGAGCGGCCAGTCGCGGATCGGCGAGTCGTGGGGCAGGTAGCCGACTCCGAGCGAGCCGAGCAGGATCGCGATCGAACCGAGGAGGCCACTGGCCAGAGGCGCGACCGGGGAGACGCGGAGCCGCGCTCTGCGCACGCGCTCCGACGTCCCGGTCGTCCCCGACCGCTCGATCGTCCCCCGTGAAGCCATTCCTCCCACGGTAGGGGATCGGCACCCGAACTGCATGGACAGGCGGTGAACGGTTGATCAGATGTCGCTCAGGCGGGCGAGCCGCCCGCGGTCACGGCGCGGACGGCTCCGGGGCCGGCTCGGCGAAGCGCAGCTGGTTGCCGAAGGGGTCGATGACGTCCAGGGCGAAGCCGAACGGCGTGCGGGTGATCCGCGGATTCAGGTAGGGGTAGCCTTCGCATCGAGCTCGGCGTGCAATTCTCTGACCCCGCGCACGGCGACGTGCACGGCGGCGCCCGGACTCCCGTCGCGGTGGTGCTCACTCAGGTGCAGGCGCAGGCCCGAGCGCGAGACCTGCAAGTAGAGCGGTGCGTCGACCTCAGCGCGGTGCTCCCAGTCGACCTCGAAGCCGAGATAGTCGACGTAGAACTCGCCCGCCTTCGCGACCGAGAAGATGCGGAGTATGGGCACCGCCGCCTCCAGCCGCACCGGTTCGAGCCGACCCGTCCCGTCCAGCGTCGACCGGTCCCGGGCGCGTCGTCTCGTCTCCACGCCACGAGGCTAGCTGCCCTGGAGCGGGCGCGACGCCGCGGGCGTCAGTCGACGAGATCGAGGGCGCGGAGCCGCTCCAGGGTCTCGACGCCGGCGGGCGGGCACCGAGACGCATCCTCGCCGGTGACCCAGTGCAGGGAGTCGATCTCGCCGCTCGGGCGCGGCTCCCGATCGAGCGCGGCGGCGAACACCGTCATGTGCACCTCCCGCCCCTCAGGCTCGCCGTGGGCCTGCCTGCGGACGGTGAAGAGGGCCGACAGGACCTCCGCCTCCGCCCCGAGCTCCTCCCGGGCTTCGCGGGCCGCCGCCGCCTCTGCGCTCTCGCCCGGATCAACCTTGCCGCCCGGGAGGTAGAGCACGTCGCGTCCCCGCGCGGTGACCATCAGGACTCGACGATCGCGGAGGACGGCGACCGCCGAGACGACGATCGGAGGCAGAGCGCTCATCCGCTCATCATGCCCGTCGCGGTGCGTCGAGCGCCGTTCTCGCCGGTGCGCCCGCGGTTACCATGGGGGCACACCAGAAGGACGCGCGCAGCCGGCGCGCGCCGGGGCCCCGTGCGCCCGAACAGCTGAGGAGCATCCCGTGGCAGAACCCACCACCCTCGACACCGTCATCACCCTCGCGCAGCACAGGGGGTTCGTCTTCCCCTCGGGTGAGATCTACGGGGGCACTCGCTCCGCCTGGGACTACGGGCCCCTCGGCGTGGAGCTCAAGGAGAACATCAAGCGCCAGTGGTGGAAGGCGTTCGTGCAGGGCCGCGGAGACGTGGTCGGCCTCGACTCGGCCGTGATCCTGCCGACCGCGATCTGGAACGCCTCCGGTCATGTCGGCGTCTTCTCGGACCCTCTGACCGAGTCGCTGATCACGCACAAGCGCTACCGTGCCGACCACCTCTTCGAGACCTACGAGGAGGTCAACGGCCACCCGCCGGTCAACGGCCTCGCCGACATCCCGGACCCGGAGCACCCCGACAAGGTCGGCCAGTGGACCGAGATCAAGCAGTTCTCCGGCCTGATGAAGACCTACCTGGGTGTCGTCGACGACGAGTCCGGTCTGCACTACCTGCGACCGGAGACCGCGCAGGGCATCTTCACCAACTTCGCGAACGTGCTGCAGAGCGCCCGGAAGAAGCCGCCGTTCGGCATCGGCCAGATCGGCAAAGCGTTCCGCAACGAGATCACGCCCGGCAACTTCATCTTCCGCACCCGCGAGTTCGAGCAGATGGAGCTCGAGTTCTTCGTCGAGCCCGGCACGGACGAGGAGTGGCAGGAAACCTGGATGAAGCTGGCGTGGGACTGGTTCGTCGACCTCGGGATCAGCCCGGAGAACATCCGCCAGTTCGAGCACCCGAAGGACAAGCTCTCGCACTACTCCAAGCGCACCGTCGACATCGAGTACCGCTTCAGCTTCGCCTCGGGCGAGTGGGGTGAGCTGATGGGAGTCGCGAACCGCACCGACTACGACCTCAAGACGCACATCGAGCACTCCGGCAAGGACCTCTCGTTCTTCGACCAGAACAAGAACGAGCGCTACGTGCCTTTCGTGATCGAGCCGTCCTTCGGCCTCACCCGGGCTCTGATGGCGTTCCTCGTCGACGCGTACGAGGAGCAGGAGTTGCCGCCGAACGCCAAGGGCAAGGTCGAGACGCGCACGGTGCTGCACCTCGACCCGCGCTTGGCGCCGGTGAAGGTGGCGGTGCTGCCGCTCTCGCGCAACGAGGCCCTCTCTCCGCTCGCCCGCCGGGTCGCCGATCGGCTCCGCCAGCTGTGGAACGTCGACTTCGACGACTCCGGAGCGATCGGCCGCCGCTACCGCCGCCAGGATGAGATCGGCACGCCGTACTGCGTGACGGTCGACTTCGACTCGCTCGAGGACGACGCGGTGACGGTGCGCGATCGCGACACGATGAAGCAGGAGCGGATCGCGCTCGACCAGCTCGAGTCGTACCTCTCGGCCGGGCTGCGCGGGGCCTGAGGCCCTTTGTGATGGTGCCTCCAACGCGCTAAAACGGGCGCCGCGCGTGAGCGGCACCTGGCGAAGGCGTCAGCGCTCGCGGGCGAGCAGGGCGTCGACGAGGGTCGACGTCCACTCGCCCTTGCAGAACTCCTCGTCGAGGTGGCGCGTTTCGAGGCGCATCCCGAGCCGCTCGCAGAGCCGGGCGGAGGCGGTGTTGCGCGCGTCGAGCTGCGCCACGACGCGGTGGGCCCCGAGCAGGTCGACTGCCAGATCGAGCAGGGCCGCGGAGGCCTCAGCGGCATAGCCGCGCCCCTGCGCCTCCGGATGCAGCACCCAGCCGATCTCGATCGTGGCCTGTTCGACGGAGGCGACGACGAGGGTCAGGTCGCCGATCATCCGGCCGGCGAGCTCCCCCTCGCGCGGACGATCGCCAGCACCGCCGCGTCGCCGTCAGCGGCCAACCGCGTCGAGGGGAGCCGGCGCAGCAGGTGCTCGCGCGACTCCTCGGGAGTGCGCACCGGCCAGCGGAGAGAGCGGACCGCCTCCGGATCGCCCTGATAGTGGGCGTGGTCATCGGCATCGTCGAGGCCCAGGGGGCGCAGCAGGAGGCGCTGGGTGAGCAGGGGAGCGGTGCGCAGCGGCTCCGCGTCGAACGGCAGCCGCAGGCTCACGCGGTGGCCGCGCCGGAGTCCGGACGGACGGTGGAGGCCGGCTCGGCGGGGACGGTGATACCGAAGAGTGCCTCGAGTCCGGTCACGTACGCCTCCTGCGCGCCGGCACGCGCATAGTCGCGGGCGCGGACGCTCGGGGTGTGCAACAGGACGCCCGCGAGGTGGCGGAGCGCCTGCTCGGTGCGGCCGTCGTCGTCGCCGCGGGAGCGGGCCCGCTCGATCTCGGCGTCGAGCGCGTCGAAGACGTAGGCCCGCAGCGCCACCACCGCGGGCGTGAGGCTTTTCTCATCGGCGACATCCGAGAACTTGCGGACCGCCCTGTCGACGAGGGCCCGCGCCTTCTCGGAGGCGTCGAGCACCTCGAGCGGCGCGTGCAGGCTGATGGTCTCGAGATCGAGCAGCTCGACTCCGGTGACGCTCGTGACGTCGGCCGCGACGTTGCGGGGGAGGCCGAGGTCGATCACGAGCTGGCGCTCGCGCGAGAAGCCCTGGAGGCGGCCCGCGGTGATCAGGGCCGCGTCGAGCACGGGCTCCTGCGTGGTGGTGCAGGTGATCACGACATCGGCCGATACGGCCTCGAGCGCCAGATCGGCGCCCTCGATCGGTCGCAGCGAGCGTCGCGCGGCGAAGCCCTCGGCCCGGCCGGAGGGGGAGTGCACGGCGATGTCGGCGACTCCGCGGTCGCGCAGGGCGGCGACAGTGGCGCGTGCGTAGCTGCCGGTGCCGATGAGAAGGACGCGAGCGGCACGCCAGTCGGTCACGCGGCTCGCGGCGAGATCGAGAGCGAGCCGCACGATCGAACGGCCGGCGCTGCCGAGGCCCGTGCGGTTCTTGATCCCTCGGGACGTCTGAGAGGCGCGCTGGAACAGCCGCTCGAGCTCGGACGAGGTGGTGCCCAGGCGCCGCGCCTCCTCAAGGGAGCGGCGGACCTGACCGGCGATCTCGCCCTCGCCGACGACGACCGACTCGAGTCCGCTCGACACAGCGAAGAGGTGCTCGGCCACGCGGTCTCCGGAGACGACGTGGACGCTACCGCGCAGCTCCTCCTGCTCGATGCCGGTCGCGGCGCTCACGGCGGCGGTCGCCGCCTCGACCGCGACGGCCTGCGCGGCCGTCAGCGGCTCGTCGATGTCGAGGTAGGCCTCGAAACGGTTGCACGTCGCGACGACGACGGCCCCCGAGACGAAGTCGATCCCGTCGGACAGGGCGGAGGCCACGGCGGAGGAGTCGACGGAGAGCTTCTCGAGGAGATCGAAGCTGGCGTTCTTGTGCGACGCCGTCAGACACAGAAGCACTGCGTCAGTCTACCCGCGGAGGTCGGGGCCTGGGGCCGTAGCGCGGGAGGACTGCACGGATGCGCCAGGAATCACGGATGCTCCTGGAATAATGCCGCGGTGACCTCCCCCACCGCCGGCCTACTCGATCCGCTGCACCCCCTCTCCTCCGGGCGCACCGCCGACTCTGCGCTGCTGCGCGCGTACCGGTCGGAGCGGCCGGACACGACTCCCGTCTGGTTCATGCGCCAGGCCGGCCGCAGCCTCCCCGAGTACCGCGCCCTGCGCACCGACACGAAGATGCTCGACGCCTGCCTCGACCCGGCGCTCGCGAGCGAGATCACGCTCCAGCCGGTCCGTCGGCACGGAGTGGACGCCGGCATCTTCTTCAGCGACATCGTCATCCCGCTGCGGCTGGCGGGTGTGGCCGTCGAGATCGTCCCGGGCCGTGGCCCCGTGCTCGACACGCCTGTGCGCACCGCGGCCGACGTCGCCGCACTGGCCGCGACCGATCCGGCCGTGCTCGACGAGACCCTCGAGCCCATTCGCGAGGGCGTGCGCCGCACCGTCGAGGGTCTCGGCGCCACTCCGCTGATCGGCTTCGCCGGAGCCCCGTTCACCCTGGCCGCCTACCTGGTCGAGGGCGGACCCTCGAAGGACCATCTGCGGGCCCGGACGATGATGCACGCCGATCCGGGCGCCTGGGCGCAGCTGATGGAGTGGACCGCCGAGGTCACCGGCCGCTTCCTCCGCGCTCAGGTGCTCGCCGGAGCGAGCGCCGCGCAGCTCTTCGACTCCTGGGCGGGCTCGCTCTCGCTCGCCGACTACACGGCCCACGTGGCCCCCGCCTCCGCCCGAGCGCTCGAGCACGTGCGCGACCTGGCCTTCGAGCACGGCGGCACTCGCAGCAACGTGCCCATCGTGCACTTCGGCGTGGGCACGGGCGAGCTGCTCGGCGCCATGCACGCCATCGGCGCGGACGTCGTCGGCATCGACCACCGGATCCCGCTCGACGAGGCCAACCACCGCCTGGGCGGCTTCGTCCCTGTGCAGGGCAACGTCGATCCCGCGCTGCTCAGCGCGCCATGGGAGGTGCTCTCTGCCCACGTCGACGACGTCCTCCGCCGCGGCCTCAGCGCCCCCGCGCACGTGCTCAACCTCGGCCACGGCGTGCCGCCCGAGACCGACCCGGACGTGCTGACGCGCCTGGTCGCGTTCGTGCACGACTGGCGGCCGTGAGCGTCGACAGGCGGCTCGACGCCGCGCAGTACGACGTCGCCGTGGTCGGCGGCGGAGTGGCGGGTCTCGCCGCCGCCGCCGAGTGCCTCCGCATCGGGCTCCGCGTCGTCGTGCTCGAGGCTGCGGAGCAGGTCGGCGGCTCCGTGTCGCCGCTGGAGCTCGCGGGGGTCGCGTTCGACGCGGGCGCCGAGAGCTTCGCCACCCGCGGAGGCGCCGTCGAGAGGGCGCTCGCTGCTCTGACGCTCGACGGCCGCCCGCTGGTCGAGTCGGTCGTCGAGCCGCGGACCCACGGCTCCTGGCTGCACCTCTCAGGAGGCCGCTCCGTCCCGTCCCCGGGCGCAGGCGTCCTCGGCATCCCCGGCACGCCGCTCGC
Organism: Rathayibacter tanaceti; assembly: GCF_001634385.1. Classification (GTDB taxonomy): domain Bacteria; phylum Actinomycetota; class Actinomycetes; order Actinomycetales; family Microbacteriaceae; genus Rathayibacter; species Rathayibacter tanaceti. Next base: position 11,465 of record NZ_LIIN01000021.1, on the reverse strand, counting down.
GCCCGACGTCGTCCGGGCGATCGGGCGCCGCGGCGCGTGGCGCGCCTGGCTCGACACTCTGATGCCGGTCCTGCGCATCGGGCGCGCCCACTCGCTCGCCGAGCTCGTGCGCACCCGGATGGGCCGCCGCGTGCTCGAGGATCTGGTCGCGCCGGTCGTCTCCGGCGTCTACTCGAGTCGTCCCGAGGACATCGATGTCGACCTCGCGGCTCCCGGGCTGAACGGGGCGATCACCCGCGCGGGCTCGCTCGCGGGAGGCGTCGCCGCCCTGCGCGCCAACCTGCCGGCAGGCGTGGCTGTCCGCGGTATAGAGGGCGGGATGCACCGCCTCGTCGCCGCGCTTGTCGAGCGGATCGACTACCTCTCGGGCGAGATCCGCACCGGTGTGCCGGTCGCGCGGCTCGAGGGCTCGGACGGGCACTTCGTCCTCACGCTGGACCATGGCGCTCTGACGGCCCGCTCGGTGATCGTCGCGACTCCCGAGAACGACGCGCGCGCCCTCCTGAGCGGTGTGGTGCCCTCGGTCGGCGAGAGCCCCGACTCGGCCCTGCACGACTCCGTCGAGCTGGTGACGCTCGTCGTCGACGACCCCCGCCTCGATGCCGCGCCGCGCGGCTCCGGGGTGCTCGTGGCACCGACGGCGCGAGAGGTGACCGCCAAGGCGCTCACCCACGCGACGGCGAAGTGGGAGTGGCTGGCCGCCTCCCTCCCGCCCGGCCGTCACGTGCTGCGGCTCTCGTACGGGCGCCCGGGCGAGAGCCCGCCGCTGGAGGGCCGTGGCGACGACGAGGTGGCTGAGATCGCTCTGCGCGACGCGTCCCTCCTCCTCGGGACCGCCCTCGACGCGGCCTCCCTCGTCGGATCCGCCCGGGTGCGCTGGGCGAACGTCCGTCCGGCCGCGGCGCTCGGCCGCCGCGCGAACCTGGAGGCGTTCCGCGAGGCGCTCGCCCCGGTGGAGGGAGTCGTCGTCACCGGCACCTGGATGGCGGGCACGGGGTTGGCGTCTGTGCTGCCCCACGCCGCAGAGGCCGCCGCTCTTATCCGGCGCCGCCTAGTGCGTCAAGGAGTGGGACTCCCGCGCGAAGACTCGGACGGCGACGGCTACTCTTAGGCCCAGGCATCCGCGTGAGCGCGGTGTGCTCCGGCACGAGTGGTCACCGACCGCGTGGACGATCGCGAGAGCGACCCAGGACGAGGAGTAGGCGTGAAGGGCAAGATTCTTTTCGTGGCAGGAGCCGCAGCCGGGTACGTGCTGGGAGCACGCGCCGGCCGCAAGCGGTACGAGCAGATCGCCTCGGCGGCGAACAAGGTCTGGAAGACGCAGCCGGTGCAGGACGTCGCGGGTGCCGTCGGCGGCGCGGCGAAGGCCCAGCTGAGCACCGCCTCCGACAAGGCGTACGAGGTCGTGCGCTCGGTGGTCGTCAAGGCCGTCTCCGGCGGGAAGAAGGCGCAGGGCGCGAGCGATGCGCAGGCCGCGGCGGCCGCGCGGGAGGCCGCGGCGAAGGTCGACGAGGCTGCGGCATCGGCCGGCTCAGGAGGATCGACCTCGTCGTCCTCCACCAGCAAGGCGTAGTGCCCATCCCTCCGGCCCCGACCGTCGCACGCCGGCCGACACGTCCCACCCTCGAGGAGCTCCCGTGGTGAACGAACGCAATCCCAAGAACGCCCGATCACTGGGGGAGCTGGTCGGCGACCTGCCCGGTCTCGTGATCGAACTCGTCAAGGCCGAGGTCGCCTCGCTCAAGAACGAGCTCGCGGGCAAGGCCAAGAGCGCCGGCTTGGCCGTCGGCCTGTTCGCCGTCGCGGCCTTCTTCCTCATCACGGGGTGGGCGACACTGGTCGCGTTCGCGATCATCGGCATCGCCTCCTGGCTGCCGGCGTGGCTCTCGGCGCTCATCGTCACGGTGTTCTTCCTGCTGGTGGCGGTCGTCCTGGCCCTGATCGGCGTCCGGACCATCAAGAAGGCCGTTCCGCCGGTACCGCAAGAGTCGATCGAGAGCATCAAGAAGGACATCCAGGCCTTCAAGGGAGTGGGCAGCTATGACAACTGAGCGCGCGGTGAGCAGCAGTACGCCCCGTTTCGTCGACCCCGCGGAGCTCCAGCCCGGCCAGTTGAAGGCCGACATCGAGCGGGCCCGCTCGGAGCTAGCGGCGACCCTCGACGCGATCGAGGACAGGATCAACGTCCCCCGCAAGGTGCGTGCGGCCCAGCGCGCTCTCCAGCGCAAGCTCCAGGTCGTCCGACGACGGAACCCGTCGGCGCTGATCGCCGGTGCCGTCGGCGCGGCGGCCGCGGTCGGTCTCGTCGCCTGGGGCATCGCGAAGCAGATCACCGAGGACTGAGCGGCCCGAGGCTCCGGATCGTTAGCGCTCCGGGGCCTCCGGCGCCAGAGCCGTGTCTGCTTTTGTGCATCGGCACGAGCGGAGGGATGATGGGTCAATGACCGATCAGACCGCCGGTACGGCGGGTCCCGTTCAGTCCGCCCCCGAGACGAGCGCCGTCGCTCCGGCGCCGCAGCCCCCCGCCGATCAGGATCACTCCGATCAGGCCCTGGGATACACGCTCTGGGCGGTTCTCCGCAGGGATCCCGCGCGTCCGTTCACCCTGTCCAGCGACGCCGTCGAGCCGGCCGTGAAGCAGTACGAGCACCTCGTCACCCAGTTGGCGGATGGGGGCGTCACCGTCCGCGGCACCTACGACGTCTCCGCCTTGCGCGCGGACGCCGACATCATGCTGTGGCTCACGGGCCCCGCGCCCGAGGAACTGCAGCGCGGCTACCGCGAGCTGCGCCGCACGGAGCTGCTGGTCGGACTCCTCCCCACCTGGAACGCGATGGGCGTCCACCGCGACGCCGAGTTCAGTGCCAACCACTTGCCGGCCTACATGCGCGGCAAGGCGCCGGCTCGATGGCTGACCGTCTACCCCTTCGTCCGCTCCTACGAGTGGTACATCCTCCCCGACGAGGAGCGCCGCGCGATGCTCGCCCAGCACGGGCGCCAGGGCTCCCGGTTCCGCTCTGTGCTGACGAACACCGTCGCCTCGTTCTCGCTCGGCGACTACGAGTGGATCCTCGCCCTCGAGGACGAGGAGCTCGTCACCCTCGTCGATCTCATGCGCGACCTGCGGGCCACCGAGGCCCGCCGCCACGTGCGCGAGGAAGTCCCCTTCTACACCGGCCGGCGCATCGAGGCCGACCAGATCGCCGAGGTACTCCGATGAGCGACACGACCAGCGACCCGCAGATCCTCGTCCGGGGCGCGACCCCCGCGGCGGCTTCCGGTCCCGAGCACGTCGAGGTCCCCGTGGCCTACGACGCGATCCTCCTCGCCGGCTTCGGCGGGCCCGAGGGCCAGGACGACGTGATCCCGTTCCTGCGCAACGTCACCCGCGGCCGCGGCATCCCCGAGGAGCGCCTCGAGGAGGTCGCCCACCACTACCGCCACTTCGGCGGCGTCAGCCCGATCAATGCGCAGAACCGCGCGCTCAAGGCGGCGATGGAGGCCGAGCTCGCTCGGCGCGGCATCGACCTGCCGGTGCTCTGGGGCAATCGCAACTGGGCGCCCTACCTGACCGAGGCGGTGACGGAGGCGCAGGAGCGCGGCTTCTCGAACCTGATCGCGATCGCGACCAGCGCCTACTCCTCTTTCTCGTCCTGCCGCCAGTATCGCGAGGACTTCGCCGCGGCACTCGACGCCACCGGACTCGAGGGCCGGCTGCGGATCGACAAGGTGCGCCAGTTCTTCGACCACCCCGCTTCGTGATGCCGTTCGTCAAGGCCGTGCACGACGGGCTCGACCAGCTGCGTGAGCGGATGCCGGACCTCGACGTCACCACCGAGGTCGAGGTGCTCTTCGCGACGCACTCGATCCCCACCTCCGACGCCGAGCGCAGCGGACCGCACGAGCGCCACGACGACGGCACCGTCGTCGACGTGAACGGCTTCGGCGCGGGCGCGCCTACGAGGCGCAGCACCTCGCGGTCGCCGAGGTCGTCATGGCCGCCGCCACCCCCGAGGACGTCCCGTGGCAGCTCGTCTACCAGTCCCGCTCCGGACCGCCCACCCAGCCGTGGCTCGAGCCCGACATCAACGACGCGATCGCCGAGTTGCCCGCGAAGGGCAGGCGCGCGTTGCTCATCGTGCCGCTGGGCTTCGTGTCCGACCACATGGAGGTCATGTGGGACCTCGATAACGAGGCCCTCGAGACGTCGGAGGAGCACGGCCTTGTCGCGCTCCGGGTCGCGACTCCCGGCACCGACCCGGTCTACGTCTCCGGGCTGGTCGACCTCGTGCTCGAGCGAGTGAACGGCACGCCGACCGAGGAGCGCCCGTCGATGACGGAGCTCGGCCCGTGGTACGACGTCTGCCGTCCCGGCTGCTGCGAGAACGTGCGAGCGGGGTTCAAGCCCGCGCTCGCAGGAGTGGCGCCGTGATCGCGAGTCCGCGGCTGTGAGCATCCGAGTCGGCACCCGCGCGAGCGCGCTCGCGGTGGCGCAGACCCGGATGACGGCCGATCTGATGTCGACCGCCGCGGGCGTCCCCGTGGAACTCGTGCGGATCGAGTCGGACGGCGACCGCATGCGCGGATCGCTCGCCTCGCTCGGCGGCACCGGCGTCTTCGTCAGTGCCCTGCGTGATGCCCTGCTCGCCGGGCAGTGCGATGCGATCGTGCACTCGCTGAAAGATCTGCCGACCGCCGCCGTGGAGGGGATCCTGCTGGGCGCCGTGCCCGAGCGGGAAGACCCGCGCGACGCCCTCTGCGCGCGCGACGGCCTGACTCTGGCGACCCTGCCCGCAGGCGCCCGCGTCGGCACCGGCTCCCCGCGCCGGCGTGCGGCCCTGCTCGCCGCGCGCCCCGACCTCGAGATCGTCGACATCCGCGGCAACATCGACACGCGGCTGCGGCGGGTGCTGCCCGCCAGTGAGTCGCCGCTGGATGCGATCGTGCTCGCCCTCTCCGGACTGCGACGACTCGGCCGCGTGGACGCGATCACCGAGCTGCTCGACTTCGACGTCTCTCCGCACGCACCCGGCCAGGGCGCCCTCGCGATCGAGGTCCGCGACGAGGAGCCGACGCTTGAGCTGCGTGCGGCCCTGGAGGCGGTCGAGCACCTGCGCACGCGAGCGGCGATCACGGCGGAGCGCTCCCTCCTCGCCTCCCTCGAAGCCGGGTGCGCCGCGCCGATCGGAGCGACCGCCGTCGTCGAGGGCGACCGGGTCGTCTTGCGCGGAGTCGTCTTCGCGATCGACGGCACTGCGTCCCTCGCACGGGAGGTGGCGGAGCCGGTCGATAACGGTTCGGTCAGCGAGGGTCGACACCGCGCCGATCCGCAGTATGGTGGTCGCGAACTGCCCGTCGTCGAAGCCGCGTTCCGCTGCGGCTCCCTGCTCGCTGACGCGCTTCTCGGTGCGGGTGCCGCCGAACTCGCACCACTGGGAGCCCCGTCGTGATCGTCCCCGCCGCCTACTCCCAGTGGGAGAAGCCGTTGCAGGGGTGGCGTGTCCTCGTCCCCCGCGGAGGCCCGTGGGGAGACGGTGTCGCCGCCGCTCTCCGGGCCAAGGGCGCCTCGCCCGTCGTCGCGCCGATGATCAACTTCGCGCCGACGGACGACTTCCCCGCCCTCGAGCAGGCCCTCGCCGATCTGGAGTCGGGCGCCTTCGACTGGATGACGGTCACGAGCGCGACGACGGTCGATGTGCTGTCCCTCCTGCGCACGACCGTTCCGCCGACCACGAAGGTCGCGGCCGTCGGCGAGACCACCGCCGCCGCGCTCGTTGCGGCCGGCTACACCGTCGATCTCGTCCCCTCCGAGGACAACTCGGCCCGCGGCCTGCTCGCGGAGTGGGAGCAGGCGACGGGCGGCAGGCATCCGCTGCGGGTCCTGACGTTGCGCTCCGAGATCGCGAAGCCGCTGCTCACCGAGGGACTGACCCGCATCGGGCACGACGTGCGCTCGGTGGTCGCCTACCGCACGGTGGGCGTGCCGGTGGAGGAGCGCGTGATCGCGGACGTCGCCAGCGGTGCCGTCCACGCGATCCTGGTGACCTCGGGCAGCGTGGCCGAGCAGGTGCAGAAGCAGCTGGGCCCGGTGCCGGAGTCGACCCTCGTCGCAGCGATCGGTCCGCAGACGGCGAAGGACGCGCGTGCCTCCGGTCTGCGTGTCGACGTGGTCGCCGACGAGCGGTCCGCCTCCTCCCTGATCTCCGCGGTCGCCGCCGTCGCCTCCGAGCGCGCCCCCCGCTGATCTGCGCCGTTGCGCCGTCGGCCGTGAGTGCGTGTCCTCCGCGATGGCGGGGGAGACGGCGGCTCGGCCGACGCTGCGTCGTCGCCCCTGCGCCGGCGTCCAGAGACACCCTCGACGCAGGCAAGGACCCGACCGGTCGCCAGGGCGTGGTCGAAGGCGGTGTGCGTGCGCCCGGCGGCCCGATCGGGAGAGAACGTGTGTCGCCGAGCGGTGCGGAGGTGCGCTCCCGGGAGCGCCCGGCGCGGCGGGATTACGCTGGAGAGCATGACCGTCCACCGCCCACGGCGCCTCCGCACCACCCCCGCCCTCCGCCGACTCGTGCAGGAGACGCGCATCCACCCTGCCCAGTTGATCCTCCCCCTCTTCGTCGCCGAGGGGATCACCGAGGCCCGCCCGATCGCCTCGATGCCGGGCGTGCTGCACCACTCGCTCGACAGCGTGCGCGGCGCGGTGACGGAGGCGGCGGAGGCGGGCCTGGGCGGCGTGATGCTGTTCGGAGTCCCGACCACCCGCGACGCGGACGGGTCCGGGGCGACGGATCCCGACGGGGTGCTCAACGCGGCGACCGCGTCGTCGTCGAGGAGGTCGGCGACGCGCTCGTCGTGCAGACCGACCTGTGCCTCGACGAGTTCACCGACCACGGCCACTGCGGGGTCCTCGACGCGAGAGGCCGCGTCGACAACGACGCCACTCTGCTCCGCTACGAGGAGATGGCACTCGCGCAGGCGGAGGCGGGCTCGCACCTGCTGGGCCTCTCGGGGATGATGGACGGGCAGGTCGGCGCCCTGCGGGCCGCGCTCGACGGAGCCGGGCATCTCGACACGGCGATCCTCGCCTACTCGGCGAAGTACGCCTCCAGCTTCTACGGTCCCTTCCGCGAGGCCGTCCAGTCGACGCTCGAGGGCGATAGGCGCACGTACCAGCAGGATCCGGCGAACCGCCGTGAGGGCCTGCGCGAGGCCACCCTCGATCTCGCCGAGGGCGCCGACGTGGTGATGGTGAAGCCCGCGATGAGCTACCTCGACGTGCTCTCGGACGTCGCCTCCGTCTCGGACGTCCCGGTCTGGGCCTACCAGGTGTCGGGCGAGTACGCCATGATCGAGGCCGCCGCCGCGAACGGCTGGATCTCGCGCGAGCCCGCGATCCTCGAGTCGGTGACCGGGATCCTCCGGGCCGGCGCGGACGCCGTTCTGACGTACTGGGCGGTCGAGATCGCGCGGGACCTGCTGAGGTAGGCCACGTATCGTGGGAGGGTGACTCCCTCGGCGAACGACACCCTGTACGAGCGTGCCCGGCACGCGATCCCCGGAGGCGTCAACTCGCCGGTCAGGGCGTTCCGCTCGGTCGGCGGGACCCCGCGTTTCATGGTCTCGGCCACCGGTCCCTTCATCACCGATGCCGACGGGCGCGAGTACGTCGACCTCGTCTGCTCCTGGGGGCCGGCGGTGCTCGGGCACGCGCATCCCGAGGTCGTCCGGGCCGTGCAGGAGGCGGCGGCCCGCGGGCTCTCGTTCGGGGCGTCGACGCCGGCCGAGACCGAGCTGGCCGAACTCGTCGAAGCGCGGATCACCGCCGGGGGAGTGTCGCCGATCGAGAAGTTGCGACTCGTCTCGACCGGGACCGAGGCGACGATGACGGCGATCCGCCTCGCCCGCGGCGTCACCGGTCGCGACCTGCTGATCAAGTTCTCCGGCCACTACCACGGCCACTCCGACGGACTCCTCGCCGACGCCGGCTCCGGCCTCGCGACGCTCTCGCTGCCGGCGTCGGCCGGTGTGACCGAGGCGACGGCGGCGCAGACGATCGTCCTGCCCTACAACGACCTCGACGCCGTCCGCGCGGTGCTCGCCGAACGCGGCCAGGAGATCGCTGCGGTGATCACCGAGGCGGCGGCGGCCAACATGGGAGTGGTGCCGCCGACCTCCGGCTTCAACGCGGCCCTCGCCGAGCTGGTGCACGCGAACGGCTCGCTGCTGATCATGGACGAGGTGCTGACCGGTTTCCGGGTCAGCGCAGGGGGATGGTGGGCGCTCGAGAACCGCGGGTCCGCGGCTCCGTACCGGGCCGACCTGTACACCTTCGGCAAGGTCATCGGCGGAGGGATGCCCGTGGCGGCCCTCGGCGGCCGCGCGGACGTGATGGACCACCTGGCTCCGCTCGGGCCCGTGTACCAGGCGGGGACGCTCTCGGGAAACCCGGTCGCGGTGGCAGCGGGCATCCGCACGCTGCAGCTCGCGGACGACGCGGTCTACGCCTCCCTCGACGCGACGGCGCTGACGCTGCAGCGCGAGGTCTCGGCGGCGCTCTCGGCGGAGGGGGTCGCGCACACGGTGCAGACGGCGGGCAGCCTGTTCAGCTTCGTGTTCACCGATCTCGGCCGGCCCGTGCGCGACTACGCCGAGGTGCAGGCGCAGGAGGCGTTCCGCTATCCGGCGTTCTTCCACGCGATGCTCGACGCGGGAGTCTCGCTGCCGCCGTCGGTGTTCGAGGCGTGGTTCGTGTCGGCCGCCCACGACGACGCGGCGATCGGGCGGATCGTCGACGCGCTGCCCTCGGCGGCAAGGGCAGCGGCGGCGGCAGCGTAGCGGGCGGACCGCCCTGCAGGGGGCGGCCCGCACTCGGGGCTCAGCCCTGCCGGGAGACCGACCTCGGCAGCACGAACACCAGGGCGAACGCGGCGACCGCCATCAGCGCGCTGAGCAGCATCGCCGGCGCCGCGGCGTCGAGGAATCCCGAGGCGACGGTGTCCGGTCCGGTGATCACGAGGTTCCCGAACAGCACGCTGCCGATGACCGCGATGCCGACGGCTGAGCCGATCCGCTGGATCGCCGAGATCACTCCGCTCGCGGCGCCCGCGTCCTGCGGATCGACGGTCGAGACGATGAACTGCACGTTCGGCGCGACGAAGAAGCCGTTACCCAGGCCCGCGATCAGCAGCGGCACCAGGAGCTGCCAGCTCGTGATCGAGTCCGGCGTCGCAGTGAGCAGCACCAGCCACACCCAGCCGAGCCCGACGGCCAGGAGGGCGCTGCCCATCACCAGGACGGTGCGGCCGAGCCGCACGGTCATCCGGTTGCTCTGCGACGAGCTGATGATGCTGCCGATCGCGAAGGGGATCGAGACCAGGCCGGACTCGAGGGCGGTGCGGCCGAGTCCCGACTGCCAGAGCAGCGAGATGGTGAAGAAGATGCTCGTGAAGGCGGCGAAGTAGACCAGCGCCAGGATCACGCCTCCGGTGAAGGCGGGGTGGCGGAACAACGACGGTGGCACCAGCGGTGCGCGCCCGCGGCGGACGTAGAGCACCTCCCACGCGCCGAACGCCGCCAGGAGGACGACTCCGCCGGCGATCGAGAGGAAGGTCCAGAGGGGCCAGCCCTCGTCCTCGCCCTGGATGAGCGGCACGAGCAGGGCGACCAGCCCGCCGGAGACCAGGATCAGGCCCAGCCAGTCGACGCCTCCGCTCGGTGCGCGGTCGCCGGGCTCGAGGTCGCGGCGCGAGGGGAGCAGGAGTGCCGCGGCGGCGAGGGTCGCCACGCCGATGGGCAGGTTCACCCAGAAGACCAGTCGCCAGCCGTTCTCGTCGCCGAAGGCCTGGATGATCAGACCGCCGATGATCGGTCCGAGTGCCGACGAGACTCCGAGCACCGCCCCCATCACGGCGAACGCCTTGCCGCGCGACGGGCCGCGGAACAGCAGCTGGATGTAGGCGTTGACCGCGGGCACGAACACGCCGCCGGCGAGTCCCTGGACGACACGCGCGATCACGAGCTGCGCGTCGTCGGCCGCAAGACCGCAGGCGAAGCTGGCCACCGTGAACAGGGCGACTCCGCTGACGAAGACCCATTTGTGGCCGAAGCGGTCGCCGAGGCGGCCTGCCGGGATCAGTGCGAGACCGAAGGCGAGCGCATAGCCCGAGATGATCCACGAGAGCGTCGACTCCGAGGCGTCGAGGGTCGTGCGGATCGTCGGCAGTGCGACGTTGACGATCGTGGTGTCGAGCAAGGCGATGAACATTCCCGCGAGAAGGACGATCAGTGAGCGCCAGGCCCGTGGGTCGGGGGCGGGAGGGGTGCCGGGCGATCGGGCGGTCGACGTTTCGGTCATCGCAGGGGTGCCTTTCGAGCGGAGGGGGAGGAGGGCCGGCGAGCAGCACCCTCCTTTCGAGGGTGGTGGGCCGAATGTGAATGCTCGCAGGAGAACGTGGGTTTCCGTATGCCGAGATCTGTGGGGGCCTTCAGAAGGGCGGGTCAGCGGCGGCGGGACTCCGCTCGGCGCGCGCAGTCGATGCAGAGCTCGGCGGTGGGCCGAGCGGTCAGACGTGCGGCCCCGATGGGGCGGCCGCACCGGGCGCAGTCGCCGTAGCCGCCGGCGCCGAGACGTTCGCGGGCGGCCTCGAGCTCGTGGAGGGAGCGGGTCAGCGCCTCGCGGACGCCGGCCATCCGCGACCATTCGGCCGAGAGCGGGGTGCCCTCCGGATCGTGCTCGTCGTCGGCGGTGCCGTCGGCGCGGTCGCGCAGGAGCTCGGCCAGGGACTCGTCGAGCCGGGCCGCCTCGAGGCGGGTGTCGGCCAGGCGCTCGGCGAGCTGCGTGTCGAGCAGGCGTGCCTCCTGCGGGTCCATCGGCATGCTCCCATGCTGTCACCGACTGGCGTGGGAGCGAGGAGTTGTGCGATCCAGCGCTGACCCGGCGGCGGGCGGCGGGGCAGACTAGAGGGCATGCCCGTCGTGACCGTGCTCCCCGACCGCCTCGAACTCCGTCTGACCGCAGTCGAGCGCCTGCTCGCGTTCCACCGCGGCGACGTCGTCGTCGATCGGGCGAGCATCCGCTCGGCGACGGTCACCGAGGACCCGTGGATCTGGGTGCGCGGAGTGAGTGCACCCGGCACGGCTGTTCCGCTCACCATCGCGACCGGCACCTGGAAGTTCCACGGCGGGAGGGACTTCCTGCTGATCAAGCGCACCGCGTCGGCGGTCGTGATCGACCTGATCGACGAGGACTACGCGCGCCTGATCGTGAGCACGAAGCACGCCCCCGAGCTGATCGCAGCGCTGCAGCTCGGAACGACGACCGCGGCGATCCCCGTCATCGAGACCGACGATCTGGTGGTCGTGCCCGAGGTGGCCGAGCAGGCCCGGGCGGCTACCGAGCGCGACGCGGCAGAGGCGGAGCCCGCGCCCGCGATCGCCGAGCCCCGGACGGTCGAGGAGCCGCGCAGGCCCGA
>NZ_LIIN01000020.1 GCF_001634385.1 Rathayibacter tanaceti | reverse complement strand
GGAGGGAGGGACCGAGCAGCGGGCAGGCACCGTGGCGAGTGGGAACACGGAGCGAGTGCGAGCGACGGAGAGGGATGACGGGTGGGGAGGAATGGCTCGACGCTCCGAGAGCAGGGAGGGAGCGGATGCGCGGGGAGGCGGGGACGGCGAAGCGCGGCGCCTCCGGAAGGAGGGCCGCGCTTCGGGAACTGCGAGGTAGGGGCTAGAGGACGTCGGTGCGGCCGGAGAGGCGGAGGGCGTCGACGACACCCTTGACCTTCTGGGCGTTCTCGGTGGTGGTGACCAGAAGGGCATCGGGGGTGTCCACGACGACGATGTCCTTCACTCCGATGAGGGCGATGGTGCGGTTACCTCCGCTGACGACGATGCCGGTCGCCGAATCGGCCAGAACGCGAGCGTCCTCGCCGAGGATCGCGAGGTCCGAGCGGAGCCCGCTCGCGTGCAGCTTGGCGATCGACGCGAAGTCCCCCACATCGTCCCAGGAGAAGTGACCGGGAATCACGGCGAGCCTGCCAGCGGCCGCCGCCGGCTCTGCGACGGAGTAATCGATCGCGATCTTCTCCAGACCCGGCCAGATGCGGTCGACGACCGCACCGCGCTCCGGGGTGTCCCAGGCGGCGGCGAGCTCAAGCAGACCGGCGAGCAACTCCGGCTTGGAGCGGCCGAGCTCCTCGAGGAGGCGGTCGGCCCGCGCGATGAACATCCCCGCGTTCCAGAGGTACTGGCCGCTCGCCACATAGGCGCGGGCGGTCTCGGCGTCGGGCTTCTCGACGAAGGAGTCGACGGCGAGCGTGTGTGCTGCACCGTCGATCGCGAGGTGCTCGCCCGTCCGGATGTAGCCGAAGCCCACGGCCGGCTCGGTCGGTGTGATGCCGATGGTGGCGATGTACCCCGCGTCGGCCGCGACGACCGCCTCGGCGACCGCGTCGTGGAAGAGCTGCTGGCCGCTGATCACGTGGTCGGCGGCGAACGAGCCGATGATCACACCCGGCTGGCGGCGCTCGAGGATGGCGGCGGCCAGGCCGATCGCAGCGGAGGAGTCGCGCGGCTCGCTCTCGAGGACGACGTTCGCGTCCTCGAGGCTCACGAGCTGCTCCTCCACGGCGGCGCGGTGCGCGCGACCGGTCACGACCATGATCCGGTCGGCGCCGGAGAGGGGCGCGAGACGGTCCCAGGTGTCGCGGAGGAGGGTCTGACCCGATCCGGTGAGGTCGTGCAGGAACTTCGGTGCGTCGGCCCGGGAGAGCGGCCACAGCCTCGAGCCGATCCCGCCTGCGGGGATCACGCTGTAGAAGCGGTCGAGCGGGGCGCGGCCATCGGTCTCAGGTGATGTCATGTCCGCAGGATACAAGGGCGGTCGAGAACGACCGTCCGTTCATCCTCGCGCGCGTCGCCGTTCACGTCGGCGCCGTAACCTCCGGCGCGTGAGAGTCGCGGTCGTCACCGAGAGCTTCCTGCCGTCGCTGAACGGAGTCACCACGAGCGTCCTCCGGGTGCTCGACGAGTTCGCCCGGCGCGGGATCAAGGCGCTGGTCGTCTGCCCTGCAGCCGGCGCACCGGCGTCCTACGCCGGCCACCGCGTGGTCGAGCATCCCGCGATCGCCTATCGGGAGTTCCCCGTCGGGATCCCCACCCTCGCTTTGACGCGGGAGCTCGCCGACTTCGAGCCCGACATCGTGCACGTCGCCTCCCCCTTCCTCCTCGGAGCCCGCGCCCTGGCCGCAGCGGGCCGCCTCGGCGTCCCGAGCGTCGCCGTCTATCAGACCGACGTGGCGCGGTTCGCGGCCCGCTACGGCCTCCGCGGCGCCCGCGCGCTCGCCTGGCGGGTCGTCCGCCAGATCCACGCCGGAGCCGACCTCACCCTCGCCCCCTCCACCAGCGCCCTCGACGATCTGGCCGCCGCCGGCATCGAGCGCACGGCCCTCTGGGGACGCGGCGTGCAGAGCGACCGGTTCCATCCCCGCATGCGGTCCTCGCCTACCGCCCTCGAGCTGCGCGCGGGACTCGGCAAGGGCGACTCCCTGGTGGGCTACATCGGCCGTCTCTCCCCGGAGAAGCGGGTCGAGCGGCTGGCGGCGCTCGCCCCGATCGCAGGCGCAGAGCTGGTGATCGGCGGCTACGGCCCCTCCTCCGCCAGGGTCGGCGCAGCGCTGGGATCTCGGGCGCGGATGCTCGGGCGACTCGACGGCGAACGCCTCCCCGCGGCTTTCGCCGCGCTCGACGTCTTCGTGCACACCGGCACCGAGGAGACCTTCGGCCAGACCGTCCAGGAGGCGCAGGCCGCCGGCACCGCCGTCGTCGCCCCGCACGCGGGCGGCCCGACAGACCTGATCGAGCACGGGGTCGACGGCCTGCTCTACGCGCCCGAGAGTGATTCCGATCTGCGACGACAGGTGGAGCGGCTGGTGCGCGATCCGCAGCTGCGGTCGAGGCTCGGCGAGGCCGGCCGTCGCCGCGTGCTGCACCGGACCTGGAGCGCGCTCACCGACGAGCTGCTCGAGCACTACGCGGTCGCCGGAGCCCGCTCGCTCGCGGTACCCCGCAGCTAAGGCTCGCCTAAGCCGCGCGCCACTGCGCCGACGCTTAGGATCGGAACGCGAGTTTCTCGTCGCTCCCGCGCCCCGCCCCGTCCACGAGACGCGGAATCCGGTCAGGCCGTCGGAGCACAACCAGGGAGGGTTGTTCGTGTCAGTTCAAGCTGCTCACACCCTCGCACCCCGGAAGCAGGGGAAGATCCGGCGTCCGGCCGGCACCCTGTACCGCGGGCGCGAAGGCATGTGGTCGTGGGTGCTGCACCGGATCACCGGTGTCGCCATCTTCTTCTTCCTCCTCGTGCACGTCCTCGACTCGGCTCTCATCGCTGTGAGCCCCGAGGCGTACAACGCGGTCATCGGCACGTACAAGAACCCGATCATGGGGCTCGGCGAGACCGGCCTCGTGGGTGCCATCGCGTTCCACGCGCTGAACGGGCTCCGCATCATCCTGGTCGATTTCTGGAGCTGGGCGACGCGCAATCAGCGCGTGCTCTTCTGGGTGGTCATCGGGCTGTGGGTCGTCCTCATGCTCGGCTTCGCCCCGCGCCACCTGATCAACGTCTTCAGCGAGGGAGGTGCCCATTGAGCACCGTCGCCGCACCGCGGACACCGCACACGCCGACCCGTTCCTCCGGCACCAACTGGGAGAAGTGGGGCTGGATCTACATGCGCGCCTCCGGCGTCGTGCTGATCGTCCTGATCTTCGGCCACCTCATCTACAACCTGCTGCTCGGAGACGGCATCAAGGCCATCGACTTCGGCTTCGTCGGCGGCAAGCTGGCCAATCCCTTCTGGCAGTGGTGGGACGTGCTGATGCTGTGGCTGGCGCTGATCCACGGCGGCAACGGCATGCGCACGCTGGTCAACGACTACGCGACCTCGCCGCTGCTCGCTCGAGCGTTCAAGGGCGGCATCCTCGTGGCCGTCGTGTCGCTGATCGCGCTCGGCACCTGGGTCGTCTTCGCGTTCGACCCGTGCCCGCCCGGAGCCGATCCGGCACTGCTCGCGTCGTTCTGCTCGGCGTGATCCTCCGGAACGCCGCGCTCCTGTCCCCCTGTCCTCCCTTCCCGCACATCGGAGCAACTCCCACGTGAGCACACCAGGCCACTCCCACACCGGCACTGATCAGAACGCCTTCGCGTCGACCCTCGGCCCCGACGGTGTCCACTACCACCAGTTCGACGTCGTCATCGTCGGCGCCGGCGGCGCCGGGATGCGCGCGGCCATCGAGGCCGGTCCGAAGGCGAGGACTGCCGTGATCTCGAAGCTGTACCCGACCCGCTCCCACACCGGAGCGGCGCAGGGCGGTATGGCCGCGGCCCTCGCGAACGTCGAGGAGGACAGCTGGGAGTGGCACACGTTCGACACCGTCAAGGGCGGCGACTACCTCGTCGACCAGGACGCGGCCGAGATCCTCGCCAAGGAGGCCATCGACGCGGTCATCGACCTCGAGAACATGGGTCTGCCCTTCAACCGCACCGACGAGGGCAAGATCGACCAGCGCCGCTTCGGCGGACACACGCGCGACCACGGAAAAGCCCCCGTCCGCCGGGCCTGCTACGCGGCCGACCGCACCGGCCACATGATCCTGCAGACGCTGTTCCAGAACTGCGTCAAGCTCGGCATCAACTTCTACAACGAGTTCTACGTCCTCGACCTGGTGATGACCACGGTCGACGGAGTGGACAAGCCCTCCGGCGTCGTCGCGTACGAGCTGGCCACGGGCGAGCTGCACGTGTTCCAGGCGAAGGCGATCATCTTCGCCACCGGCGGCTTCGGCAAGATCTACAAGACCACCTCCAATGCGCACACCCTCACCGGCGACGGTGTCGGGATCATCTGGCGCAAGGGCCTCCCGCTCGAGGACATGGAGTTCTTCCAGTTCCACCCGACCGGCCTCGCGGGCCTCGGCATCCTCCTCACCGAGGGAGCGCGAGGAGAGGGCGCGATCCTCCGCAACGCCTCGGGCGAGCGCTTCATGGAGCGCTACGCCCCCACCATCAAGGACCTCGCGCCGCGCGACATCGTCGCCCGCTGCATGGTCCAGGAGGTCGCGGAGGGCCGCGGCGCCGGTCCGCACAAGGACTACGTGCTGCTCGACTGCACCCACCTGGGCGCCGAGGTGCTCGAAACCAAGCTCCCCGACATCACGGAGTTCGCCCGCACCTACCTCGGCGTCGACCCGGTCGTCGAGCCGGTCCCCGTCATGCCGACGGCGCACTACGCGATGGGCGGCATCCCCACCAACGTCAAGGCGGAGGTGCTCTCGGACAACACCACCGTCGTCCCCGGCCTCTACGCCGCCGGAGAATGCGCCTGCGTCTCGGTGCACGGCTCCAACCGCCTCGGCACCAACTCGCTCCTCGACATCAACGTCTTCGGCAAGCGCAGCGGCAACAACGCCGCCGACTACGCCCAGACCGTCGACTTCACTCCCCTGCCCGAGAACCCGGCCGGCCCGATCCGCGACATGCTCGCCTCGCTCAGCAGCGCGACCGGCACCGAGCGGATCGCCTCGATCCGCAAGGAGCTGCAGGACGAGATGGACAAGAACGCCCAGGTCTTCCGCACAGACGAATCTCTCGAGGCCGTCACCGGCACGATCCAGCGCCTGCGGGACCGGTTCCGCAACATCTCAGTCCAGGACAAGGGCAAGCGCTTCAACACTGATCTGCTGGAGGCCGTCGAGCTGGGCTTCCTGCTCGACCTCGCCGAGGTCGTGGTCTACTCGGCGCGCAACCGTCAGGAGAGCCGCGGCGGACACATGCGCGACGACTTCCCCAAGCGCGACGACGAGAACTACATGCAGCACACGATGGCGTACCTCTCGGGTGACGCCCACTCCTCCGACGCCGGAGACCACATCCGGCTCGACTGGAAGCCCGTCGTGATCACCCGGTACCAGCCGATGGAGAGGAAGTACTAGCCATGTCGACCGCGACCCTCGAGCAGCCGCCGGCTGCCCCCGCCGCCCCGGAGGCGTTCACCGTCACCTTCATCATCCGCCGCTTCGACCCCGAGGTGGACGCGGAGCCGCGCTGGCAGGACTTCGACGTCGAGATGTACTCGACGACCGGGTCCTGGATGCGCTGCATCGCATCAAGTGGGACCAGGACGGATCTCTGACGTTCCGCCGCTCCTGCGCACACGGCATCTGCGGCTCCGACGCGATGCGCATCAACGGCCGCAACCGGCTGGCCTGCAAGACCCTGATCAAGGATCTCGACATCTCGCAGCCGATCTACATCGAGGCGATCAAGGGCCTGCCCCTCGAGAAGGACCTCGTCGTCGACATGGAGCCGTTCTTCGCCTCCTACCGCGAGGTGCAGCCCTTCCTGGTCGCCAGCACCCCGGCACCCAAGGGCAAGGAGCGCGTGCAGTCGGTCGCCGACCGCGCCCGCTTCGACGACACCACCAAGTGCATCCTCTGCGCCGCCTGCACGTCCTCGTGCCCCGTTTTCTGGACGGACGGGCAGTACTTCGGGCCGGCTGCGATCGTGAACGCGCACCGCTTCATCTTCGACTCGCGCGACGATGCGGGCGGCGCGCGCCTCGACATCCTCAACGACAAGGAAGGCGTGTGGCGGTGCCGCACGACCTTCAATTGCACGGAGGCGTGCCCGCGCGGCATCCAGATCACTCAGGCGATCGCCGAGGTCAAGCAGGCCGTCATCCGCGGCCGCGCCTGACCCGTGTCTCGGGCTCGCGAGAAGGCGTTCGGCTCGTCGGGATCATCGGATCCGGCGAGCCGAACGCTTTATCGCGAGCCGAGGAGCAGGCAGGATTCCCTCCACAGGCGGCGGAACGGCCGGCTTCTCCAGGGATAGAGGTGTGCGGCAGTCGGGTCGGCGACCGGCGGGCGAAGCTCGATGCATGCACTGCTCTACCCGAACGGCTCGGGAGGAGGCGCTGGGCCACGTCCTCACCTGCCAGCGCGCCGAGTTCGCCGTCGCCGTCGTCGACTCCTGCCTTCACGTACGTCTGATCGACCCCGCCGCTCTCGCAGACGTCCTCAGTCGGCTCCCCCGCCGTCTCTCGCGTGTGGTTCGACTCACCGATCCACGCGCCGGATCAGGGCCGGAGCCCGTCACGCGGGTGGGCCTCACGATCGCCGGGATCGAGTGCGAGCCGCAGGTCAAGAGCCCCGGCGTCGGCCGGGTCGACGTCGGGACCGACGACGGGGCGCTGCTCGACGTCGACGGCAGGCAGCGGGACGACGACGCGACGTCGTTCGAGCGCGGCCGGCACCGCGATCGAGCCGCCGGCGTTCCCGCGAGCCGAGCATGCATCCGCAGACGGCACGCGGTCCTACGCTGGGAGGCATGACCGAGGCGGCCGACACTCCCCGCGGGATCCCCGGGCTGGTCGAGCGGATCATGCGGACGCGGCCGGTGCGGGTGATGCTGCACTACTCCGAGACGGGCGGTCCGCTCTTCGCCTCCGGGTTGGCGTTCCAGGCGCTCTTCGCCGTCTTCGCGGCACTGTTCGTCGTCTTCGCCGTGTTCGGGTTCTGGATGCGCGACGACTCGGTGCTGCGCGACTCCCTCCTCGATCTCGTGACCCGATCGGTTCCGGGCCTCATCGGAGGCGAGAACGCTCTCGTCTCGGTCGACACGCTCCTGGACTCCTCGATCCTCGGCTGGACGGGAGTGATCGCCGCCGCCGGACTCATCTGGACGGCCCTCAACTTCCTCGGGAGCCTGCGCCAGGCGGTGCGCCTGCTCTTCACGCTCCCGGGCCCGACCACGCTGTTCGTGCTACTGAAGCTCAAGGATGCGGGACTCGCCCTGGTCTTCGGAGTCGTGCTGCTGGTCTCCGCGGCGCTCTCGGTCTTCTCGACCTCGTTCGTCGACGTGGCCTTCGCCTTCCTCGGCATCAGCAGCGAGTCGACGGCCGGCCGCGTCGCCGGTGGGGCGGTGGGCCTCCTGATCATGCTCGTGCTCGACACGGCGACCCTCGCCGGATCGTTCCGCATCCTCTCCGGGATCCCCATCCCGTGGAAGAACCTCTGGGCCGGCGCACTCATGGGCGGCGTCGCCCTGGGCGCGCTGAAGGTCCTCGGCACCCAGCTGCTCGGAGGCGCGTCCAGGAATCCGCTGCTGGCCTCGTTCGCCGTGCTGATCGGTCTCCTGATCTGGTTCAACCTGGTCTGCCAGGTGATCCTCATCGCGGCCTCGTGGATCTCGGTGGGGATGAGCGACGCCGGGATCTCGGCGCGCAAACTGACATCGGAGGAGCGCGAGCAGGAGCGGGAGGAGCAGCTCCGCGCGGCCCGCCGCACTCTCGCGCAGGCCGAGTGCGAGCGCCTTCGGGCCGCCCTGCCGGGCGCCTCCCTCCTCAAGCGTCGGCGACTCGAGAAGCAGCTCGCCCGCCTTGAAGCCGAGCTCGAGGAGCTCTCCGCGTAATCCGCAGCGCCACCTGAGCACCAGGCCGCGACTCCGCCGATGCGTCGGCTCGAGGGCTACAGTCGAAATGCCCGTTTGTGTTGACTTCAGGTTCGAACGGGTCTAAAAAGAGATAAACGCAGATCCGCGGTTGGCGACGATCCCGGGTCCGGCGAACCACCACACGGCGAGACGACGGAGTCCACATGTACGCACCGGAGCGGCACCAGGCGATCCTGGACCGCGCCCGCAGCGATGGTCGCGTCGAGGTCCGCGACCTCGCCCTCTCGCTCGCCGTGACGCCCGAGACCATCCGACGCGACCTCACGAGCCTCGAGAAGCGCGGCCTGCTGCGCCGGGCGCACGGAGGCGCGATCCCGGTCGAGCGCCTGGGCATCGAGCCGGAGGTCGCCGCCCGCGAGGGACACCTCGCCGGCGAGAAGGACCGGATCGCCACCGCCGCGCTGGCCGAGGTCCCCGACGGCGGCTCGATCGCCATCGACGCCGGAACCACCACGGTGCGCCTGGCGGAGCTGCTCCCCCTGGACCGCCGGCTGACGGTCGTCACCCACTCCCTCCCCGTCGCGATGGCGCTCGTCGGCCGGCCCAACATCGACCTCCACCTGATCGGCGGGCACCTGCGCGGAGTGACGCAGGCCGCGGTCGGCCCGTGGGTCGCGCAGGTCATCCCCTCCGTCTCGGTAGACGTCGCCTTCATCGGCACCAACGGGATCAGTCGCGAGCGGGGTCTTACCACCCCGGATCTCGACGAGGCCGTCGTGAAGTCGGCGATCATCGCCGCCGCCCGCCGCGTCGTGGTCCTCGCCGACCACTCCAAGTTCGGCCGACAGGACTTCGGGCACGTCGCTCCGTTGTCCGCGGTCGACACCGTCATCACCGACAGCGACGTCGACGAAGAGCTCGCCGACGACATCGAGTCGGCCGGACCGGAGGTCGTGCGCGCATGATCGTCACCGTCACCGCCAACCCCAGCATCGACGTCACCCTGTCGACCACCGGCTTCGCCGTCGGAGAGGTCAACCGCGCGTACGACGTGCGCCGCGATCCGGCAGGGAAGGGCGTCAACGTCGCCCGCGCCCTCGCGCGCAACGGCGTCGAGGCGACCGCGGTCTACCCGGCCGACGCCTCCACCGGCCTCGACCTCTCGTCGATGCTCGACTCCGCGGGCGTCCGCTCGGCCAGCGCGGCGATCGCCAGGCCGATCCGGACCAACATCACCGTGGTCGACGACCGCACCGGCCGCACCACCAAGATCAACGAACCCGGCCCCGCGGTCACTGCGGAGGAGGCGCAGGCCCTCTCGGTGCTGATCGGCGAGCACGTCTCCGCCTCGCCCCGCTGGCTGGTCGCCTGCGGCAGCGTCCCCCCGGGACTGGGCGCGGACTTCTACCCCGCCCTCGGCCGCCTCGCCCTCCACTTCGGCGTCCCCCTCGCCGTCGACACCTCGGGCGCGCCTCTGACCGCGATCATCGCGGCCGGCAGCGCGACCCTGGTGAAGCCCAACCTCGAGGAGCTCGAAGAGCTCCTCGGCCGCTCCCTGACGACGGTCGGAGACGTCGTCGCCGGAGCCCGTGAACTCCTGCAGCTGCCCGACGCGCGAGCGCTCGTCAGCCTCGGAGAACACGGCGCCCTCCTCGTCACGGCGCGCGCGTCGTGGTGGGCGGGCGCCCCCGCCGTCGTGCCCCTCAGCACGGTCGCGCCGGCGACAGCACCCTCGCCGGCTATCTCTCGGCCGTCGACGCCACGGAAGCGGAGCGCCTCGCGACAGCCGTCGCCTGGGGTACCGCCGCCGTCCAGCTCCCGGGCAGTGAAGCTCCGGGACCCGACTCCCTCCGCCCCGACGACGTCACCGTCGTCGAGAACCCCGAACCCCACCTCCCGATTGGAGAACTGAGCGCATGACTGCTCTCACCGAGGCGTCGACGGTCATCGTCGACCTCACCGCCGCCACCAAGGACGAGGCCACCGCCCAGCTAGCGAAGACGCTCGCCGACGCCGGCCGCGTCACCGATCTCGACGGCTTCCTGGCCGACGTTCGCGCCCGCGAATCGCAGATGGCCACCGGCATGCCCGGCGGCATCGGGATCCCACACGCCCGCTCCTCCCACGTCGTCGCGCCGAGCGTTGCGGTCGGCATCGCGAAGCAGGGCGTCGACTTCGGCGCGTCCGACGGCCCGGCCGACCTGATCTTCCTGATCGCCGCTCCGGACGGAGCCGACCAGGCGCACCTCAAGATCCTCGCGCAGCTCGCCCGCAAGCTGATCCACGAGTCCTTCACCGGGTCGCTCCGTGCCGCCACGAGCGGCCAGGAGGTCGCGGACGTCATCGCCAGAGAGGTCGTCGTCTCGTGAGGATCGTCGCTGTCACCAGCTGCATCGCGGGGATCGCCCACACCTACATGGCGGCCGAGGCCCTCGAGCAGGCGGCGAAGAAGAAGGGCTACGAGATCCAGGTCGAGACCCAGGGAGCGGCGGGTTCCGACCCCATGTCGGAGGAGACCATCGCGGCCGCCGACGTCGTGATCCTCGCCGCCGACCTCGAGGTCCGCGGCAAGGACCGCTTCTCCGGCAAGCCCACCCTCGAGGTCGGGACCTCGGAGGCGCTCGCGAAGGCCGCGAGGTCATCGACCGCGCCGCCGCCAAGGCGCAGGCCGCTCCGGCCGCGGCCCCCGCCTCCGGACCGCGCTTCGTCGCCGTCACCAGCTGCATCGCCGGCATCGCCCACACCTACATGGCGGCCGAGGCCCTCGAGCAGGCAGCGAAGAAGCGGGGCTACCCGATCCACGTCGAGACGCAGGGAGCGGCCGGATCCGAGGAGATGACCGCGAGCGACATCGCGGCCGCCGACGTGGTGATCCTCGCCGCCGACCTCGAGGTCCGCGGCAAGGACCGCTTCTCCGGCAAGCCGATCCTCCAGGTCGGCGTCGCCGAGGCGCTCGCCAGGCCCGACGAGGTCCTCGACCGCGCACTCGCCCTGCGCGGATCCGGCACCGCCGCTGCTCCGGCCCGCTCGACCCCGGCCGCCGCCCCCGCCGTCCCGAAGAAGGTCGGCGTCGGCACGCGCATCCGGCAGAACCTGATGACCGGCGTCTCGTACATGATCCCGTTCGTCGCCGCGGGCGGACTCCTGATCGCCCTGTCGTTCCTGTTCGGCGGCTACCAGATCGTCGACTTCGAGGCTCAGCAGATCATCGACAACGGCTTCAACGTCGCGAACGTCACCGACTGGGCCGGGGTCATGTTCCTCATCGGAGGCGCGACCTTCGCGTTCCTGGTGCCCGTGCTGTCGGGATTCATCGCCTTCGGCATCGCCGACCGCCCCGGTATCGCGCCGGGCTTCCTCGGCGGCGCGGTCGCGATCACCGTCGGGGCCGGCTTCCTCGGCGGTCTCGCCTCGGGCTTCATCGCCGGATACGCCGCGCTCTACATCTCGAGGATCAAGCTCCCCGCGGCGTTCAAGTCGCTGATGCCCGTCGTGATCATCCCCCTGATAGCGACCTTCATCACCGGCTTCCTGATGTTCGTCGTGCTCGGCGCTCCGCTGCGTGCGCTGAGCGAGGGACTGTCAGCCTGGCTCTCCGGACTGTCCGGCGGAAACCTGATCGTCCTGGGCATCATCCTGGGCCTGATGATGGCCTTCGACATGGGCGGGCCGGTCAACAAGGTGGCCTACGCCTTCGCGACGACCGGCCTCGCCTCCGTACCGGCCGACGGCGACCCGAACTCGGTGCAGTTCAAGGTGATGGCGATCGTGATGGCGGCCGGCATGACCCCTCCGCTGGGTCTCGCCCTGGCCACGTCGCTCCGCAAGCGCCTGTTCACCGACGCCGAGCGGCAGAACGGCAAGGCGGCGTACCTGCTGGGCGCGTCCTTCATCTCGGAGGGGGCGATCCCGTTCGCTGCGGTCGACCCGCTGCGCGTGATCCCCTCCGCGATGATCGGCTCGGCCACCACCGGCGCGCTCGTCGCGCTGTTCGGCTCGACCCTGCGCGCCCCGCACGGGGGCGTGTGGGTGACCGGTCTCGTCGGAGAGCCGCTGCTCTACCTGGTCGCGATCGTGGTCGGCATGGTCGTCACGGCCGTCTGCGTAATCATCGCGAAGAGCATCAGGCGCTCGCCCGTCGTCGCCGAGGTGCCGGAGCCTGCTGCCGCGCAGCCCGTCGTCGCCTGATCTCCCCCGACCGACCGTCCTGAGCGGTCCCGCCGGCGGTCGTCTCCGCGCTCCTCCCCCTTCTCCAAGGGAGGCGGCGGGAGGCGGCCGCCGGCTTCGTCGTTCCTGGAGGCTCCCTCTGCAGGGTCGCGTGCGATCTGCAGGGCTCGGCGTGATCTGCCGGGGATCCGCACGGTACGGCCGATCCGGTGGGACGGCCCCGTGAGCGACGGACGCCTCCCCGGGAGATCCCGCCGTTCCTGCGAGGGGAGGGTGCGCGTCACGGCGCCGCCGCTGTCGGAGCCGCTCCGTAGACTGATCTCGTGACTCGCAAGCCTCTCCGCATCGCCTCTGTCAACGTCAACGGTGTCCGCGCCGCCTACCGGAAGGGCATGGGCGAGTGGCTCGCTGCGCGCGACGTCGACATCCTCGCCCTCCAGGAGGTCCGAGCCTCGACCGACGACCTGACGGGCCTGCTCGGCGACGAGTGGAACGTGCTGCACGACGAAGCGACCGCGAAGGGCCGAGCGGGAGTCGCGCTCGCCTCCCGAACCCGCGCCACGATCCACCGCGTCTCGTTCGGCGCCGACGACTTCGACTCCGCCGGACGATGGCTCGAGGCCGACTACGCGGTCGGCGACCGCACGCTCACCGTGGTCTCGACCTACGTCCACTCCGGCGAGGTCGACACCCCCAAGCAGGTCGAGAAGTACCGCTTCCTCGAGGCGATGAAGGAGCGCCTCCCGCGCCTGCGGGAGCACAGCGAGCTCGCCGTCGTGCTGGGCGACCTGAACGTCGGGCACCGCACCCTCGACATCAAGAACTGGAAGGGCAACCTCAAGAAGGCCGGCTTCCTGCCGCAGGAGCGCGCCTACTTCGACGAGTTCATCGGCGCAGAGGGCGAGCCCGGATACAACGAGGGAGCCGGATTCGGTTGGGTCGATCTCGGCCGCCGCTTCGCCGGAGAGGTACCCGGCCCGTATACCTGGTGGTCGCAGCGTGGAAAGGCCTTCGACACCGACACCGGCTGGCGCCTCGACTACCAGCTCGCGACCCCCGCGCTCGCCGCCCTCGCCCGCAGCTACGAGGTCGATCGGGCCGACGCCTACGACACCCGCTGGTCCGACCACGCCCCCGTGGTCGTCGACTACGAGCTCTGACCCTCCTTCTCCGCGGCTTCCGCGACTCCAACCCCTCGAGGCCACCCATGACTCCCAGCACTCCGGGCGCCAAGCCCGTCATCTTCTCCGGCATGCAGCCGTCCTCGGGCTCGCTGCACCTCGGCAACTACATCGGCGCACTGACGCAATGGGTCGCCATGCAGGAGGACTTCGACGCGTACTTCTGCGTCGTCGACCTGCACGCGATCACCGTGCCGCAGGACCCGCAGCAGCTCCGCGAGCGCACGCGCGCGACCGCGGCGCAGTACATCGCGGCCGGCATCGACCCCGAGCGCTCGACACTCTTCATCCAGTCCCACGTGCCCGCGCACGCCGAGCTCGCCTGGGTGCTCAACACCCTGACCGGCTTCGGCGAGGCCAGCCGCATGACGCAGTTCAAGGACAAGTCGGCCAAGCAGGGCGCGGAGGCGGCGTCCGTCGGGCTGTTCACCTACCCGATCCTGATGGCGGCCGACATCCTGCTGTACCGGGCCGACGCCGTGCCGGTCGGCGAGGACCAGCGCCAGCATCTCGAGCTCACCCGCGACCTCGCCGCGCGCTTCAACTCGCGGTTCGGCGAGACCTTCACGATGCCGGAGCCGCACATCACGCGAGAGACCGCCAAGATCTTCGACCTGCAGAACCCCGGCGCCAAGATGTCGAAGTCGGCGGAGTCGGACGCGGGCCTACTGAGCGTTCTCGACGAGCCGAAGACCACGGCGAAGAAGATCATGCGCGCTGTGACCGACACCGAGTCGGAGGTGCGCTTCGACCGCGCGGCGAAGCCCGGCGTCTCGAACCTGCTGACCATCTACTCCGTGCTCGCCGAGCGCTCCGTCGAGTCGTTGGAGCAGGAGTACGCGGGCCGCGGCTACGGCGACCTCAAGAAGGGCCTCGTCGAGGTGGTCGCCGCGACCTTCGACCCCATCCGCGCGCGGACCGCCGAGCTGCTGGCCGACCCGGCCGAGCTCGACCGCGTCCTCGCCCGCGCTGCCGACCGCGCCTCCGAGGCTGCGGAGCCCACGCTCGCGACGGTGTACGAGCGCATCGGCCTCCTCCGCCGGACCCGCTGAGCGCGCCGTGCTGCGGCTCGCGCTGTTCGACCTCGACGACACGCTGTTCGCGCACGCGCGCGCCGTCCGCGAGGGCATCGTGGCGCACACCTCGGCGCTGGGAGCCGCCTACTCCGCGGACCCGCTCGACGTGCAGCGCCGCTGGCACCTGCTCGAGGAGGAGCATTACCACCGCTACCTCTCGGGCGAACTCGACTTCGAGGGTCAGCGCCGGGCTCGGGCAACCGCCTTCGCCGCCCAGGCAGGAGTGACACTGACGCCCGAGGAGGCGAGCAGCTGGTTCCGCGAGTACCTCGATCACTACGTCGCGGCGTGGGCCCTGCACGATGACGCGCTGCCCGTCCTCGACCGGCTGGACGCCGCCGGGATCCGGATCGGCGTCGTCACGAACGGGGTGCTCGACGTCCAACTCGCGAAGATCGAGGGTCTCGGCCTCGCCGACCGGATCGAGCACGTGATCGCGTCGGGCGACGTCGGAGTCGCCAAGCCGGATGCCTGATCTTCGCCATCGCCTGCGACCGGTTCGGTGTCGCGCCGGGCGACGCCCTCTACGTGGGCGACCGCCTGGGCACAGACGCGATCGGAGCAGCCGCCGCCGGCCTGCGCGGCGTCTGGCTCGACCGCGTCGGAGGCCCGGAACACGGCCGCGAGCTGCCGCCGGAGGCGCTGGCGCTGGATGTCCGGCGCGTCGGCTCCCTCGACGCGCTCGACGCCCAGCTGGAGCTCCGCAGGGCCTGACACCGCTGTTCCGGCTTCTCAGCGCACCCGGAACAGCGCCACGAGCTCGGGCTCGCGATCGACCACGACTCCGAGCCGAGGGGAATCGTCGACGACTCCGAGCCGCACGGGATCGTCGACGACGCTCCCCCACCCGTGCCCATCAGCATCGGAGCGCTCTCGAGCCTCTGCGCGAGCGGCCTTCTTCCTCGTCGTCCCCCACCCCTCGCAGAGACCACGCCTCGTCCCTGACGAGGCATGCACTCCGGCCCCACCGGCCTCCGGTGCCGCCGTCGGAACGACGAAGCGCCCCGCCCGACCCGAGGGCCGAGCAGGGCGCTTCACCGCACTATGCGAGTCGGACCACAGCATCCGCTCGCCCTTCGAGGCTAACGGGGAGAACGCGTGTCAGCGTTCTTCCCCAGCCGGCGGCAGCCGCTCCACGAGACGCCACCGCCTCGCGCAGCCGACCGCGTCACGGCGAGCGGGACCGCCGTGGCAGAAACTACTGCACGTCCTCGTCGACCCAGTCGAAGGTCTTGGTGACGGCCTTCTTCCAGAGGCGGTACTGGCGGGCGGCCTCGTCCTGGTCCATCTCGGGGGTCCAGCGCGAGTCCTCCTGCCAGTTCTGGCGGAGGTCGTCGAGGTTCTCCCAGAAGCCGACCGCGAGGCCGGCCGCGTAGGCCGCTCCGAGCGCAGTCGTCTCGGCGACGACCGGTCGGACGACGGGGACGCCGAGGATGTCGGCCTGGAACTGCATGAGCAGATTGTTGGCGATCATGCCGCCGTCGACCTTGAGCTCCTGGAGCGGCACACCGGAGTCGGCGTTGACCGCGTCGAGGACCTCGCGGGTCTGGAACGCGGTGGCCTCGAGCGCGGCGCGGGCGATGTGGCCCTTGTTGACGTAGCGGGTGAGACCGACGAGTGCTCCACGCGCGTCCGACCGCCAGTACGGCGCAAACAGGCCGGAGAACGCGGGGACGAAGTAGGCGCCTCCGTTGTCCTCGACCGTCGCGGCCAACGCCTCGACCTCGGGAGCCGAGCCGATGAGGCCCAGGTTGTCGCGCAGCCACTGGATCAGCGAGCCGGACACCGCGATCGAGCCCTCGAGCGCGTAGTGCACCTCGCCGTCGCCGAGCTTGTAGCCGATGGTGGTCAGCAGCCCGTTCTTGGAGTGGACGATCTCGGTGCCGGTGTTGAAGATCAGGAAGTTACCGGTGCCGTAGGTGTTCTTCGCCTCGCCCGGATCGAACGCCGCCTGGCCGAAGGTCGCGGCCTGCTGGTCGCCCAGGATGCCTGCGATCGGCACCTCACGCAGCAGCGACGAGGACTCGACGTTGCCGTAGACCTCGGAGGAGGAGCACACCTCGGGGAGCATCGACTTCGGCACACCGAAGGCCTCAAGGATGTCGTCGCGCCACTCGAGGGTCTCGAGGTCGAGGAACAGGGTGCGGGAGGCGTTCGTGACGTCGGTCTTGTGGACGCCGCCGTCGATGCCTCCGGTGAGGTTCCAGAGCACCCAGGTGTCGGTGGTGCCGAAGAGCAGGTCGCCCGCCTCGGCCTTCTCGCGCGCGCCCTCGACGTTCTCGAGGATCCAGACGATCTTGGTGCCCGAGAAGTAGGTCGCGAGTGGGAGGCCCACGATCGACTTGAAGCGGTCAGCGCCCTCGTCGCCGGCGAGCCGGTCGACGATCGACTGGGTCCGGGTGTCCTGCCAGACGATCGCGTTGTAGACGGGCTTGCCGGTGGTCTTGTCCCAGACGACCGCGGTCTCACGCTGGTTGGTGATGCCGACCGAGGCGATGTCATGGCGGGTCAGGTCGGCCCGCGAGAGGGCTTGGCCGATCACCTCGCGGACGTTGTTCCAGATCTCGAGCGGGTCGTGCTCGACCCAGCCGGCCCGCGGGAAGATCTGCTCGTGCTCCTTCTGGCCGGTGGAGACGATCGAGCCCTTCTTGTCGAAGATGATCGCGCGGGACGACGTGGTCCCCTGGTCGATAGCGATGACGTAGTCAGCCATGAATGATTACTCCTTCGTAACGGGGGTGAAGTGGAGTTCGGCGGCTCAGAGGACGGGGAGGAGCACCAGCGAGGAGAGACCCGCGAGAACACCGCCGACGATCGGGCCGGCGACGGGCACCCAGGCGTAGCCCCAGTCGCTCGAGCCCTTGCCCTTGATCGGGAGCAGCGCGTGGGCGATGCGGGGTCCGAGGTCACGGGCGGGGTTGATGGCGTAGCCGGTCGGGCCGCCGAGGGACGCGCCGATCGCGATCACCAGGATGGCGACGGGGAGAGCACCGAGCGCGGCGAGTCCGCCGTCTCCCTGACGTCCGCCGCCGAAGCCGATGACGACGAGGACGAGGACGAACGTACCGATGACCTCGGTGACGAAGTTCCAGCCGTAGGAGCGGATCGCCGGGCCGGTCGAGAAGACCCCGAGCTTGTTGGCGGCGTCGGGCTCTTCGTCGAAGTGCTGCTTGTACGCGAGCCAGCAGAAGACGGCGCCGATGATCGCGCCGATCAGCTGAGCGAGGATGTAGACGAGGATCGAGGCGATGTTCACCGGCACACCCGATCCGAACTCGGTCGCACCGCTGGCCACGAGGCCGAGGGTGACGGCCGGGTTGAGGTGAGCACCCGAGTTGTACGAGACGATGACGCCGGCGAAGACCGCGAAGCCCCAGCCGATGTTGACCATGAGGGTCCCGCCGTTGAGACCCTTGCTCTTGACGAGCGCGACGTTGGCGACGACACCGCAGCCGAGGAGCACGAGCATCGCCGTTCCCACGACTTCGGCAAGGAACACCACTCCGAGATTGTCCACGTTGACCTTTTCCTTTTCATATGACGGACGCAGGGGGGCGCCCGTGGCGAGCATCGATGCCCGACGACTGTGAAGTTATCGGCGCCCCGACCAAGCGACAAGGAACGACGCGTGCACGTTTGTGCGTTGTCGCACGGAAGCCCCGGACGACGAAGGGACTTCGTCCGGGGCTTCCGTCGATTCGCGCCGATCCCCTGGGGTCAGGACGCGGGAACGGCCGTCGGGGCCTGCACCGATGTGCCTCCGACGTCGACGCCGTTGTAGTCCTTAAGGTGCGCGATCGTCGCGTCGACCTCCTGGGCGCGCTTCGCCTCGTCCCAGCCGAGGACCGCTCCGGTGTGCTCGGCGAGCTCCTCGAGGAGCTCGCGGCTGAGACCGCCGGTGAACGCGTGGTTGGTGCGGCGCAGGACCAGGTCGATCAGATGCACGACGCTCTCGTGCTGCGCGAGGTAGCGGATCTCTCCTGTGGTGAAGTCGGCGTCGAAGTCGAGCGCCTCGTCGTGGCCGTCGGCCAGGGCCTCGATGACCTCCTGCGCGCGGGTGCCGTAGCGCTCGAGAAGCTGCCCGGTGCGGGCGGAGGAGAGGCCGGACCGGTGCTGGCTGATCCACTGCGCACGGGAGGCGTCGGTCCTCGGGAAGCCCTTGCCGCCTCCGATGGGGGTCTTCACGGTCGAGACGCGACGCTGACGCCGATCCGCGTGAAGACCTCGTTCGAGAGGTGCTCGGAGAGGGCGCGGAAGGTGGTCCACTTTCCGCCGACCAGGCTCAGCACCGTGGTGCCCTTGCCGGGCAGCGTCGACGGCTCGATGCGGTAGTCGCGGGAGACGAACCCGGGCGCCTCGTCGTCGTGACGGGGCAGAGGGCGGATGCCGGAGAACTTGAACACGATCTGCGAGCGATTCACCGCGATCGCCGGGAAGACGTGGTTGACGAGCTCGAAGAAGTAGTCGATCTCCTCCTCGGTGCACACCGCCGGCTTGGTCGGGTCGGCGTCGATGTCGGTCGTGCCGACCATCACGCGCCCCTTGAGGGGGTAGATCAGGACGATGCGTCCGTCGCTGTGCTCGAAGAACATCTCGCGGCCTTCGCACGCCTCGACGAGCTCGGGGTTGTCGAGCACGATGTGCGAGCCCTTGGTGCCGCCCATGAACGACGTCGTGGTGCCCAGTGCGGTGTTCGTGAAGTCGGTCCAGGGTCCGGAGACGTTGACGACGACGTCGGCCTCGAAGGTGAACTCCTCGCCGCTCTCACGGTCGCGCAGGACGACACCCTTCTCGTCGGCGCCGACGGCTTCGACGTAGTTCGCCGCGCGAGCCTTCTTGCCGCCGACCAGCGCGTCGTTCAGCACGTCGAGCGCGAGGCGCTCGGGCTCGTGCACGGAGGCGTCGAAGTAGGTGGCGGTGTACTTGATCCTCGGGTCGAGCTTGGGCAGCTCGCTGAGCGAGCGCTTGCGTCCGTGGAACTGGTGTCGCGGAACCGTGCCGCCGTCGCGCGAGAAGAAGTCGTAGAGGGTCAGGCCGACCTTGATCAGCAGCGCCCCACGCTCCTGCGGCTTGCCGGACTTGTGGGTCAGGAAGCGCATCGGGGCCGCGAGGATGCCCGAGAACGTCGAGTAGATCGGGATCGTCGTCTGCAGCGGCTTGACGTAGTGGGGGGCGATCTTGAGCAGGCCGTTGCGCTCGTGCACGCCCTCGTTGACGAGTCGGAACTCGCCGTTCTCGAGGTAGCGGATACCGCCGTGGATCATGTGACTCGAGGCGCTGGAGGCGCCGGAGACGTAGTCACCCCGCTCGACGAGCGCGACGTCGACGCCGTTGAGCGCGAGTTCGCGGAAGGTCCCGATGCCGTTGATGCCACCGCCGATGACCAGGACCGTGGCGCGGGGGGTGTTGCGGAGAGCAGCCACGCTCTCACGCAGAGCGGAGGTTCCGGGAGTTCCGTCGGACTGTGCCACTTCGTACTCGCCTTCGTGTCGTAGGTGTTTCGTCGGGGCCTCCGGCCATCGTGCACCGGAAAGATGGACGATTGATATCGCGAAGGAATACAGCCATCCTTGACGGGACAACACATCCGGTCAAGACGGGTGGAAATACGTGCAGGGAGCGGCAATGACCCCAGTCCGACCGGTCGTCGAACTCGACGAGACGACCCACGCGACCCATCCCGACAAGACGAGGGACGCGCTGCGTGCGGCACAGCTGTACTACATGCAGGATCTGACGATGGACGCCATCGCCCACGAGCTGCACACCTCCCGCTCCTCGGTGTCGCGGCTGCTGTCGCATGCGCGCGCGACGGGGCTGGTGGACATCCAGATCCGTTCGCCGCTCGATCGGGCCAGTGCGCTCTCAGCCGAGGTCCGCGCCCACTTTGACATCACGGCGCACATCGTGCCCGTACCCGACCACACCAGCGAGATCGACCGGCTCGAGAGGGTGGCCCTCTCGGCGGCGCGGATCCTCGGCCAGTTCATCGACTCGAACATGATCGTGGGCATCGCCTGGGGGTCGACGATGAGCGCGATCAGCCGTCACCTCATCGCCAAGGAGACGCACAACACGCAGATCGTGCAGCTGAACGGCGCCGGCAACACCGAGACCACGGGCATCAACTACTCCAGCGAGATCCTGCGCCGGTTCGGCGACGCCTACGCCGCGAAGGTGCAGCAGTTCCCCGTCCCGGCGTTCTTCGACGATCCGACGACGAAGCAGGCGTTGTGGCGCGAACGCTCGACCCGCCGGGTGCTCGAGCTGCAGCAACGGATGGACGTGGCGCTGTTCGGGCTCGGCTCGCCCTTCGCCGCGGTGCCCTCGAAGGTCTACATCGGCGGCTACCTGGAGCCGGACGACTTCACCTCGCTGAGCGGCTCCGGAGTGGTCGGCGACGTCGCGACGGTGTTCTACCGCTCCGACGGCACCTGGGACGACATCCCGATGAACGAACGTGCAAGCGGTCCCGACCTCTCGACGGTGCGGCGCGCCTCCCGCCGCATCTGCGTGGTCTCGGGCGCCTCCAAGCTGCCCGGCCTGCGCGGCGCCCTCGCCGCGGGACTCATCACCGATCTCATCCTCGACGAGGGCACCGCCCGCGCCTCATCTCGGGCTGACGCCCCCTCCCCACCCCTCCCTCCGCGAGATGCCACTTCAGTACGCGACACGCCGAAGAACGTGTACCGAAGTGGCATCTCGCGGGTCTCAGCCGAACAGTGCGCGACGCACGCGGGCGACGGTCTCCTCGGGGTGGAGGAGCACGCCGGCGGAACGCACGCGGACGACCCGGTAGCCGAGGGCCTCGATCGCTTCGATGCGCCGGATGTCGCGCTCGTACTGTGCGCGGTCCGAGCGGTGCTGGTCGCCGTCGTACTCGACCACGACACGGCGCGCACGGTAGAGCAGGTCCACCCGCGCGACGAATCGGCCTTCGTCGTCGTACAGCTCGACGTTCACTTCCGGCTCCGGAAGGCCCGCGCGCAGGAGCAGAAGTCTCAGCAGCGTCTCCATCGGGGACTCCGCGCCGACCCGCACCCAGGGCACCGCGTCGCGGGCCCGCCGTCCGCCGCGGCCTCGGAACGAGGCCGCGCGAGAGGCCAGCACCTCCAGGTCGACACGCCACCCGCGCCTCCGGCCGTCCTCGTCGGGCCCGACGATCGCGTCGCCGAGGACGACGAGGTCGTCGAGCGAGCGCGAATCGGACAGGTGGCAGAAGGTGGATGCCGGATCGGCGACCGGAGAGCCCGCGTCGACCACCGTCACGGCGTCGTCCCAGAGGTGGTGCGAGCGGACCCCGACTCGACGCGCGGCACGCTGAGGCGGCGCGACGGACACGTGGAGCGGAGTCGTCGCGCTGGGACGGGGACCGGGGAGGCCGAGCAGGTGCGCGGCCGTGCCGTGCGAGAAGAACTCGCCGGGGCGCATGACGGCGCTGTACGCGCGGATCCGCTCGTCGACGGTGAGCGGCTCGACCGCCGTCCGCGCCCCACGGAACACGACGACGGGGTGCCCGGCCGCCAGCCTGCGCCTCGTCGTGCCGTCCCTCGACTCCATCACCTCGCCCTGCCCGCTGTCCAT
Organism: Rathayibacter tanaceti; assembly: GCF_001634385.1. Taxonomy (GTDB): domain Bacteria; phylum Actinomycetota; class Actinomycetes; order Actinomycetales; family Microbacteriaceae; genus Rathayibacter; species Rathayibacter tanaceti. Next base: position 7,476 of record NZ_LIIN01000020.1, on the reverse strand, counting down.
GCCCCGAGGATGTCCGACCCGCCCTCACCCCCGCAGAAGTTCTCCACAGCCCCCTCCGCGAGATGCCACTTCGGTACGCGACACGCCGATGCGGGCGTACGAAGTGGCATCTCAAGGGGGGGAGAGGCGGGGGCGAGGGGCGGCGCGAGGGCGGTCAGGACTCGCGGGCGTGGGTGTCGAGGAACTCGTAGACCTCGGCGTCGTCGATACCGGGGAAGGTACCCGAGGGCAGGGGGGCGAGGACGTGCGCGTGCAGGCGGGCGCTCGGCCAGGCGTTGCCGTCCCAGCGCGCAGCGAGCTCGGCCGGCGCGCGGCGGCAGCACGACTCGTCGGGGCAGCGCGACAGCTCACGGCGGTCGGTGTCGCGGCCACGGAAGAAACGCGCCTCGGCGAAGGGCACGCCCACAGTGATCGAGAACTCCTCCGTCGCTGTGGTGCCGGTCTGCGAGGCCGACCAGAAGGTGCCGGCCGGCGTGTCGACGTACTGGTAGTACTCGGTCGTGCGGTTCGTGCGGCTGAACGCCGACCGAGCCGACCAGTAGCGGCAGACGACCTGCCCCTCCACGGCGCCGGTGACGTCGGTCGGCAACGGCAGGCCGTCGTTCTCGTAGGCCTTCTGGATCGATCCGTCGCCCAGGATCCGCAGGAAGTGCATCCGGATGTCGAGATGCGAGGTGAGCAGATTGGTGAAGCGCAGCGCAGCGGCCTCGTGGGTGACTCCGAAGCCGTCGCGGAAGTCCTCGACCGAGATGTCGCGCTCGCGCTTCGCCTCCTGGAGGAACGCGACCGCCGGCTCCAGGGGCATCAGGCAGGCGGCGGCGAAGTAGTTGATCTCGAGGCGCTGGCGGAGGAAGTCGGCGTAGGTCGCCGGTCGCTCGTGGCCGAGGAGACGGTGCGCCATGGCCTGCAGCGCGAGCGCGCGCAGCCCGTGCCCGCCGGGGATCGAGGCGGGCGGGAGGTAGATCCGCCCGTTGGCGAGATCGATCACCGATCTGGCGGAATGCGGCAGGTCGCCGACGTGGATGATCTCGAAGCCGAGGTGGCGGGCCATCTTCGAGACCGAGCTGTGCGTGAGCGCTCCGCCACGGTGACCGACGGTGCGCAGCATCTCGCCGGCGACCTCCTCGATCTCCGGCAGGTAGGAGTTGCGCTCGCGCAGCTGGAGGCGCTGCGCCGTGTTCGCGCGACGCGCCTCCTCCGGGGTGGCGCTGGCTTCGCTGCGGCGACGGGCGAGCTCGCGGTACACCCCGAGGAACGCCTCCAGCACCGGGGTCGTCAGGCTCTTGTTGACCTTGAACTCGGGCAGACCGAGGGAGCGGTAGAGCGAGCCCTTCTGAACCCGGGCGAGCTCGATCTCGAGCGCGGCCCGCTCGCTGGGCGGCTCGTCCGAGAGGAGGGCGGCGAGCTCGACCCCGAGGGCGGCGGCGAGGCGCTGGAGGAGGGAGAGCCGCGGCTCGCGCCGACCGGTCTCGATCAGCGAGAGCTGGCTCCCAGAGACGCCCACCCGCTCGGCGAGCTGCCCGAGAGTGAGCCCGCGCTGGGCGCGGACATGGCGCAGCCGTTGGCCGAGCAGGACGGCGTCGGTGGAAGCGGAGGGATCGGTCACGGCGAGCTCCAGCAGTCGGTTGTGACGGTGGCGCAAAAAAACTGCTTTGTGATGAGCTGCGCCCCGGGAAGATGTCCCGATCCTCCTCCATTCTGGCTTCAGGCGCCACTGAGCGCCCCTCTCCGGCCCCGGCCGGCGACTCCCCACCCCGTCGACGACGACCACCGAAAGCGGAGCCAGCATGAGCATCTACAGCAACACCGTCCGACTCGAGGCGAGCACGATGACCGCCCCGACAGCCGTCCCCGCGCCGACGGTGCCTCCGGCGCCTCTCGCCCTGCGCCGCTGGGTACGCGAGATGGCCGCCGTGCTCAAGCCCGACGCGATCGAGTGGAGCGACGGCTCCCCAACCGAGTGGTACCGCCTCACGGAGCGCCTGGTCGCCGCCGGTACTCTCCTGCCGCTGAATCCGGAGTGGCGACCCGGTTCGTTCCTCGCGCGGACGGACCCCGACGACGTCGCGCGGGTCGAGGACCGCACCTTCATCTGCACGACCGACCAGGCCGACGCCGGCCCCACGAACAACTGGCGCGAGCCCGCGGCGATGAAGGCCGAGCTGGCCCCGTTCCTCGACGGAGCGATGCGCGGACGCACGATGTACGTGGTCCCGTTCTCGATGGGCCCGGTCGGCGGCCCCCTCTCACAGCTGGGCGTGCAGCTCACCGACTCGGCCTACGCCGTGCTCAACCTGCGGATCATGGCGCGCGTCGGCGCGGAGCCGCTCGCTGCGTTCACGGAGGAGACCGCGTTCGTGCGCGGCGTGCACTCGGTCGGCCTCCCGCTCCGCGACGCCGGCGGCCTCACCCGCGAGGACGTGGCGTGGCCCTGCAATCCGACGAAGTACATCACCCAGTTCCCCGAGACGCGCGAGATCGTCTCCTTCGGATCCGGCTACGGCGGCAATGCGCTGCTGGCCAAGAAGTGCTTCGCCCTGCGGATCGCGTCGGCCATGGGCCGCGAGGAGGGCTGGCTCGCCGAGCACATGCTGCTGATCCGCATCGTCTCGCCGGAGGGGCGGCGCTACCACGTGGCCGCCGCGTTCCCGAGCGCGTGCGGCAAGACCAACCTGGCGATGATGCAGCCTGCGATCCCGGGCTGGCGGGTCGAGACCCTCGGCGACGACATCACCTGGATGCGCCCCGGAGCGGACGGACGCCTCTGGGCGATGAACCCGGAGACCGGCTTCTTCGGCGTCGCACCCGGCACAGGCGAGAGCTCGAACCCGCACGCGGTGCAGACGCTCTGGGGCAACACGATCTTCACGAACGTCGCTCTCCGAGAAGACGGCGACGTCTGGTGGGAGGGACTGACCGACGAGGTGCCGGAGCGGCTGACCGACTGGCGCGGACAGCCGTGGACCCCCGCCTCCGGCACGCCGTCGGCGCACCCCAACTCGCGCTTCACCGCACCGGCGGAGCAGTGCCCGTCGCTGTCCTCCGACTGGGACGCCTTCGAAGGCGTGCCGCTGGACGCCATCGTCTTCGGCGGACGCCGGGCCAGCAACGTGCCGCTCGTGACGCAGGCCACGTCGTGGCAGCACGGAGTCTTCCTCGGGGCGACCATCGCCTCCGAGAAGACAGCGGCGGCAGAGGGGACCGTCGGGGAGCTGCGCCGCGACCCGTTCGCGATGCTCCCCTTCTGCGGCTACAACATGGCGGACTACTTCGCGCACTGGCTCGCGCTGGGCGAGAAGCTGGGAGAGAAGGCGCCGGCCGTGTTCCAGGTCAACTGGTTCCGCAAGGACGCTGACGGCGAGTTCCTCTGGCCGGGCTTCGGCGAGAACGCACGGGTGCTGCAGTGGCTGGTGAGGCGGCTCGAGGGTCTCGCCGAGGCGCGGCGGAGCCCCATCGGCGACCTGCCGATCGCGATCAATACGCACGGTCTCGCGCTCACGGCCGAGCAGAAGGAGGAGCTCTTTTCGGTGCCGGTGGAGGCGTGGCTCGACGAATGCACCCTGACGGAGGAGTTCTTCGGCCGCTTCGGCGACCGTCTGCCTCCCGAGCTGACCGCCGAGCTCCAGGCGCTGCGCCTGCGGCTGGTCGCCGAGAAGGTGTCGCTGGCCGCTTGAGCGCGGCCTCGCCGGACCGAGCCGACTCCGGTCGGACACCCCTGTGGCCCGCGGGCGGACCATCCCCCTTTCCTCGCATCCCGCCAGCGGGTCCACCCCCTCCTCCTCACCCTTCCTCTCCTCCTCCGACGACGGGCTCCGATGAACGACCGCATCACCCTCCGCTTCCTCGCCGCACCCCAGGACGCCACGGCCGACGGCCGCAGTGTGCAAGCCGGCCGCGTCCTCGAGTGGATCGACAAGGCCGGTTACGCCTGCGCGGTGGGCTGGAGCGGCGGCTACTGCGTCACGGCCTACGTCGGCAACGTGCACTTCACCCGGCCGATCGCGGTCGGCAACCTGATCGAGGCGAGCGCCCGCGTCATCCACACCGGGCGCACCAGCATGCACGTGCTCGTGCAGGTGGCGCAGGCGGATCCGAGGACCGGCCGGTACGAGGATGCGACCCACTGCCTCCTCGTCTTCGTCGCGGTCGACGACGAGAAGAGGCCCCGCACAGTCCCGAAGTGGCGGCCTCGCTCGATCGAGGACCTGTCGCTCGCCGAGGGAGCGGCCGCCCGCATAGCGGGCCGTCGACAGCTGCACGACGTGATGCGAGCACAGAGCTACACGGAGGAGGGAACCGGCCCGCGCATCGTCTTCCGCTTCCTCGCCGCCCCGAACGATGTGAACTGGGGCGGCAACGCGCACGGCGGTATCGTGATGCGCTGGATCGACGAGGCCGCGGACGCGGTCGCGCAGCGCTGGAGCGGACGCGACGCGGTGGCCGTCTACTCCGGCGGGATTCATTTCTACCGGCCGGTGCGCATCGGGCACCTCGTCGAAGTGGAGGCGCGGCTCATCCACACGAGCGCCCGGAGCATGCACCTCGCCGTGCACGTGCGCTCGGGCGACCCGCGCACGGGTGAGCTGGAGCTGACGACGCAGTGCCGGAGCGTTTTCGTGGTGCGCGGCGCCGATGGAGCGGCCGAGCCGGTTCCTCCGCTCAAGCTGCACACCGATGAGGACCGGCGCCTCGACGCCCACGCGCGCGAGCTGATCGCGCTGCGGGCGGCGCTGCCGCCGCTCCCGCTCGCGGGGACGGCCGGCGCTAGGGTCGGAGCGTGAAGCTGCCGATCCTCGTCCTCAACGGCCCCAACCTGAACCTGCTCGGCACCCGCGAGCCCGAGCTCTACGGCTCGGACACCCTCGCCGACGCGGAGGCACTGGCCGCCGAGGCCGCCGAGCGGCACGGCTTAGCGATCGAGACCTTCCAGAGCAGCTCGGAGGGAGCGATCGTCGACCGGCTGCACGCCGCCCGCGGGGCCGTCTCGGGCATCGTGCTCAACGCCGGCGCCTACACGCACACGTCGGTGGCCATCCGCGACGCGGTGCTCGCCACCGGGCTGCCGATGGTCGAGGTGCACGTGAGCAATGTGCACCGCCGCGAGCCGTTCCGGCAGCACTCCTACCTCTCGGACATCGCGGTCGCGTGATCGTCGGGGCGGGGATCGCGGGCTACGGCTACGCGGTGGATGTGCTCGCGCGAGCGGCGAGCGCAGGATGAGCGAGCCCGGGCGCCCCTTCGGCCTGCGCCGTGGAAGCCGACGACCACGGACGCCCGAGGTGCCCTGACGACGCGGTCGACCGGATCACGGGGCACGCTCCCGCGCGGGTCGGAGGCGCCTTCTTCCCGGAGCGGGCGCACCGTCGCCCGTCACTGCCCGACTACCCTCGGAGGGCGCCGCACCGGCGCGAGCACCGAGAGCACGAAGGAGAGACGCACGTGAGCATCATCGCCGCCGCAGACGGGTCCGCACTGGGCAACCCGGGCCCCGCCGGCTGGGCCTGGTACGTCGACGACGAGCGCTGGGCGGCCGGCGGCTGGTCGCACGGCACGAACAACATCGGCGAGCTCACCGCGGTCCTCGAGCTGCTCCGGGCGACCGCGCGCGAGGACGAGCCGCTGCACATCCTCTGCGACAGCCAGTACGCCATCAAGGCGTGCACCGAGTGGCTGCCGGGCTGGAAGCGGAAGGGCTGGCGCAAGGCCGACGGCAAGCCGGTGATGAACGTCGAGATCATCAAGGCGCTCGACGAGGAGCTGCAGGGCAGGCGGGTCACCTTCGAGTGGGTGAAGGGGCACGCGAACCACCGGATGAACGAGGCGGCGGACGTGCGCGCCCGGAACGCGGCGACCGCCTACCAGAACCGCCGACCGGTCGACGCGGGACCGGGGTGGCCGGGAGCGGCACCCGCACCCGCTTCTCCCGCCGCCGAGGACCCGGCCACGCTCTTCTGAGCCCAGGCCCGGCTCAGGGCAGGTGCAGCAGGCCCGTCGCCACGAACTCGCGTACCCGCGGCAGGACCGACTCGGCGACGGCCTCCTCCTCGACCTGCAGCAGCGAGGCGACCGCCGCGACGATCGCCGCGATCGAGAGCTCGCCGTCGCAGGCGCCCACGACCGCAGCGAGCGCCGTGTCGACGTCCTCGACGCGCGCGAAGCCTCCGCCCTGCCGCAGGCGCAGCACCGTGGGGTCGTCGTTGCCCGGCCAGTAGTGCCGCTCCTGCGTCACATCACCGGCGACCACCAGCGCGAGCCCGGCGAGCGCGCGGTCATCGAGCGGCGCGAGCGCTTCGGCGGCGTCGAGGCAGGAGGCGAGATGCCCTCCGAGCCCCGCGGTCGCGACCGGTGTGCCGATCCGCTCGAAACGCCGGATCGGCGGCCTCGAGCGCCCGGGGAGGCGCAGGGTGACGTAGCCGAAGCCGACCCCCGTGACCCCCCTCCGCTCGAAGTCGCTCAGCCACGCCTCCACCAGCGCGTCGAAGGCGGGGCCGCGGGTCGTCCCTCCGTCGCGGATCCAGGTCTCGGCGTACACGGCCGGGTCCTGCTGCTCACGCTCCACGATCCAGACGTCGAGGGGCGAGGCCGTTCCGCCCATCCAGGCGTCCAGCCCCGCGGGCTCGGACTCGAGCGCCTGCTGCAGCGGGCTCCGGGCGTCGGCCAGCCAGCCCGCGATCCGGTCGAAGGCGTCGGCTCCCTCGCGGTACTCCCAGTTGCCCAGCAGCTGCGCGACCCCGCCCGGCACGAGGTGGTCGGCCGCGCCGAGGATCACGCGGCGGACGATCTCGTCGCCCTCGAGGCCGCCGTCGCGGTACTCGTAGGAGGGGACGCCCTCGGCGCGCGGCGTGATCACGAACGGCGGATTGGTCACGATGTGGTCGAACCGCTCCCCTGCAACGGGTTCGTAGAGGCTGCCGCGGCGGAACTCGATGTTCTCGATCCCGTTCAGCTGCGCGGTGAAGGAGGCGAGCTCGAGGGCCCGCTCCGAGACGTCCGTCGCGACCACGTGCTCGGCATGACGCGAGGCGTGCAGAGCCTGGATCCCGCAGCCGGTGCCGAGGTCGAGGACACGGCCGACCGGACGCTGGATCATCAGGCCGGTCAGGGTCAGGCTCGCGCCACCGACGCCGAGCACGTGATCCTCGTCGAGCGGCCGGCCGAGAGCGAGTTCGCCGAGGTCGGAGGCGATCCACCAGGAGGCCGCGCCGCGCACGTCGACCACGTCGTACGGCCGCAGATCGAGCGCGGCCGTGACCACGGCTCCGGCCTCGACGCGCACCAGGCCCAGCTCCACTGCTCCCTCCAGCGCGAGGGCGCCAAACGCCTCTTCTGCGTCGTCGGCCGGAACCGGATCGGCCAGCAGGAAGAGTCGCGCGAGTGTGGCCAGAGCGTCGCGGTCTCCGGTGCGCTCGAGCGCGCGGCGGGCGGGGACGCGATCGCCGCGGTGCAGCGCCTCCGCCGCCGCCTCGCCCCAGAGGT